>JAHITV010000005.1 GCA_018817315.1 Patescibacteria group bacterium
AGAGATCGTATCTGGCATGGCTGGAGTGAATAATGGCTGTCATGCCTAGATAATATCATACGAGAGCTTTTGCGAAAGATTACGGGTCGCTATCCTTCCCCAATGCCAAGCATTGGGGCTTGCCGCGACGCGGTGTCAAACACACCAATCGCCGCTAATCATTTTTTCCTTTGATTTTTATTAAGCCCGTTGAGAAAAATTCATCAAGCTATTTTTTATATAAAAATTTTTTAGTTGACTAAATAAAAATTAAATGCTAATAAAAGAATGTTAGCTGTATAATTTTACAACAAATCCGGGAGGAAAAATGGCCAAGGCAAATAAGGCAAATTTGTCTGTTCTTTATGAAGAAAATGATATTCAAAAAAGAATCGCAGAAGTGGCAAAGAAACTTGCAAACCAGTTTAGGGCCCAAAACCCTCTACTGTTAATTGTTTTAAAAGAAGGTCTGTTTTTTGCAGCAGACCTAGTAAGAGCAATGGGTATTAAACAAGGACAAGCTTTCCTGTCACCCACTAAGGACAACCATAATTATATCTTAATCGGTGCAAATGAAGATGATATAGCCAGAAGAGATATTATTATTGTTATGGGTATTATTGACACTGGAAAAACCGCGGAGAAAGTGCTGAAATTCTTGAAAGACAAAAAGTCTGTGTCAGTAACTATCGCCACTTTAGTAAACAAATCAAATCACTCAAGTGAAAACCTACCTCCTATCTATACCTGCTTTGAGTGTCCAGGAGAAAAAACTGTAGTAGGATTTGGTTTGAGTTTTAGAAAAAAGTTTTTTGAAAAACCATTCCTCGCTACCATTGAAAATTCTGCTGAATCATAGCAAAAGCATTGGTGTCCGTCTTCTCTTTAAATCTTCTTTCTGTTACCGGGAAGAAGATTTTTTTATCATTAAAAATACAAATCTCTTTTGCCGTTTTCTATTTCTTTTAAACGAATTTTAGTTTTTTGTTTGATAACTTTATTAGGAATTTTTTTAAGATATTCATTAATGACTTTTTCGCCTAATTCCTTAACTTTAGGTGAAGCATAATCTTCCAAATATTCCTTAAAAGTCAAAATGGCATTTGGTCGGCAAAGATTATGAATATTGCCGGGTTTAGCCAAATCCATAAAAACCTGACCGGTTCTGCCTTCGCGGTAACAGGCAGTACAAAAACTGGGCAACAACCCTTGCTCTAAAATACTTTTTAAAACCTCGTCAAGATTACGCGGATCAAAAACATTAAACTGACCAAGAGATTCTTTTTGACTGTAACCGCCCGGTGAAGTTTTAGAAGCGGCTGAAGTTTGAGAAATGCCAATTTCAAAAGCTTTAGTCCTTACTTCTGGCCGTTCACGGGTAGAAATAATCATCCCTGTATAAGGAACGCTTAAACGTAAAATGGCAATAATTTTTAACAATTCTTCTTCGCTCACTTGATAAGTAGGATCAATCTTAACTGTTTCAGCCGGTCTTAAACGGGGCACGGAAAAAGTATGAGGCCCTACTCCGAATTTTTTATCCAAATATTGAGCATGAGAAACCAAACCTAAAACATCAAATTTATAATCGTATAAACCAAATAACACACCTAAACCAACATCATCTAAACCTGCCTGAAAAGCGTTATTATGAGCAAAAAGCTGACGTTGGTAATCTGCTTTAGGACCATTATGCATCTTTTTATATATTCCTTGATGATAAGTTTCCTGGAAAAGCTGATAAGTGCCGATACCGACTTCTTTGAGCTTTTGATAATTTTCCACAGTAGTAGCGGCAATATTAACATTAACCCGTCTTATCTCACCCTTGTTTGATTTGGTTTCGTAAATTATTTTAATAACTTCTGTTACATAATCAATAGGATTTTCCAAAGGATGTTCGCCAAACTCCACTAATAATCTTTTATGGCCCATATCTTCTAAAATTTTTACCTGTTCTTTAACCTCTGCCAAAGTTAACTTTTTCCGCGAGGCAGGATTTCTTTTATGAAAACCGCAATATTCACAATCATTAACGCAGTAACTGGAAATATACAACGGAGCAAAAAAGACTAAACGTTCTCCATAAATATCCTCTTTTATTTTAGCGGCTGTCTTAAACATCTTTTCTATTAACTCCGGCTTATGAGTATGCAAAAGATAACCAATTTCCTCCAGAGTTAATCCTTTCTTTTTTAAAGCTTTAGCTAAAATCTCTAAAACTTTACTGGCAGGAGGGTTTTGAGTATTCTTTAAAATATTATTTATTTTTTGTTCATCAATTATTTCTTTGATTTCTGGCATATTTTTATGTTCCTACATCTGTTGGTGCTCTACCCAAAGAATAAAGTAGATCTAAAGTTTCTTTAATATTCTTTTTTATTTCTTTGTTTTTATCAGCTCTGGCCGGGTAAATAACATATTTTTTCCTGTAACCACTGGGAGTAACATTTATCATTAAAGAGTTGGCACCAGCCAACAAACCTTGTTCTTTAACTTTTTTATCCAAAGTTTCCATAGCAGTAGTTACTAAAATTTTGGCATCGCGCTCTATAAATCTAGTAATCGCTATAATTTTTAGCATTAAATCTTTAGCAATCATTTTTTGCTTTGCTAAAGGTGTATTAAAAGCAGGTATTAATGGTCCGAATGAATACATGTCTGCTTTAAGGGATTTTGTTAAAAGAATGTTATTGATAATGTCCTGTTTAGTTTCCCCGGGTAAACCAGTTAAAAAACCAGTGGCTAAAATATAACTTAGTTTTTTTAAATGTTTTATTAGTTCTACTCTGTCAGTTAAAATTTTTCCTGGCCTTAATTTTTGATAAATTTTTTTATTAGAAGTTTCAAATCTTAAAAGCACAGCTCTGGCTCCTGCCGCAAACAATTTTTTATAAGTTCTTTTACTTCTTTCACCGATACTTAAAAAAATTAAAATATTTAATTTTCTAATCTCTTTTACTAATTTAATTAATTTTTTTTCATCATACCAAAAATCTTCGCCGGATTGTAGTACTAAAGCCTTAAACCCAAAATTATTAACGGCGCTTTTAGCTGTTTTAATTATTTCTTCCAAACTCATCCGGTATCTAGGAATTCTACAGCTTTTTCTGATGCCACAGTAATAACAATCATTTTGGCAATAATTGGAAAATTCAATAATACCATGAACACAACAGGCATTGTCATTTTCCTTTTGCCTGATATTATTAGCTGTAGCAAAAAGTAATTTCAATTCCTGTTCATCGCTAACATTAAGAAGTTTTAATAATTCTTTATTAGTAAGTGATTGTTTTAAATTTACTTTCTGTAAAATAGCTAAAATATTACTGGAAATTTTTTGATTTTTTTTGACTTGAGATAATTTGTTATCTATTTTTTTTAGTTCAAAAAATTTTTCCCGCCAAAAAGCTAAAATTTCTTTAGCTTCTTTTGCCGGGATTTTATTAACTATAATTCCTCCTTGCGCATAAATATAATCATTAACTTTAACCTTAAGAAAATCATTTAAAACATTTCGTTTTTCACCAAAATAATCAACCACGGCAAGATTGTTTTTTAATTTAACTATTTTTCCTGGAATAGCGTAACACATTTATTATGTATTTATCTTATTTATAAATTTTTCATTATAATATTATCATCTCTTGGATTAAAATAAAAATCTTTTACTAAAGACTAAAAATTTTTCTCTTTTTAACGATTTATTATTTACTGTTCACATCCTTCTTGTTGATCAGTTTCACAGATATAATCATCCTCTTTTTCTTGAACTGTTTGATTATATTTTTCTGCAATAATTTGCTCTAAAGTTTCTAAATGTTCTTCACCCACTTCTTCAGCAATAGAAGCGGCAAAATATTCAGTTAAATATAGATTACCATGTCCTTCTAAAATTTCGCCAATACACTCACCGCAGGGATGTCTGCCTTCAACTATATCAGCTAAACAATTACAAGTTGCTCCTTTGCCATGCCCTGGGGTTTTTTCAATACAATAAGTGCAAGGTTTTTTTAAGCAACAGGCATATTCACCTTGGGCAATAAGTTCGCCAATAATAGCATCTTTTTCATTAACAAATTCCTGTCTTTTTTCATCAATAGTTTTATGAGCAAATGAATTTTGGGTTTGAAAATTAATAACTATTAGGGTGGCACCCAAAAGTATTATTAAAACCAACCCGAACATAAAAATTTTTCTATTCATATTTGTTTGTAAGTTAAATTATAAATTTACAAATTGATTAACTTCACCATTTTTTAAAGTATAAATCTGCCACTCTCCTTGCTTTTTGCCGGGCATTCCCGGTGAGCCGGCTGGCATATCAGGCAGGGCAATACCATCAATATCTGGCTGTTCTTGTAAAAGCTTTTCAACTGCTTCCAGCGGTACATGTCCTTCAATAAAATAATCGCCAATTACTGTCGTATGGCAACTTTCCATATCACTAGGAATTTGATACTGATTTTTTATTGACCACATATCTTCTGTAGTAACTGTCTCAACTACAAAATCTTGCTTTTTAAGATAGCTGATATATTTAACGCAGCAGCCACAAGTTGGTGATTTATAAATAGTGGCTTTAGTTGCTGGATTTATATCTGACTCATTAGAAGTGTTATTTTGCATGAACGAACTTCCTAGCCAAATTAAGGCAATGACTATAATAAAAGTAGAACTGCCAATTATCACGTTTCTTTTATTCTTTACCATGTAATCCTGTTTTATTTATTACTTATTTTAGCAACTGTTAGAATTTCATTTATCATTTCTTGTTTTCTTTTTTCGTTTTTTGTTCCCATGGCTTTTTTAAAGCAACTATTTAAATGACCTTCCATTAACATTTGATGAGCGGATTTTAAAAGACCAATTACCGCTAAATTTTGCTGCATAATATCAATACAGTATTTATTGTCTTTAGTCATTTCAATAATCTTCGCCATCAAACTATGAGCTTTTTTAAAATTAATTAGAGATTTTTCTTTTAACATAGTCATAAGCTTTAAAGCTAGTAATTAATTTATCTACACCTATACCATAGGTGTGGGTGTAGTATAATAGCTAATCATTTTTTAGTCAATTATTATAAGAGTTACAAAATCCCCTCCCGAGCTCAGCTCGGGGGGGATAAAGATGCGCCGAAAACAGCAAAAAAAATTATTTACTACAACTGCATTTGCTTTTTGCTTCATTGCAACCATCACATTTTTCTTCTGTCTGTTCATCACAACAACTGCCTGGTCCTTCAGATTCAGCACCACATTTTCCACATTTATAAGCCATATGTTTGTTAATTAATTATTAAATTATCTCGAATAGATGATACACAAATATATAAAGGTTGGCAAGTTCTTAATGTCTAGTAATTATCTTTTGATTTTAAACCAATTCTAAAATAAATTATCTGCGGTCTAAAGACCGCAGTATTTAACGATCTTTATCCTGATTCTTAATATATTCTCTGATGATATCTTCGGTAACTGTGCTATGAGTGGAAACAAAGTAGCCGTCTGCCCAGAAACTGTCACCCCAGAG
>JAHITV010000006.1 GCA_018817315.1 Patescibacteria group bacterium
CAGGGCTATTTTGTTCGCTCTGTTGGCCCAGGTCTAACCAAAGAACAAGTCGAGAAATATATTGAGGAGCAATCCGAGGAAAGATAATTATTAGGTCAAGCTCCGATGCTTGGCATCGGAGTACTCAAAGGCGCTTGACAGGGGATATGGGTGACTTAAAATTCCGCCAAGCCATTGCTAGGCATCCTAATAATAGTGTACTTATTTAGGAATTTGTTTCAGCTAACATAGTCGGCGAGCTTCTGCCTGGTAATGAAGATAAGGAGTAACGAGTTCTAATCAATCAAAAAATAGCCCCAACTTGAGATATGTCTACGTCTCTTGTTGGGGTTTTATTATATTATAGTAAAATTCAGTTTTATTTTTTCTCTTTCCGGTAAAGTAAATAAGAATAAACGACCGGAATTAAGGAAATAATCAGAACAGGAATTATTAAGACAAAAAAGATGTTATGGTAAGGCAAGAGAGGAGTGATTATCAATAAGATTCCCATTAGCATAAATAATTTGCCGCCTAAGCGATGGGTTTTATTCCAAACTGTTTCTGAAGATAAAGTCCAAGGCGTTCTGATTCCTAAAAACCAATTACTTTTAATTTTACCCATATAATTGCCAATGATAATAAAGGATAAACCAATGACAATTGGTATCCAAACTTCAACTCTGATATTATGACCCAAAGAATTTAAAGAAGCGATTAAATAAATTCCCAACATCATTAAAAGAATAAGCATTCTGAACAAAAGATAAATTTTGGCAAACTGATTATATTTTTCTTTTCTTGGATCAATAATTGGTAAAATTAAAAAGAGGATGTACATGCCTATAGCGATTAAGGGCATTAGCCAGGCGCCTTCAAATTTTGATCCCCAGCGATCTATTTCACCGGCCACATTCCAGTGTACTGGCACTTGATCAGGAAAAACTGAATAAAAATAAAACCCGAGGACAATTGAAATTAAAACAATTAAAATCGGGAGGGTTTCTGTTTTAAAAGTGAATTTCATCCCGTTAGAAGTAGTTGTTACTTTATTAATTTGAGGATTCTGTTGTGAATGATTATTAATCATAAATTTAATTATATTTAATTAGTGAATCCTTACTTCTAACGGGATTCATATTTTTTTGATTAATTATTTTTTAAATATTTTAAAATAGTTTTCCATTAATTCTTCCATTACGCTTAAATTCAGGGAATAAATTATTTGTTGTCCCTGCCGTTCTTGAGTAATTAAGTTAGCTTGTTTCAAAAGATTAAAATGATGAGTTAAAGAAGGCAAAGTAATATTAAAATTTTCAGCTATTTCTCCGGCAGACATTTCACGTTTTTTCAAAAGCTCCAGAATTTTTCGTCTGGTCGGATCAGCCAGCACTTTAAAAGTAAGGGAAAGTGAAACCATAAATTAATTATTATTGATCCATCCCTCTTGACTACCTCTACAGGATCAGAGAAGACAAGCTCGAGGTCGGGATAACAATCTATATTCACCTTCGGCAAATATAGATTGTTAGATATTTAGACAACTATCTAAATAATAACATCTAAATAAAAATAGTCAACAAAATAACTGTGGATAAATTTAATACTAAAAAGTATATTTACCTCATGTTTAAATTGATAGAATTTATAATATTTTTAAGATTCCTTTAGTGCCATCAATCTTTATTGTCATCCCGTCTTTTAAGATATTAGTAACATTATTAATTCCCACAATGCAGGGCAAATTGTATTCTCTAGAAACAATGGCGGCATGGCTTAAAATACCGCCGCTTTCTGTAATAACACCTTTGGCTTTAGTAAATAAAGATGTCCAAGCTGGATTGGTGGTTTTAGTAATTAAGATATCTCCTTCAGTGAAATTAATGAATTGTTCCTGGTTTAAAATAATTTTACATTCTCCTATTATTTTTCCCTGATTAGCTGCTAGACCTCGTAACTCTTTGATTTTTTTAGATTCTTTATTTATTTTGACCAGATCGTTTTCATTATGGATTTTAAATTTTGGCTGCAGTTTAAAATAACTCTGCCAATCATTTTTTCTTTGATTAATTAACCTGGTTATGAGAACAGGTTTTTCAATAAGTTTTTGAACTTCATTGAATTTTAAAAAGAAAATATCCTCTTTTTGTAAGATTATTCCTTGCTCCTTAAATCTTCTGCCAATATTTAAAGCTATTTTCTTTAAATAATAGAAATATTCCATCCTAGAATTATAACGTTTCTTCTTTAAAAGATGATAAGTAGTGGCTAATTTTTGCCAGCGATAAAATTGCCTGCGGAAAAATTTAAAGTAAGGTTGATTAAATTTATTTTTAAACCATTTTAATAATTCTTCCTGCTTTTTGAATTTTTTGAGAAGTTGCTTAAGAGGATTAATATTCTCTTTAAGGTGACTATCAATGATATTTAAAACAAATTGAGGATTTTCTTCCCAGCTGGGATTAATGAAATCATAATTTATTAAGCGGAAACCATACTTTTTTATAAAATGATCAAAATGGAGTTGAAAATCGTTAGAATTCTGTTTTTTAAGGTCAGTCAGTTTTATCAAATTTTCAATAAAAATTTTTGAATCATTGTTCCAATCAAAAGACAATAAATCATAATTTTGTTTAATTTTTCTGGGGGTTAGAAAAAATAAAATTAATTTAAATCTTAAAGCAACCAGTTCTATCATATAAGAGGCCATTGTTTCATAAACCATTCTCTGGGTGAATTTTTCTTCAATTTTTTTAAAAAGTTGTAATTGATTGGTTAATGCGGTTTTATTAAGTTTATCTCTAACATCTTTAATAAATTTTTGATGTTGAGGAATAATTTTTTCATTATATTTCTGATTTAAATCCAAAGCCTTCTTATATAAATTGATAAATAATCTCAGCAGTTTGATTTTTGGTAATTTACTTTTAGAAAAATTATTGTATAAGTAATCTTTAAAAAGTCGGTATTGAGGAATAAAATTTTTATTTGAAAGATTTAAATTTTTCTGAGTTTCCAAAGCGGCTTGAGTATAAGTTTTGGTAATTAATTCGCCGAACAGTGGAGTTAAAGGATCGGGGAATCTTTCATCAATGATTAAGCGTGACCAAATTGGTTTTTCTTTATAAAAAGTTCTAAACAAATAAATAATCAAAATTCCTAATAAAAATCCGGCTAGCAGATCAAGTAAGTTATGTTCTAGACTAATAAATTTTTGATAAGAAAAATAACCAAGGGAAATTGTTCCTAAAAATAGCGTCCAAAATCTTTTGGTTTTTACAAAAACAAATCCCCAAAAAGCAGTTAATAGAGCAATTGTTAAACTAGGAAAACTATAAGGTAATAAAGAGTTATCAAATTGGATTGATTTAGGAATTTGAAAAATTAATCTAATTATTAAATTTAATAGTAAAACGATTATCAAAAGAGATAGAAGTTGTAGTAAATTTTTCTTCATTTGTCTAAATTATACCATCTTATTATGGTTTATTATAGCGGCTACTCTTGTCACATTTTAGAATATATGTTATATTGTTATTAACAGGCCAATAGGCCGTTTTTAAGACCAATAATTAGGGTATCAGTAACCAGTAATCAGGGATTCTCCTGGTTACCAATTGCTGATTACCGATTACTTATCAATAAATATGACTAAAATAACCCAATATTTAAAGGGTAGCAGAGCAGAACTTAAAAAAGTGGTTTGGCCTACCAGAAAGCAGGCTGTTAACCATACTCTTATGGTTATTGGCATTTCTCTGGCAGTAGCTATTTTTTTAGGCGCAGTTGACTATTTATTAAATGGAGTATTAGAAATTTTTGTTTATTAACTTGATTAACAATTAATAAATCTTGTTAATTTTTACTTATGCCAAAACAAACATTACAAGAAGGAAGACGGTGGTATGTTTTACATACTTACTCCGGTTATGAAGAGAATGTTTCCAGGAATTTAAAACAAAGAGTAGAGTCTTTAGATATGGAAGATATGATTTTTGATGTTTTAGTTCCTACCGAAACCAAGATTAAAATTAGAAATGGTAAAAGAAGCACTGTGCGGGAGAAAATTTTTCCAGGATATGTTTTAGTTAATATGATAGTAACTGATGATTCTTGGTATATAGTTCGCAATACCCCTAATGTTACTGGTTTTGTGGGAAGTGGAACTACACCTACGCCTATTTCTGAAACAGAGATAAAAGAATTGCAAAGAAGAATGGGAGTTGAGGAGCCAACCTTTAAGGTTGATGTTAGTGTTGGTTCGCCAGTTAAAGTGACTGATGGTCCTTTTAGAGATTTTGAAGGTAAAGTTGCCGGCGTGGACGAAGCTAAAGGTAAGGTTAAAGTGCTGGTTTCTATGTTTGGCAGAGAAACACCGGTAGAACTTGATTTTTTGCAAGTTAAGAAGATTTAATTATTAGTAATCAGTAATCGGTAACTAGGGATAAAGAATTTCTAGCACCGGATTAGTTACTAATATCATAAAAATTTTATGCCCAAAAAAGTAAAAACAATTATTAAGTTACAAATTAAAGCAGCGGCAGCTAATCCAGCACCACCTATTGGACCGGCCTTAGGTCAGCATGGTTTGAATATTCAGGAGTTTTGTACCAAATTCAATGACGCTACTAAAAATACGGCAGGTGATATAATTCCTGTGGAAATTACAGTTTATGAAGACAGAAGCTATGACTTTAAATTAAAAACACCACCAGCTGCAGAACTTTTAAAAAAAGCTGCCGGTTTGCAGAAAGGATCTGGTAAACCCTTAACAGAAAAAGCTGGTAAAGTTACTAAAGCTCAAATTAAAGAAATTGCCGAAAGAAAGATGCCAGATTTAAATGCTGTTGATTTAGAAAGCGCTATGCGAATTATAGAAGGCACAGCCAGACAGATGGGAATAACCGTAGAGTAAATCCTAAACACTAAATTTTAAATACTAAACAAATACAAAATCCAAATTACCAAATAACAAAACATTTTTTAACATTTGAATTTTGGACATTAGAATTTGTTTAGCTTTCGGCCGTGAGCTCGCCTCCGTGTCGAGTCGGCATTGAGACAGGCCGAACGGAGTTTAGATATTAGAATTTAAAAATTAATTTAAAATTATGTCAAAAAAAATTACTTGGATTCGCCCAGTTTATTTATATTTAATGTCTATGATTGGTTTGGTAATTTTGATTATCGGCGGTATTACCATCTTGCAGTTATTATTAAAAATATTTATTTTTACTAATGCTGATACTGACAGATGGAGTCGTACCATGCCACCAGAATTATATTTAGAAACAAGCAGAAGCGCCCAAGAAGTTAGAGAACTTAGGGATTGCAGTAATCAATGTGATTTTACCGAAGAAGAACAGAAGCAGATTACAGCTTGGCTTGCTGATTATGAAAGTTGGAAAGAATCAGAAGGAGAATTAGCTAAAATTGATCAACGGAGAGTAAATCGTGAACGTCAGGCCTCAACTTCACTGGGTATGATTCTGGTAGGTTTGCCTTTATGGCTATATCACTGGTCAGTTATTAAAAGGGATAAAAAGAGAGATAAAGAAGAATTAAAATCAGAACAAACTTAGTCAATTAAGAATTTATTATTTAAGTGAGGGACCTTGTTGGGCTTTGCTCAAGGCAGGGGTTTGTACCTCAAAAGGAAAGTTTATAAAATGTCAAAGTTATCCAAAAGAACAAAAGAAAACAGAAGTAAAATTGATAAACAGAAGAAATATCCTTTAGCCGAAGCGCTTAAACTTCTTAAAGAAACTGCCAATGTTAAATTTGATTCTTCAGTGGAAGTTCATATTAAATTAGGTATTGATTCTAAAAAGAGCGAGCAGCTTGTTAGGGGCAGTGTAATTTTGCCTCATGGCAGCGGTAAAAAAGTAAAGATTGCGGCTTTTGTTACTCCTGCCAAGGAAAAAGAGGCCAAAGATGCTGGCGCAGAAATCGTGGGTGGCAAGGATTTAATTGAAAAAATTAAAAAAGACGGCAAGTGCGATTTTGAGATAGCAGTTGCCGAGCCAGCCATAATGAAAGATTTAGCAATTATTGCCAGAACTTTAGGTCAAAAGGGCTTAATGCCTAATCCTAAAACCGGTACTGTGACTCCGGAAATAAAAAAAATCATTGACGAATTAAAAAAAGGCAAAACCTCTTTTAAGAATGATGATTCCGGTAATGTTCATCTAATGGTAGGCAAGGTTTCTTTTGCAGAAGATAAACTTAAAGAAAATATAGAAAGTTTTTTGGCAGCTATTAAGAAAGCCAAACCAGAAGCGACTAAAGGTGTTTATATTCAGTCTGTGGTTTTAAGCTCTGCTATGGGACCAGCGATAAAAATTTAATTAACGGTTTATACTATGACCTAAAGGTCATAGTTACTTTAAAAATATAAATATCTATAAACCGTTATCCCGACCCTGAGTTTAGTCGAAGGGGGGAGGGATCTCGCTTCTAAAGGTGTATTATTAATCTTTTTGTAAGCTATGCCCTTTTCAGGACGTAGCAGTTAACTTAAAAAATATGAGAGGATTTAGAGAATTTGGTGATTCAGGCAAACTGGCTGAAAGTGAAACTATTGGTCAGTCAAGTATTATTAAAACAGCAGAACAACAATTTAGAGAAAGTAGTC
Source organism: Patescibacteria group bacterium (assembly GCA_018817315.1). Classification (GTDB taxonomy): domain Bacteria; phylum Patescibacteriota; class Patescibacteriia; order UBA1558; family UBA10009; genus JAHITV01. The sequence goes on from JAHITV010000006.1 coordinate 6,614, forward strand.
ATGAACATAGTTATCATATCCATTTTAGAGAAGCAAGGGATTTAGTTAGAGGAGTACAGGATAGAGCTAAATTACCTTATGATCCAGCTCATCCTGGTGGAAGACGCTATCCTTTTGCTCATGAGCTTCATGCAAAAGTGGCAGAAGGTTTAGAACTTTCCAATGAAGAGTTGCAAAAAGGTTGTTTAAAACTTTTTACGGCAGTTGGTTCTGTTTTAGATAAAATGCACGGTGTAGACGGCTTTCTTGAATATAGATTAGAGTCAGGAAAAGTCGTTTTTGTTTATTTTGATATTACAGCTAATCCTCTTAAAACTTCAGCTAAAAGCAGTGAAATAGCTTTAATTGAAGTGCCGATTAATGGTTTTGATTTTGACGATCAAGATGATCAGCAATTATTTAGCGAGATTGTTAGTACTAGCGCCGAAGAAATTTGTTTACGTTTTAATAGATTATTGCAAAGCGGTGACAGAGGCAGAACCAGAACATACAGAAGACAAGCTCATGTTTAATTATTGTAAATTTAAATACTGGGAGTAAAACAAAAAGATGTCAAGAAAAAACAATCAAAATCCAGCTGCAAAGCTTTTAGGATCAGCGCCAAAACTGCCAAAGACAGGTGATCATGTTATTGATTTAAGTAAAATCACTTTACCGTTAGAGCAGGGAGTGGCTTGGTGTTTTTGCTTGGGCTGTGGTACTTATATAGAAATTTTCCAAGAAAATGCCAAAAATTTTTGTGTTCAAGCAGGCAATGAGTGTCCTACTTCTTGGAGCAATCATTATTTTACTGTCAGTGGTTGTGTGATGTGTGGCGAAGATTTTGAGGGTGTTAAGCTGGTTTTAATGACAGTTCATTAGACAAGATCTTCTTTTCCTTTCTAGAAAAAGACGGTCTTGTTTTTTTGTTTGCTAAAAGTTAAAAATTTTGTTAAAATATTCTTGAAATCATAAGATATATTTATTAATTATGAGCGAAGAAAGAAAGCATTATCGTCCTTCCTGGGATGATTACTTTATGGCTATTGCCAAAATAGTAGCCAGCCGCGGAACCTGCGACCGTCTTTATGCCGGCACTGTTTTAGTTAAAAACAAAAGAATTATTTCCACCGGTTATAACGGCTCGCCGCCCAACTTACCACATTGTGATGATGTCGGACATCTTTTGGAAGAAGGCCATTGTGTGCGCACTATCCATGGCGAGCATAATGCTTTATTGCAAGCAGCGGTCCAGGGTTCAACCAGCACTGTTGGTTCAACTTTATACACTAAGTACGGTCCTTGTATTCATTGCGTTAAATACATTATTGCTTGTGGAGTTAAACGGGTGGTAATCGGCGAAATTTACCGTAATGAAAAGTCAGTTGATATTTTAAAGGAAGCCGGCGTAGAGGTGGATTTTTATCAAGAAAATCCCGAATGGAATGAGGAGGTGCTTAAAATATTTTCGGAAAAAATTCCTGTTCGCGTTAATGAGGGAGAAATTGAAATGGAGGTTAAAAAAGATGAGTAAAATAATTTTAGCTGTTACTGGCATGACCGGCAGTGGTAAATCAGAGGCGGTAAAGCATTTAGAAAAAAAATGTTTTATTAAAATATATTTTGGCGGAGTTACTTTGGAGGAAATAAAAAAAATAGGACTGGAAATTAATGAAGCCAACGAAAGAAAAATCAGGGAAGAACTGCGTCAAAAATACGGCATGGCTGCTTTTGCCCTACTTAATCTGGAAAAAATAGAAAAAGCTTGGTCAGAAAATAAGGTGGTTATTGACGGACTTTACAGTTGGGATGAATACAAGGTTTTAAAGGATAAATTCGGCGAAAATTTAGTGTTATTGGCGGTTGCTTCGTCTTTTAAGATCCGTTGCCAAAGATTAGCAAAAAGACCAGGCCGGTCATTATCTAAAGAAGAAGTAAAAACCAGAGATTATGCCGAGATAGAGAACGTGGCTAAAGGCGGTCCTATTGCTGTTGCCGATTATACTCTAGTTAATGACGGGACAATGGAGGAGTTACATAAAAAAATTGATGAGATATTAAATGATTTAAATTTATAAAAATATGTTGGAATTTGATTTAATTATCAGATTAATTTTAGCGGTAGTTTTCGGCGGGGTAGTGGGCTGGGAACGTCAGGCCGAAAGAAAACCAGCGGGACTTAGAACTCATATGCTGGTCAGTTTAGGTTCAGCCCTTTTTACCATAATTTCTTTTGCTATTCTGGAGAAGTTTAATCAGTCTGTTGTGGATCCTACCAGAATTGCCGCTGGCATTGTCACTGGCGTTGGTTTTTTGGGAGCAGGCGCCATTCTGCAATCAAAAGGAGAAATAAAGGGCTTAACAACTGCTGCCAGTATTTGGATAGTGGCGGCTATTGGTATGACCTGCGGTTTTGGCTCTTTTCTTTTAGCCGGAGTTGCTTCTATTATCACAGTGATAATTTTATACCTGATGGACAGTTTAGAAGATAGAATAGCTTCCAGAAAACATGAAAATAAAAATTAAAAAGTTATATCCTGATGTTATTTTGCCTGATTATGCCCATCCTGGCGATGCCGGGATGGATTTGTATTCCAGAGAGAACAAGGAACTAAAACCCGGTGAAAGACATAATTTTCTTTTGGGTTTTGCTTTGGAATTTGATAGATCCTATGCAGCGATAGTCAAGGATAAAGGCAGTCTTTCTCATGGATACGGTTTACATACAATCGCCGGAGTTTTTGATGCTGGCTATCGCGGTGAGTATAATGTGGAATTAATTAACCTAGGAAATGACTCATATAAGATTTCTCAAGGTGATAAAATCACTCAATTAGTGATTTTGCCTGTGGTCATTGCCGAGCTTGAAGAAGTAGCTGAATTATCGGAAAGCGCAAGAGGCAAGGGCAGATTTGGTTCAACCGGAAAGTAAGAAAAAGTTAATATTAATTTTTCAAATAAAAAAAGGGCGATGCTATGAAAGCTTCACCCTTTGGTGTCTCTTGTCTTAAATATATTGAGGGATAAGCCCTGGAATCCGGGGCAACTTGCCTTGTAGGCAATTAGTAAATTCCCTCCGATCGGGCGTTTTGTTTAACGCATCGAAATCAATCGTAGCTAATTGCCACGAAGTACATGACAAGGGAACACCTATCGTACCGGCGAATGTTAGCCGACGCCGGCGTTCGCGGTGGGACCGGTGGTGGTCGCGTCCGCGCTGGAACCGATGATCATAAAGATATTAAAGCTTGTTCTTGGGGTACGCAATCGGAAATCCAACATCGCAAACTCTCCTTGGTTTTTGGTCGGAAGGTCGAAAATTTTCTCTTTACAGAAGAGGTCCAGCACTCACAATTCAAACCAGCACTCAAAAAACGCTAATTTTAATAATGTCATAAAAGGCCGTTAACAAAAAAGGTTTTTTTGAAATACCCTTACGGAGGCATTTTTGTTCGGAGCATATCTCGGTCTTCTACGATTATTGGCGATGAAACGCGCTGAATCCTCATAACTCATAAAAAGAGCGTTTTTAAGCTGAATTTCAGCAGTTTCAGCTTAATTAAAGTATTATATACTATTTATTTAAAGTTGTCAAGGTCTAATAAAAAAAGGCGAAGCACATATATAATGGCCTCGCCTACAATTGCCAGTTTGATTACACCTGGTAGCGGAGATCCTCTTTGCTACTGACCAGTGCAATCATCGGAACTGGTTGAGCGGATGGGACGTAATCGCGACGAAGAATCCGTCGCCTGTAATCGTCCTGGTAAATTGAATCAGCGCATGATCTGGTACCTCCTGCATTAATGAGGGGGATTAGACATGGCGTTCGACCATGATAACGCTTCAGCCGAACAATATTATTATATCATGTATTTAGTAGAGTTAGCAAATTTTTTATTAATAATTTCTAGTTTGACTTTTCGTAAACAATAAATCTGAATTTTATCTTATTTTCTTCCTGTATTTCACTTTCTTCAATTTTTTTAAAATTTTTAGGGATTTCTGGGAAAAAAGTGTCACAAGGAAAAGTTTGTAAAATTTGCGTTATATAAATTTTAGAACATTGAGGATGATAAATAGTTTCGGCATATAATTTTCCACCGCCAATAATAAAAATTTCCTTGATTTCTTTTTTTCTTTCTTCTAAAGCGATAAGAGCACGATTGAGCGAGGAATAAAGTAGAACATTAGGAGGTAGAGATAAATCAGTTTGTTTAGAAAGTACAATATTTAGTCGTTGAGGCAGAGGTTGCCGACTTTGAGGCAAGGATTCCCAAGTTTTACGTCCCATAATTACCACATTTTGTTTATCATTACTCGGGTTGATAGTAATATCCGAAAAATGCTTTAAGTCAGCTTTAATATTCCAGGGCAGTTTATTATTTATACCAATGCCTCTTTTTTGATCCAAGGCAACAATGATAGAGAAGTTCATAAATTATTGATTATAGAATATTGGTTATAGATTATTGAGAGGTGCTTTAACCCTTCGGTAAGCTCAGGGTAAAAGCTTTTTATTAAACAGCTATAGGAGCTTTTATCGTCGGATGTGGATTATAATTTTCTAAAGTAAAGTCTTCATATTTAAACCCAAAAATATTTTTGACTTGAGGATTGATTTTCATAGTAGGTAATGGTCTGGGTGTTTTGGAAAGCTGAAGTTTAACCTGTTCTTGATGATTTAAGTAAATATGCACATCGCCAAAAGTATGAACAAAGTCGCCTGGTTCAAGCCCGGTTACTTGAGCGATCATCATGGTTAACAAAGAATAAGAAGCAATGTTAAAAGGTACGCCTAAAAAAACATCAGCGCTTCTTTGGTAAAGCTGGCAGGAAAGTTTCCCGTTTACAGCATAAAATTGGAAGATAGTGTGGCAAGGCGGCGGCGCAGTTTTTTTGCCGCTAATTAGGGTTTGTAAATCCCCGACATTCCAACCGGAAATTATGATTCTTCTGGAATTTGGATTATTTTTTATCAGCTCAACTGCATCCTGGATTTGGTTTATTTCTGTACCGTCATTAGCTTTCCATTTAGTCCATTGCTGTCCATAAATAGGTCCAAGATCACCGTTTTCATCAGCCCATTCATCCCAAATAGTCACTCCATGGTCATTTAAGTATTTAATATTGGTGTCTCCTTTTAAAAACCATAGTAGCTCATATATAATGGATTTTAGATGGACTTTCTTGGTAGTCAATAAAGGAAAACCTTCGGCTAAATTAAATCTTCTTTGAGCGCCAAATAAAGAAATAGTGCCGGTACCGGTTCGATCATCTTTTTTTGTGCCTTTTTCCAAGATTTCTTCCAATAAATTTAAGTATTGTTTCATAAAGTAAGTTTTTTTATTTTTTAAGTATTTTAAAAATAGCAAAAAATCAGTTTAAAATCAAATAAATTTCAGTTGAAAAAAAATGAGAAATAACTTAAAATATGACTATGAAAGAAGGACTTTTTATTGTTATTTACGGCATTAATAATCTGGGTAAAACCACGCAAGCCAAAAAATTGGTGGAGTCATTTAAACAGGCAGGATTACAAGTAGAATATTTAAAATATCCTATTTATGATTTAGATCCTACAGGAACATGGCTTAATAAATATATTAGAAGCAATAAAAGAGAAAAGATCTCCAAGAAAGAACTGCAAGATATTTATACCAAAAACCGTTTTGATTTTCAGCTCCAATTATGTCAAAAATTAAATGAAGGCATTAATATTATTGCCGAAGATTATAGCGGAACAGGTATTGCCTGGGGTTGGACCGAAGGTGTTGATCTGGAATATTTGATTGAAACAAACAAAGGTTTAGTTAAGCCCGATATAGAAATACTTTTGGATGGTGAAAGATTTTTGGAAGCCAAAGAAGAAAATCACTATTTTGAGGACAATGAGGAAATGATGCAAAAAGGTCGTCTTAATCATCTACAACTAGCTAAACGTTTTGGCTGGGAAGTGGTTAACGCTAATCAGGAGATTGAAAAAGTTCATCAGGATATTTTAAAAATAGCGGAGAAGAGGATTAAAGAAATACTTGAAGAAAATTCTAAGCACTAAATTCTAAATTTATGAAACTAGAAATAATCATCGGTTTAGAAATTCATTTGCAGATTAAAACAAAATCCAAGATGTTTTGTAGTTGTGCAAATGTCAGTGAAGAAGTTGAGCCAAACACTAATATTTGTCCGATCTGTTTAGGTCATCCCGGCACTTTACCGGTAGTTAATAAAGAAGCAGTAAGATTAGGAGTGATGATGAGCTTGGCTTTAGACTGTCGCATCAATAAACAATCAGAATGGGCCCGAAAAAATTATTTTTATCCAGATCTGGCTAAAGGTTATCAGATTACTCAATTTGAAGAACCTTTGGCAGAAGACGGGCATTTAACAATCACCACTAAAGAAGGTTTAAGACGTATTAATATTACCAGACTTCATCTGGAAGAGGATGCTGCCAAGAATTTGCATTTTAAAGATAAAACTTTGCTTGATTTTAACCGGGCCGGTACACCTTTGATAGAAATCGTTACTGAACCTGATTTTCGTACGCCCCAAGAAACAAAAATTTTTTTACAGGAGTTAAGACTTTTAGCCAGATATTTAAAAGTTTCGGCAGCGGAAATGGAAAAAGGGCAGTTGCGTTGTGATGCCAATATTTCTTTAAAAACTGCGGGAGAAGACAAACTTTACCCTAAAACTGAAATAAAAAATCTTAATTCTTTTCGGGCAGTGGAAAAAGCTTTGGAGTATGAAGTTAAACGTCAAACAGATTTATGGCAAAAAAACACGCCGGTTAAAGAGCAGTCCACCAGAGGTTGGGATGAGCAAAAACAGCAAACCATGGAACAAAGAGATAAAGAGGAATCAGCGGATTATCGCTATTTTCCCGAGCCAGACCTTTTGCCGTTAGAATTTACCCAAAGTCAGGTTAAAGAAATCAAAGCGCGTCTGGTAGAACTGCCGTGGGATAAAAGAGAACGTTTACAAGAAGAGTATGCTTTAACGGATATCAACGCTAAAATTATAACTGGAGATCCTCAAGTGGCTAATTATTTTGAAAAGGTGATGATGGAGTCGCGAACCTGGCTGGAATCCTTAGAAAGTGTAGTTGGGGATAGTGACCAAATTTGGGAGCAGAATAAAAAACGGTTGAGTAAATTAGTAAATGGTTGGTTGACTTCAGAACTTTTTAAATTGATGAATTTAGCTGATCAGTCAATCACAGAGATAAGAATTACGCCGGAAAACTTTGCTGAATTTATTTCTTTAATTTATGAAGGTAGGATTAACAGTTCAGCTGCTCAAGTTGTTCTTAAAGAAATGTTTAAAACAGGTAAAGATCCTTCTGATATTATGGAAGATAAAAATTTAGGTCAGGTTGATGATTTATCGCAGCTTAGTGAGGTTGTTGATCAAATATTAAAAAAATATCCTGCTGAAGCTGAAAGTTATAAAAAAGGCAAAACTGTTTTAATAAAATTTTTTATTGGTGCAGTAATGAAAGAAACCAAAGGCAAAGCTAATCCGCAAAGAGTAGAAGAGATATTAAAAGAAAAATTAGGTTAAGGCGTTTTGGCCTTATTGTTTTTTTGTCATCCTGAGCGTAGTCGCGCTAAGCGCGACGTAGAGAAGGATCTATATTATAGATTCTTCACTTCGTTCAGAATGACAGCATGGTTCAGTTAGCCAAAACGCCTTTGTGGATAAATTGTTTTGCATTCTTTTTATTTAGGAGTATAATTATCCCCAATATGATCAGATTCAGGAAAAGAAGATTTTACCTTAAAAAAGGCAGTTTCTTATTTCCAATTAGCCCCTAAAAGGGGTTATTTTTTTATAGATATCAGAAGTTATAAATAGTTTTTTTGCAAATTTACATATCTTATTAACTCCCAAGGAGGGAAAAATGAATCCAGGACATGTTCTTGTTACACAAGCGTTCTCTACAGAATGGCTTGATGCTCAATTCTTTCCTTTAGCCAAAAGGATGAATGAATTGATGGAAAATTTATGCCAACCTCAAGAAAATCGTGATCGAGGTTTATTACAGGAGCTGAAAAGTCTACAAGAGGAGTTCTCTGACACTGGGCTTATCAGCTGGTTTGCTGAACCGAGTACTCGTACTCGAATGTCTATGGAACTGGCAATCCAATATATTGGTGGTAGAGTGGCTTTCCCTACTGATAATGCAAGTGAATTTTCTTCACTGATCAAAGGCGAAAGTTTCTCTGATACTGCTCGGGTCATTTCAGGATATTGTATGCCGCCTGATCGATTCGTAGTTGTCACTAGATATAAGCAGGATGGTGCTTCAACGGAAATGGCTAAATATTCAAAAGTTGCCATTATTAACGGAGGTGACGGTGGAGGACAACATCCGACTCAAGCGCTCCTTGATTTCTACACCATCAAAAAAAGATTTGGCCAGATTCAGAATCTGAAAGTGGCGATGGTTGGTGACTTGAGAAAAGGTCGGACAGTACGTTCACTTTCTTATTTGTTGGCCAAATACCCTGGCGTGAAACTCTTTTTTGTCTCGCCGGAAGGGTCACGGATGAAGCTGGATGTCATCAATTATTTGCGTCGGCACAATGTCCAGTTCGAAGAAACAGGTGATTTGTTAGAAGTAGCGGGTCAAGTCGATGTTATAAATATGACTCGTTTTCAGACAGAGCGTGATGAGGGGAAAAGAGCACAGATTGAAGGTTGGAAGGAGTACTTCAGTATCACCAAGGCTGTTTTGGAAAAGATACAAAAGGACGCTATTATTATGCATGCTCTACCTCGTCTTAGCGAAATTCCTGGATTTGTTGACGCTGATTCTCGCTCTCATTATTTTACTCAGGCGCGTAACGGCATATTTACTAGGATGGCGCTACTGGCCATGATTTTCCGCGGGCAAATTCCTCCAATTCCAGAGGACTAAAAAAAGATCAAGAAAACCACAGGCGATTGAGATGTCAGAACTTAGTTTCTTGACAAGCTCAACGCCTTTTTTATTTTATTTTTAGCTTTGGTATAATTTTTAATCCAAATGATGTTTTCCATTCTTTTGTACCAGGTCATTTGCCGTTTAGCAAACTGATGAATGGCAATAGCCAGTTTTTCAGTCATTTCCTCGTAGTTGATTTTGTTTTGCAGATAGTAGGCAATCCATTTATATTCCAGGCCAAAGTCTTGTAATTTTTTCCAAGAAAGTCCTTGTTGATGTAGTTTTTTTACTTCTTTAATTAAACCTTGTTTAAGTCTGGCCTTTAATCTTTTGTCAATTCTTTGATCAATAATTTTTTTCGGAAACTTTAACCCTAGGATTAAACAGTTGTATTTTGGTTTTTTGGCGGGCTTAAATTTTTTTTGAGCATGTTGGATTTCCAAAGCTCTAATTAACCGTCTTTTATTATTAAAATCAGATTTGTTAAGTTTAAGGTTTTTAGCTAAATTTTGCAGTTGTTTTAAACTTTTGGCATTTAAATTTTTACGTAATGTTAAATCAGGTGCAGCTTGTGAAAGTTGATAGCCGTCAATCACTGCCTGTAAATAAAGACCACTGCCGCCGACCAAAAAAGGAATTTTTTTTCGGCAAATGATATTATCAATCGCTTGATAAGCTTTTTTTTGATAATCAGCTAAAGTAAACTGTTTTTTAGCAGGGTAGACATCAATCAAGTGATAAGGAATGTTTTGATATTCTTTTAGATCTTTACCAGTGCCAATATCCATTCCCTGATAAACTTGTCGGGAATCAGCCGAGACAATTTCACCATTAAAAAGTTTAGCCAGCTTTACAGCCAGTTTTGTTTTACCGCAGGCAGTCGGACCTAAAATAACTATCAACTTATTTTTTAAGACTGATTTTGACTTTGGTTTTTTTACTGCTGTTTTTGCCATAACCTTTAGAAATTTTAGTTTTTTTTAATTGATCAGCTAAAGTAGCACCTTTAGGAGCATGTTTTTCTTTATACATTTTTTGTTGGCGTTTTTCTGCTTTGGTTAATCGTATTTTTGACATAAGTGAATGTTTATTGTAATGTTTAGTATATAGTGTTCTTAATTTTTTAACGGCCAGGAAGGGGATCGTAAAATGATTTTCAACACATCATTAGGTGGATTTTTTCCGGTTCCAACATCGGAAGAACCATCAGAAGCTGAAGGATTGCCAAAAGTCATTGTGGTGGAGAGCGATGTGGAAGTCTTAGGACCGTTAGCTCAGCTGGTTTTTCTTTTAAGTGGCAGTGAAGTGATTTGTATGGATTCAGCAGATGATGGTATGGCACTTTTATCCAACTTAAGCGATAAAGGTCAGCTCAATCAGGTAGCACTTGTTTTGACCTGTTTGCAAATGAACGGAAATGGTTCAATGGATGGTTTAGCTTTTGAAAGATGGTTAAGACTTATAGGGATACCTTGTTGTGTAATTTGTAATGGATTGAATGGGAGAGAAGATTTTGCAAGTTACTGTGATTTGGTTCTAGAAGAGACGTCTCAAGCCTTTCGTTTGCAGAAAGCAGGAATGATACTTGTCAGACCTTTTGGAGCAGAAGAGATTCGGATGATTTTGATTAAATATTGCTTCCTTTCATAATCATAAGAACATTACTTGTTCTGCAGAATTTTTGGATCGTTCATTTAGCGATCCTTTTTTATTTGGCTATCAATTTACCTTCCAAGCAAAAAGCATGGGCTTTAGTAATTTTTATTTTAACAAATTGACCAATTAAGTCATCTGGACTTGGGAAACAAACATGCCTTTCAGTTTTGGTTTTACCGAAATAATAGCGAGTTTTATTAGATCGTTTATGTACTAAAATCTCAATAGTTTTATTTACCAGTTTTTTATTATAGGCAAAAGAAGTTTTATTAATAATATTATTTAGAATTTGTTTGCGTTTTTTCTTTTCTTTTTTAGGTATGTCATCTTTAAGTAAATTTGCTTTTGTTTGGGAGCGGGGAGAATACTGGGAAATATAAGCCATGGCAAATTTTACTTCTTTGATTAGTTTGACTGTTTGTTCAAACTGCTTTTTGGTTTCTCCGGGAAAGCCAACAATCACATCAGTAGAAATCGCTGCTTGTGGAATTTTTTTTCTGATTTTTTTAATTAAATTTAAGTAATGTTCTTTAGTATAGCCGCGATTCATTTTTTTCAAGATTTCATTGTCGCCTGACTGGACTGGTAAATGAATGTATTCGCAAACTTTTTTAGAAATGGAAACTATTTCAATCAGTTCATCACTCATATCTTTGGGATGAGAAGTAATAAATTTAAGCCAAAAGTCACCGGCAAGTCCATTTATTTTTTGTAGAAGTTTAGGAAAAGTTAAATCATTTTTTAAGTCATGTCCATAGCTGTTGACATTTTGGCCAAGCAAAGTTATTTCTTTAAAACCATGGTCAATCAGATTTTGACATTCTTTGATAATATCTTTTGACGGTCTGGAAATTTCTCTGCCGCGAGTGTAGGGGACAACACAATAAGAACAAAAATTATTACAGCCGGTAGAAATCGGCACATACACCTGAAAATTATTAGAGTGTTTTGGTGTTACCGAAAGGTAACTGCCATTATCAGATGATTTTTTGGTTTTTAAGTGTAGTAGCTTTGGCAAATTTTTTAAATCATCAATATCAAAAATTACATCAAAAATTTTAGACATTTTGTTTTGGTCAACAGTTAACAAGCAGCCAGTTAAAACCAAAAGCAGTTTTTTTTTCTTTTTCAGTTGTTGCCAAACTCTGTTTTTGCCGTAAATTCTGTCAATGGCAGATTGCCGGACTGAGCAGGCGACAATAATGATAATATCAGCTGCAGTTTCTTTATTTGTCTGTTTAAAACCGCAGTTGTCAAGCACCTTGGCAATTCTCTGAGCATCAGAAACGTTCATTTGGCAGCCCAAAACAAAAAGATAATATTTTAAGCAATTATTTTTACTCATAATACAGCTATTATAACAGATTTTTGAGCGGTTTTCTTTTACCATTAAAACTACCACCTTTAAGGGGCGGTAGTTTATTAAATAGATTCTAGTAAGTTTGTGTTTCTGTTCCTGTGGATGCCTTGTTTGGTTGAACTGGCATAACTTTTGTTTGCGGCATTACTTGTTTAATGTCTTGAGCGCTGAAAGGTAAATATTTTTTTTGCATAGTCTGCAAAAGAGTTCTTATTTCCTGATGATCAATGTCTTCAAAACCTTCTAAATATTTACTTCTAGTATCTTCATTTTTTATGGATTCTAATTTATCTTCTAAATTTTGGACTTGCGAACTTTCAACAGCAGGAAGATTTTGTTTTATCTGCGGAATTAAATCTGGACTTTCTTCAATGATTTTAAGAACCTTCAGTTTTTCTATGGGTTCCATCATAGTGTGTCCAAAATATTCATCCAGCTTTTCTTTGGCTTTCTGGAGGTTAAATTCTTTAAGGTGGGTATTTAATCTTTCTACAGAAAAATTTTGCGAAGATTTGATTTTTTCTTTGATTTCCTCCTGCACATAATTTTGCAAAAGCTGCAGATTTTTAAGATGTTCCAGGTTAACAGCTTCACTGCCTTTTATTTCTTCAATGACTTTTTTAACTCTGGCGGTTATTTTTTCCGGATCGTCAAAATTATTAATTACTTCACCCCAAGTTTTTAAACCTGTTTCCTTGATTTCTTTAAGTTTAGTTTTTTGCTCTTCCGTTAATTTATTAGACAGGTGATCCATTAATCTTTGTTGTTCTAAAGAATTATCAGTCAGTTTATCCATGAATTGATCAAAATGCGGACTGGCTTTGATTTTTTCTTGATGTTTTTCCATTCGTTGTTTGACTATGCCCATGCGCTCCTGATATTTATTTAAGTATTTTTCATATTTTCCCTGCGTTTTAGGATCAGCAGCTTCTTCTCCTAAATATTTTTGAGATTTAAGTAAAGCCCAGTTAGCTTGTTTTAGTTTTATTTCATTTTTTTTGACCGGATCAGTAGTAAAAGTGTACTGGATGTTGCTAAAAAGATTTTGGAAAAAACCAGCTATGCCGTCACTTGGCTCTTGAACGCCTAAATCAGTGGCAGTAACAGTTTCTACAGTAATATCTGTTGAGGTTTCTTGAGCAAAAGCCCCAGAAACAAAGGCCAAAGTGGAAATCAGCAAAACAGCTATAGAGAGCGTAAATAATTTGTTCATAAGATTATTAGTTAATAATTAGATGTTTATAATTATATCATTTTGCCCTTCTTTGTCATCCTGAGTGTAGTCGCGCTTAGCGCGACGTAGCGAAGGATCTTTTAAATCCATGTTCATTTTTAGATTCTTCGTCGCTTTCACTCCTCAGAATGACAAGAGGAAGTAATTAGGGCAAAATATTATAATTCAGCCTTTCTTTCAGTAATTAGCTTTTTTGTTTTTTATTATTAAATTAATAGTTAACACCTGTGTTGAGCAAGATATCACTCGTCAATGTCTTGTAATATACAGACGGTAATATGGAATGTTTTTTTCTTTCTGGAATTGTCTTAATAAATTGCAATCCATTAAAAACAGTAGATGCTATCTTTAGAAGTCGTGTGTAGTTTGGTTCGTGTAATATTTTCTTTTTAACATTTGGCAGTGAATAAAATTGGGCATACATCCACTTTAATCCATATTCAAGTAATTCAGGCGTAAGACCATTCGCTTTAATCGGTTTGAATACACAGTGATTTCTATCATATAATGCCCAAGCAAAAGGATGTTCTGATTCATTATGTATTAATCTACCTTGATTAGCAAGTTGTTCATAATAACGCGTTCCTGGGTAAGGTGTTAAAATATTTAAAGTTAACAGGTCAATCCCATTATTAATTGCGAATTCCAATGTTTTTTCAAATACGTCCGGTGTATCATGATCAAAACCAAACATAAAATTACCTTTTATTATGATCCCATGTTTATGAATCTTATTGATATTTTTTTCATAATCAGAGACAACATTGGTTCCTTTATTAATTAAGTGAATGTTGTTTTGATTGATTGATTCAAATCCTATTCCTAATCCGATACATCCACTTGCAGCCATTAAATCCAAAAGCTCATCATCATATGCTGTAGAGATTGTCGTTTGTCCAATCCATTTTTTATTTAAGGGAATTATTCTTCTAAATAGTTCTTTAGCGAATTTTTTATTTCCTACAATATTAGAATCTAGGAAGGTAATTAAGTTTTTCCCCATCAATTTAATCTCTTTAATTACTGAATCTAGGTCTTTATGCATAAATTTCTCATAAAATTTTGTTATGGCACAAGTTGAACATCTATAATTGCAGCCTATACTGGTCATTAAACGATTTGTTGGAAAGAATGTTTTTTTGCCAACTCTTTTCTCAGGTATTAATGATTTTAAAGAAGGTGTTTTATTACCATGATATATTTTTTTTAATGTGTTATCTTTGAAATCTTGTAATAGTTGAGGCCAAGCTGTATCAGCAGGACCAACTACCACTGCGTCAGAATATTCCAGTGCTTCTTGTGTTCTCGCTGTTGGATGATAACCACCTAACACAACAGTTTTTTTTCTCTTTCTAAATTCATTAGCGAGTGTATATGATCTTGGTGCAACAGAAGTGTGAACACTGATCCCAATTAAATCCGCATCATGATTAATATCAATATTTTCAATTCTTTCATCAACAATTTCAACTTCAATATCTTCTGGAGTGAGATTTTTTACTACAGATAAACTTAACCCAGCATGATAAAAAAACCTATTAAACCACTTAAGTTTATGGTCAGACTTACTTGGTGAAATCAATAATATTTTCATGGGTTATTAGAGAGAATTTAAATAATCTTACAGTTCATTTTTTCGTTCAGTGATTAACTTTTTTGATTTATTAATAAAGTCAGTGAGTTTTACTTCCCAAAGTTTTTTTTGGCCGCGGATACGGACAGCTAAATTATCAGATTTCATTTCCTTATCGCCAATAACTAAAAGATAAGGAATTTTTTCTTTAATTGATTTTCTGATTTTATTGCCTACTGTTTCGTTTTGGCAATCAATTTCAACTCTGATATTTTCTCGTTGGAATTTTTCTGCCAATTCTTCGCAGTATTTTAGATGAGCTGATCCCACGGAAATAATTTTAACTTGTACGGGGGCAAGCCACAAAGGGAAATTGCCGCCAAAATGTTCTATTAATATGCCGATAAATCTTTCCAAAGAACCAAAGGGCGCGCGGTGAATAATTACTGGTCTTTTTTCTTTACCTTTGTTATCAATATAAGTTAAATTAAATCTTTGCGGTAAATTAAAATCTAACTGTACAGTGCCGAGCTGCCATTCCCTGTCCAGCACATCTTTGACCATAAAATCCATTTTAGGTCCGTAAAAAGCCGCATCACCTTTTTCAATGGTATAGTCAAATTTATCTTTAAGAGTTTTAATGATTATTTTTTCAGCTTTTTCCCAAATTTTATCATCACCAACATGTTTTTTACTTGCAGGATCATGAGTGCCGATTCTTACCCAGTAGTTTTTAAAATCTAAAACCTTAAAGATCGCCAGGACTAAATCAACAACGCCTAAAAATTCTTTTTCAATCTGTTGTTCAGTGGCAAAAATATGAGCGTCGTCAATGGTAAAGCCCCTAACTCTAATTAGACCGTTTAACTCACCGGATTTTTCATAGCGGTAAACCATGCCGCATTCTGCCAGTTTAATCGGCAGTTCTTTATAACTGTGTTTTTCAGCTTGATAAATGGTGATATGATGAGGACAGTTCATGGGTTTTAAAAGAAATTTCTCATTATCAATTTTAAACGGCGGATACTGACTGTCTTTATAATAAGGATAATGACCGGAAGTTTTATATAATTCCAGTTTACCAATGTGAGGCGTGGTCACATATTGATAGCCGCGCTTAATTTGTTCTTCTTGGAGATAGTTCATTAATTCGTTTCTGATAATTGTTCCTTTAGGCAAAAAAAGCGGTAAGCCATTGCCAACCAGCGGATCAATAATAAACAGTTGAAGATCTTTGCCAAGCTTGCGATGATCTCTTTCTTCTGCTTCTTTAATCATTTTTAAATAATGATCAAGTTGTTTTTTGGTAGTAAAAGCCACGCCGTAAATGCGAGTGAGCATTTTGTTTTTTTCATCACCCCGCCAATAAGCGCCTGCTACTTTGGTTAATTTAAAAGTTTGTGGATTAATTTCCGCAGTTGATTTAACATGGGGTCCTGCACAAAGATCTATAAAGTCAGCGGATTGGTAAAAAGTAATTTTTTTAGCCAGCTCATTAAGAAGTTCTTTTTTATAAGGACCTTTGATATTTTTTAGCGCTTCCTTTTTAGAAACTTCAGATTTTTTAAATTCAATTTTTCGTTTAATTAGCTTTTTCATTTCCTGTTCAATTTTCGGCAGATCTTCATCGGATATTTTTTGATCTTTGGGTAAATCAAAATCATAGTAAAAACCATTTTCAATTGTCGGGCCAATAGCTAAATGAGTTTTAGGAAATTTTTTCAAAACAGCCGTGGCCATTAAATGGGAAAGGGAATGACGGATCTTGTTAAGTTGGTTTTCTTGATTGGTAACTTTTTTCATATAAATTTATTAATTAATAATAATTTTAGTTTAGTAGAATAAATTCTAATTTCTAATTTCTAAATCCTAAACAAATTCAAATTCCAAAATTTAAATGTTAAAAACGATTTTAGATTTTTGGCCATTTAGATTTTGATATTGTTTAAAGTTTCGGATTTAGTATTTAGGATTTTTGGATAAAAATCTTCATTCTTTATGATTTTACCAAAAATTTCCTTTGATAAAAAAACCAAGACAAATAGTCTTGGGGTCCCTCGACTTACCCCTACTCGGGGTTGCTCGGGACGGTTCCACCCAATTTTCCTTCGTTGCGCTCATGACAAGTCACTTTACACAACCAAAGACACTTAATTATATCTTGAAACTTAGCGGTTGATGACCAACCCTCTTTCGCTAAAGCTTCAGAGGGCAAGTAGTTGGTAGCTACTCCAATCGTTCCAGTTAATTAATTATATAATAAATAGTTTAAAAGAGTAAACTTGACAAAATAGGTAATATATGATATTTTAAAATCTTCTTTGGATCGTCCTAAAGAAGTGCGCAGGAGCGTATTAAACAGTCATGTTTAAAATCCCTAGGTTTTTAAACAAAACATTGCAGGAGCAATGGACTGTGGAATGTTATCCCCATGACGAAGCGCAGGAGCGCTAGGGCATTGTAACTGTATTGTTTGGTCAGCAGTATGGTTGCCTTCTGGAGAAGGTTAGCAATGATTCCATTAGACCAAAATTTTGGAGGACGGAAAATTGAAAAGGAAAAAATGTAGAGCAGAAGAGCTTTGGGACAAGCACTTTTTTAAATTTTTCTGGGCAACTTATTTTCTTGAAGATCAGCGAAAGGCCTTAGAACAAGCTCTTTTGAAACTTGTAGCTCTGGCTAGAAGTAAAAACCATCTTGAGACGCTCTATGAAGAAACATTTCGTGTTGATTGTCAGATCCCCCGTGATTTGTTCATTGAACTCAAGGGTATCTGGCAAGTAATTCAGGATGATGAAGAATCAAGAAGATGGTTGCTTCATCGTCATCTTCCTGACATTGGACTTGTTCGCTTCTATTGGGATTTTCTTGATGAAGGAAGAGCAAGTATTCGTCAGTTTGTTCCTCTTAGTGAGTGTGAGTATGTTTTTGGTAGGGTGGATGATAGTTCTCATTTCAATATTAAATTGGAGGGTATTGATCGAGTTCTGGAAGGAGTAGAAGGTGTTGATTCTGTTCTGGGACTTAGATGCCTCCATTACTCTTCCGGAAGTACTATCGCTGTAATAACCATGAACCATGATCAGCTCATTGAGAAACTAACTCATTTTTTAAAGGTGAAGTTGCCGGAATCTACCTTTATACCTGTGTTAGCTCATCTCGCTCATGGAGAGAGGCACCTCGCCCTTGATGTACCCAATTTCTGTTTCCAGTTAGGAAAATGGAGTAGTTGGGAAAAGCATGTAAGAGAAAAATCTGGAAATCTTGTAGCAGACATCTTGCTTTTTCCTGTCCTTAAGGAACAATTGAAGAGAGCTGGTGTCCCAGTCAGGGAAATAAGCTTTCAACCGTAATCCTTTTGCAAGGAGGACAAGGATTATAAAGCCGCCCAGTGCTAGATTGGCAAGGGGCGGTTTTCTTTACCCTTCAGCAAGTTCAGGGCCTTCGGTCTAATTACTTTTTAATCTCAATATTAATATTATCTTCTAAAGCTGGTAAATATTTAGTCCAAAATGGCAAATGCAGGCGTACTTCTCTGACATCGCTTAAATTCAGCAAATAATTTTCTGCCTGTTTTCTGCTTAAGCCCTTAAGCTTGTTTTTATCAATATTAATATTAGCTGCCAATAAGGTGTATTCGCCTTTGATTTGAGCCAGTAAATTTTCGCTGTTTTCTTCCAAGGGCGTTATTTTGTAAATAAAACTTTGCTGATCAATTTTAACCAGGGAATCAGCTTGCTGATAAACTTCCGGCAAATCAGCTAAAGCTTCTTGTTTTAATTCCTCTTCATTTAAAATCAGCGCTTTAACGCTTAAACTTAAGGAGACTTTAAAATTTTCTTTTTTACTGCCGGCTTTTTCACTGATAGAGTATTTTAATATTTCACTGGTTAAAAATTTTTCAAAGATAGTCTGGCCATTTTGTAAATCAGCAATCATTTTTTGCCTGGCTTTGGTCATTAATTCTTCTTTTAATTTGTCAGTGGCTTTGGCAATATCTTCTTCGGTGATTTTAAATTCAGTGTAACTGGCTCTGCTCATTGGCTGAAAACTTTCAGCATAAACGTATTGTCTGCGCCAGCTGGAAAGAGCCGGTAAAATAAATTTACTGGGACCGATTTCATAAGTGGATCCTTCTTGGTCAGCTTCTACTGTAACTTCTAATTTTCCTTTGGCAGGAACAGTCACAAATTCCGGTAGTCTAAAAATAAGTCCTTCGGGAGTTTGAAAGCGGGTGGTTGCTACTAAAGGTTGGCTTTGGGAATAATCATTATAAATTGTTAATTTGCCCGAAGCTTTGTTTTGGCTGACTTTGTTTTGGCTGGCAGAGAATTCTTGAGTTTCTTCCATTACGGTTTCTTTTAAAAGCCCTGGAATTCTTTGAGAGACATTAAAGTTTGCTTCAGAGCTTCCTTGATCTGCTACCTGGACAATAAAACCGATCTTTTGTTCAGAATAAGCAGGTGTAATAATAATAACGGCTTGCGACAAGGTAAAATAAAGAATCAGCAACACTAAAATGGCCGCTAAAAAAGAAAAGATAATAATAATATTGCGGTAACTTGGCTGAATTACCTGTGAAAGTCTGAATCTTTTGGAAGCTTTTGCTATCATACTATTAGAATTATATTAAATTAACTACCATTTGTCTAATCTAACATTATCCGCTCCCAATAGATTGATAAGTTCATTTTGTAAATCACTGTTAACTTCTATTTGCTGTTTGGCTTTTATCTGTTTTTTGGGATGATTTTCTCCGATTTCTAAATAGAGGGATGAATTACCCGGATATTTATCCAGAATTTTTTTAAGTTCAGTAATTAACTGTTTGGCATTATCTTCAGGGATTATTAGTTTAATGGCGGGATTTCCCAAATTTTGTTCATTCAGTTTTTCCACGTGTTCGCATAATAATTTAGGAACATTATCTTTTTCTGATATTTTTCCATGAATAACAACCAGTTGATCTTCCAGCCATAATTCTTTGGTAGTTTCTAAAATTTTGGGAAAAACCAAAACTTCAATACTGCCGCTGGGATCTTCTAAAGTAACAAACATCATTGGTTGACCATTGCGGGTGATAACTTTTTGGATTCTGCTGATAATGCCGGCTATCTTTACCAGCTGGTTAGCCGAGAATTTACCCAGTTGATTGCAAGGAACAATATCAGCAGGCAGTAAATGCTTTACCTCATCAAGAGGATGTTCAGAAAGATAAACCCCTAAAAGTTCTCTTTCCCAAATTAGACGTTGTTGTTTGGTAGCTTCGGTTGTTTTTTCCAGTTTTAAAATAGGATTTTGTTCTATGGCAGAGTTAGCAAAAAGATTTTGCTGGTCTTTAGCGTCGTTTTGTCTTTTAGTAAATTTTAATAATTTATCTATATTATAAAGAAGTGTATTTCTTTCGCCGAACTTATCCAAAGCTCCGGCTTTAATTAAGCTTTCTAAAGATTTTTTATTTAAATCTTTGTCATTAATCTGCAGTAAAAAATTTTCTAAATTTTCAAAAGGCCCGCTTTCTTTTCGTTTATGAATAATCACCTTGGTTATATGTTCGCCAACATTTTTAATAGCTCCCAGACCAAAACGGATACGAGGTTTGTGTTTGGTCTCTTCACTAACAACCACGGTAAAGATAGTGTAGCTTTCATTAATGTCAGGAGGTAAAACCTCTATGCCCATTTTTTCGCATTCATTTATTTCCAAGGCAATGCGGTCGGTGTTATCGTGGTCAGCAGTCAAGAGGGCTGCCATAAATTGGGCAGGATAATTTGCTTTAAGAAAGGCGGTTTGATAAGAGATCATGGCGTAAGAAGCGGCATGGGCGCGGTTAAAGCCATAACGGGCAAAAGGTAAAACATATTCCCAAATTTGCTCGGCATTTTTTTGACTGACGCCGCTTTTAATCATGCCCTGAATGAATTTCTCCTGTTGTTTGACTAGAAGCGACATAATTTTTTTACCCACGGCTTTACGTAAAATATCAGCTTCACCATAAGAAAAGCCAGCTAGATCGCGGGCAATTTGCATTACCTGTTCCTGATAAACAGCAATGCCGTAAGTTTTTTCTAAAATTGGTTTTAGTTTAGGATGAAGATAAGTTATGGTTTTTTGCCCTTTTTTGCGGGCAATAAAATCAGGGATCAGTTCCATAGGACCAGGGCGATAAAGAGAAATCATCACAATAATATCTTCCAGTTCAGCAGGTTTTAGTTGGACAAGATAACGTTTTATACCAGATGATTCTAACTGGAAAACGCCAACAGTTTCTCCGCGTCTTAATAATTCAAAAACTTTAGGGTCATCCAGGGGAAGATCATCAATATTAATGGTTTGGTTGGTGGTTTTTTCTATTATTTCTAAAGCAGTTTCAATAATGGTTAGGTTTTTTAAACCTAAAAAGTCCATTTTTAAAAGTCCTAAGTCTTCAATAGGGTGTAGGGAATATTGAGAAACAATTGTTTTGTCATCTGTACTTGAATATTGCAAAGGGACATAGTTATCCAACGGTTGGGGAGTAATTAAAACACCGCAGGCATGAGTAGAAGCATGTCTGGCAACACCTTCAAGCTTTTTGGCAAAGTTAATCAGATTTTTAGCTTCGGGATCGTTTTGATAAATTTCTTTAAGTTCAGAAATATTATTTAAAGCTTCTTCTAAGCTGGCAAACATAGGAATCATCTTAGCTAATCGGTCACAATAACTGTAAGAAAGACCCAAAACTCGGCCTACATCTCTGACTGCGGCTCTGGCTGCCATAGTTCCAAAGGTAATAATTTGGGCGACATGGTCATGGCCGTATTTTTCAGCTACATAGTCAATCACTTCATTTCTTCTACTATCAGCAAAATCCAGGTCAATGTCCGGCATACTGATTCTTTCGGGATTAAGAAAACGTTCAAATAACAGTTCAAATTTCAGCGGGTCAATATTGGTTATATTTAAAAGATAGGAAACTAAACTGCCGGCGGCACTGCCTCTGCCTGGCCCGACTACAATGCCATTATCTTTAGCCCAGTTAACAAAATCTTGGACAATTAAAAAATAAGAGGCAAAACCGGTTTTTTTTATTATAGAAAGTTCATAATCTAAACGTTTTTTAATATCATCAGTAATATCATGGCCATAACGTTTAGTTAAACCTTTTTGGCAAAGTTCTTCCATGTATTTATTATCAACTTGTCCTGCCGGCATTTCAAAATGAGGCAAATGAATTTTTTCTAAGTCTATTTTTAAGTTACATTGATCAGCGATTTTTAAACTGTTTTCCAAAGCTTCGGGGATATAGGAAAAACTGCTAGTCATTTTTTCCGGCGACATCAAGGAAGCGTCTATATTCATCATACTCATTCGTTCAGTATCAGTTTGCTTTTTTTTGATCTGTAAGCATAATAAGATATCCTGGGCTTCGGCATCTTCCGGATTTAAGTAATGAACATCATTAGTGGCTACCAGCGGCACCTTAAGTTTTTTAGAAAAGTTGATTAGTTGTTCATTAACTTTTGCCTGTTCAGGAATGTTAGAGTGGATTTGCAGTTCCAAATAAAAATTTTGTGGACCAAAAGTTTTTTGATATTTTAAAATCATTTCTTCGGCTTTTTCTAAATTTCCACTCATAATTGTTTTAGGAACTTCGCCTTTAAGGCAAGCAGTCAAGGCAATAAGACCTTCGTGATATTTTTCTAATAATTCCCAATCAGCTCTGGGTTTATAATAAAAACCTTCCAAGTAAGCTTTGGAAGTTATTTTTAAAATGTTTTGGTAACCCTGTTCATTTTTAGCCAACAGGACTAAATGATATAAGTCATTGTTAATTTTTCCTTTTTTATCAAAACGACTGCCTTTAGCTAAATATATTTCTGTACCAATAATTGGTTTAATACCTGCCTTTTGACATTTTTGGTAAAACTCAATTACCCCATACATTGACCCATGATCAGTTAAAGCCAAAGCAGGCATGTTAAATTCCTTGGCTTTATCAACTAATTCATCAATTTTAGCCAGACCATCCAGCAGGGAATAGTGGCTATGGACATGAAGATGGACGAACATAGATTTATGGGGGTATCAGTAATCAGTAACTAGTAACAAAGACAAAAATCCTTAATTACTGATTACCGATTACTGATTACCGATTACTGATTACCTAGGTTTATATTTTAAAAGTTTTTTTGGTTTTGGTCAAAATTTGTAAAGAAGTTCAAAATTTTGGATTTATTGATTTTTTAGTTTCAATATTTTATACTATGAGTATTCAAAATCTGATCTTTGAAAAAATTGGGAGATTTCCATGAAAACCATTAGAAAATGGTTAAAGAAACTGCCCCGGATAAGACCACGGGAGATTTCCATGAAAACCATTAGGAGATGGTCTTGGAAATGGTTTTGGAGAGGGTTAAGGGGATTGTTCTGGATAAAACCAGAAAATGCCAGGAGACGAAAATGGGTCTTTGTATTATCTTGGTCAGTGACGATAATTAAGTTTTTTATCTTTTTTCAGTCAGTCCATTTTGTTATTGCTAAGTATTTGGACATCACTGCTATCCAACATGGTAATTCAGAATTAAGGCAGATTTTGTTTGACATCCCTCGTTTCTGTGAAGTTATCTGGCTCTTACTATGTTGTGTAACTTTGGTTCTGATTCTTACGAGCAAAAGAGTTGTCGAATCCAATCAGCTTACATCTCTGATTTTTGCTTTCATCGTAAGTTTTTGTGGAGGCTTGGTATGGGGATTGATACTGGGTTTTACGATTATCTATCAACCATACAATTCAGCAGTCAATTCTTTTTGTGGTTTTGGTGTTGGCCCACTATGTTTTCTATTATTAGGTTTGTTTGCTTTTTGTCAAAAGCCTAATCTAACTTTTGCTTTGATTTCGGGCCATGTAGTAAGCATTAGTTTTATTCTGGCCATGGGCCTTATTTTAGGTCCAATCTATACCTTGGGAAATTTTCTGACTATCGGCCTTTTCTTTGGCTTAATAGTCGGATTCAGGTATCTTGTGCTAAGGTCTTCTCTACCAACACAAGAATAATTCACAAATCTCAACTGGATAACAGAGCGAGTCTGCTGGAAATTCTGGCAGGCTTTTTTTTAAAAAACGCCTTCCTAGCAAGGGAGCGTTTTAATATTCAGAAATATTACCAGCCTTCGCAGAATGCCACGGCCGCCGTGCCTGCCAAAGCTAAGCTCTGCTTTGCGGCGGGCAGGTAAACCCGTGGCATCTTCACTAAAATATTCTATATCTTATTTTACAACTTTTCGTTTAGAAGTTTTTTTCTCTTCCTGTTTTTCTTTAACTATATTAAAGATTTTTTTGCCTAATTCTAAAAGCACACTAACAGAAGAAGCGGTTTTATCCATTTTTTCCTTGGCTTTTTTAAAAAAATCTGTAACAGCATCTAAAGTTAAGGTAACTTTTTCCATAACTTCATTTATCTTCCTTAGGATCATGGCAAAATAGTAAATAACCCAGCATAAAAAAACAGTAAACCAGAGAATGCAAAAAGCAATAACTAAATTTAAAAGATCTTTTGATGTCTCTAACATAATATTTTATAATTATAATAATTAGTAATTACTTTATATTATATCAACCGATTCTGCAGAATTCGCCAAAGCCTTAACTTGATTATAACAGGATTTATAAAAAATAGTAAGTATGGTAAAATAAATATATAATCAATCATCAAATTCCAAAATCCAAACAAATCCCAAATACTAATGTTTAAAACTAAAAGGTTTGGAATTTGGTTATTGGCTTTCGGCCGTGAGCTCGTCTCCATGTCGATTCGGTGTCGAGACAGGCCGAACGGAATTTGTAATTTAAATAGTTATGACTTATCAAATACATGATGTTTCTGAAAAAAAGATAAAGCTTGGTTATTGGCTGATTGTTAACAAGAAAAAGTTTAAAGCCGCCTTGATTATCCTGCTTTTATTATGGAGTGTTTTGACCGTTGGTTATGGTATTTACGGATTTATTGCTCATTTTGTGGAGTTACCCAAGATATCCCAAGATATTGCCAGTATGCAGTCTGGTACCGTAGATTTTGAAACTTTTCAGCAAAAACACGCGCCTGAATCGTTAAAAATTTCAGAGCCAACAGTAATTTATACCGGCAATAATCGTTATGATGTTTTTGCTCAAATTGAAAATCCCAACGACGATTATGCAGTTAACAAAATAATTTACCAATTTGAAAGCGGAGAATTTACCACCCCAACTTCTACTATTTTTTTATTTCCCCGGCAGAAAACATTTTTAATGAGCTTGGCTAATTTTAGTAACAGACGTCTTTCACAGATGAATTTAAAAATCCACACTTTAAAATGGCAAAAAATAAAATTAGCGGCTAATTTTCCCAAGTTAAATTTTGAAGTGTCTAAAGTAGATTTTCATCAAGGTGATTCCCGAAGTTGGGCCACTTTTTCAGCCACCAATGAGACTATTTATAATTTTAGAGAAGTGCAGTGGCAAGCTATCCTTTACAGCGGGCAGGGGATTATAGGGGTAAATCAAATAAGGTTAGATGATTTTGTGGGCGGTCAGACCAGAGAAATAACTATTAGTTGGTTTGAACGTTTGCCACGTATCAGTAAGGTGGAAGTTTTACCAGTAGTTAATTTAGGTGATCCAGGAATTATTTACGATATTCCAGGACAGGCAAATCCTTTGATTGATTTTTAGTACTCTGGGATTCAGTTTTATCCAGCACCTTCCAGAATACCCCTTAGCTTGACCAGCTTAGCTGGTCTTGTTGCGAGGATGAATAGTATTAAGGTTTACTTCCTGTGGAGTAAATACTCCATAGGAAGGTGCATGGATTTATTTTTATGTTTAGAAAAATATTCAATCATCTAAAACTGTTGGACTGGTATGTGGCAATTAACATTTTTTTATTAATACTTTTTGGTCTGGTTGCCTTATATAGTTTGCAGATAAACATAGAGAATCCTGATTTTACTTTATTAAAAAGGCAAGTAATTTTTTTGATAGTAGGATTAGTCTTTTATTTGTTCTTTAGCTATATTAATTATCATGTTTGGGGGGATTATTATAAAGTTATTTTACTAGTAACCTTTTTTTTACTGGGTTTAGTTCTGGTTTTAGGCATAACAATCGGCGGTACTAAGGGATGGTTGGGATTTTTAGGCCAGACTTTTCAGCCGGTGGAACTGGCAAAATTATCTTTGGTGATTTTTTTGAGCAGATATTTTAGTCAGCATGCCAAAGATGTTTATTTAATGAGATATGTAATAATTTCCGGCTTAATTACAGCCCCTCTTATTTTTCTAGTTATTCTTCAACCGGATTTAGGTTCAGCCGTTATTTTAATGATTACTTGGTTGGTAATGGTTATATTTTTACCATTAAGAAAAAAATATTATTTAGGAATGATTATGATGATAATTGTTCTGCTGGCAGCCAGCTGGCTTTTTGTGTTTAAAGATTATCAACGCGAAAGAATTTTAACTTTTATTCAACCCCAACGTGATCCTTTGGGCGCTGGTTATAATGTTAAGCAGTCCATAGTAGCGGTAGGTTCCGGAAGTTTAATTGGCAGGGGACTTTCTTTGGGTTCGCAAAGCCAGTTGAATTTTTTACCAGCCCAAGAAACTGATTTTATTTTTGCGGTTATTGCCGAAGAAATGGGTTTTGTCGGTGCAGGATTTTTATTATTTTTATTTTTTAGTTTATTTTATCGTTTGACTAAAAACGTTAAGCAGACACAAGAGGGCTTTGGTACTTTTTTAATTGTGGGTATTATGACTTTTATGGTAGCACAATTATTTATTAATATTGGCATGAACATGGGAGTTTCTCCTGTTACAGGGTTACCCCTGCCTTTGGTTAGTTATGGCGGAAGTGCTCTTATTAGCAGTTTAATAGCTTTGGGCATTATCCAAAATATTTATATTAAAAATAAAGAAAAGAATTTTTAACCATGAGTTTATCGAAGGGCGGAGTTGACTAAAAATTGTTTTTGTTTTAAGATAAGCCAATAAATTTAATATCGTAGTAAATTATGACATTAGAATTAAAAGCTAAAACGCGTCAGGTTCCTACTCCTGCCCTAAATCAGACAAGGGAAGCTAATCAAATTCCAGCAGAACTTTATGGTCATGGTCAAACTAATCAACATTTATTTGTTGATGCTAAGAGTTTGCATAATGTTTATCAACAGGCCGGTGAAAGTAGTTTGGTGGATTTAATAATTGACGGGCAAAAACCTTTTAAAATTATTATTCGTGAAGTGCAAAACGACCCGGTGAGTGGAAAAATTATCCATGTTGATTTTCAGCAGGTTAAAATGGATGAAGCAATTGAAGCAAAAATCACTCTTAATTTTACCGGAGAATCAAAAGCTGTTAAAGAAATAGGTGGCACTTTAATTAAATCTTTGGAAGAGTTGGAGGTTTCTTGTTTGCCTGCTGATTTAATCCATGATCTAGAGGTTAATATTGATTCATTAAATACTTTTGATGATGTAATTCGCGTTAAGGATTTGGCTATACCAGAAAAAATTAAAGTGTTAATTGATCCAGAACAGGTAATAGCTTCTGTGGCGCCAGTGCATAAGGAAGAAGAACCAAAACCAGAAGAAGTACCGGCAGAAGAAGGAGCGGAAGTAGGGGAAGAAACAGAGGCAAAAGCAGAAGAACCAAAACCAGAAGAAAGCAAAGAACAACCAGTTAAATCAGATAAAAAAGAAAAGGCAGGTAAATAATTGAATATAAAAAACTGTCTAGGCAATAAGTTTTGGACAGTTTTTTTTGTTGAGGATTTATTTAAGAAGATGTGAAAATATTATTTTTTGGCTAATTTAAGCATAAAAATGAGTATTTATAGGTTAAAATACTTGACAGAATATTCATTATGTGTTATTATTTTACCTTAAGAACATTGATTTTTTGTTTATACATTTCACAAATCCGTTAACGAAACGAGAAGGAGTTTTCAAGATGTTGAAAAGAACTTTATTTGCCTGTATTTTGGCGGTGATTATTTCATCTGCCATACTCATTGGTCTGTTACTGGTCGATGAGTCGCATACGATGGTTGACAGCTGGTGGTTTGTAATGAGCTATTTACCGCTCATTACGCTTTTCTGGGGAATTACATCTGTTCTATGGAGTGTCATCAGTCAGAAAAGCTCGCCTTTCGTGTTGGCTTTTTGGGGAACAGGCGCCGCCTTTTTTGCAATGAGTATTCAACTTATTGCATGGGGTCACCGCACGGAGCATTTCTATTATTATTCGGAAGCTTTTTATTCTGTGCTGCCCTCCTTGAACCTGACTATCGGCAATCTGCTGGTCATGGGCGCAATTACTTTGTTAGTCGGTTTGATCCTCATATTGAGGACCAACAATCGGAAGCAGTTTCCTGATTGGAAAAGTTGGTTGTCTTCGTGCCTGTTGGTTGCGGCAAGTTCCGTCATGATCTGTATGGCTGGTTGGCAATATATCGGTTTTTACAGTTTCATGAATATGCCGATTATGCTCTTCCTCGCGGCTTTGGCAAGTATCCTTTTGGGGATTGGTTGGCTGAGAACTAATATTTCTAATTGGATGACAGATGCGTCCCTGATCGGCCGAATGATGCCAACCTTTATCAGGGAACGATTAAAAGGGTGGGGACAAACAATGAAAACTTCCATGGCCACTTAGCGCTGCAGACAACGACAAGGTTATCAAAACAGGTTTTGTTTCACGATTTCGGAGGATTACTCATGTTTCGTTTTATTATGTCTGCTATTCTGGCTTGCCTAATGATGGTGAGTATAGCCATGGCCGATTGCATCATGACCTACATGAAATACAATGCTGACGGCCATCAGGCTTATGAAAAGCCGAAATACTGTTATCCGTACAACGAACCAGTCGAGTTGAAGGAGGGTTTCCAACTGGAAATTTCCAGCGGAGATTATTACGGATATGATTCGTCTTCGACAAGAACAGCAGTTTGCTTCATTACTGTCGATAACAAGGCGGACACAGCCAAAATCCAGCTTACGGTTGATGGTAGAGAAATGTCTATTACTTCCAACAAGCGGGTTTTTGAAAACGGTATGTTCGGGTACGAATACCGGATCGGCGGTTTACCACCTAATGGCTTGGTTTTCTTACGATTCAAGGCACTAAAGCCGGTGACGTTCAGGATTTATAGAATTGAACTGCCTGAATAATCGGTACTGCCTGTCAACACTACAAGATCAAGGCTTTCGCAAACATTGCGGAGGCCTTTTCTTTTTGGATTATACGGATGAGACACGGATTTTACACCGATGACCCACTGATAAACCCTGATTACTAATAATTTATTCGTACATGGATACCTTGTTTATTTTCGTAGATAATAATAGAGTTGGAATAAGATTTTTCTGCTTGATGGAAAAGTTTTTGATAAATAAGATGTCCATTGTCTTTACTGTAAAGCGCTTTTTTTGGTTCAAACTGAATTGATTTTTCTTTTTGGATATCTTTTAAATTAAGATAAGGTAGATTAGCAATAATTAAATCAATTTTTTTGCTTTTCAAAGGTTTTAGTAAATCGCCTTGAAAAAATTTTATTGATTTATCAACTTGATGAAAACGAGCGTTTTTTTTGGCAACTTTCAAAGCTTTGGCTGAAATGTCAGTAGCGTAAAATTTAAAATTTTTCAGCGAACCGTATTTTTTCTTAAGTTCGTTGGCAAGGGAGATAATAATGCAACCAGAACCGGTGCCGATATCAGCAATAGTTATTTGTTTATTCGGATGTTTGATTAGTCGATTAATAGTTTGTAGGGCTTTTTCAACCAACTCTTCGGTCAAAGGTCTGGGAATTAAAACATTTTTATTGACGAAAAATTTATAGCCGTAAAATTCTTTTTCACCTGTTAGATAAGCGACTGGATAATTTTCACTTCTTTGATTGATTAGCTTGCGGTAGATAGCTAATGGCTTATGGCTAATGGTTTGTTCGGGATGAGAATATAAGAAAGTTTTGTCTTTTTTTAAAACAAAGGATAATAAAATTTCGGCATCTAATTTAGCCGAATTAATATTTTTTGCCTGCAGTTTGTAAGTAGCCCAACTTAAAGCTTGTTTAAGATTCATCAGTTTCTTTTAATTTTTCAATTAAGGGGTTTAAATTACCGTCCATAAGGTCATTAATATTATGCACAGTTAATTTTATGCGATGGTCAGTTACTCGGTCTTGGGGGAAATTATAAGTTCTGATTTTTTCACTGCGATCGCCTGAACCAATCTGACTTTTTCTGTCACTGGCTCTTTCTTTAAGCTGTTTTTGCTGTTCCTGGTCTAATAAGCGGGAACGTAAGACTTGCAAGGCACGTTCCTTGTTTTGTAATTGACTCCGTTCATCCTGGCACTGCACCATTAAACCAGAAGGCAGGTGGGTGATTCTCACGGCGGAATAAGTGGTATTAACGCTTTGTCCGCCATGTCCGGAAGAAGTGGTGGTTTCAATTTTTAAATCACTGGGATTTATTCTTATATCAATTTCTGCTGCTTCAGGTAGAATGGCAACAGTAGCCGCAGAAGTGTGAACGCGTCCGGATTTTTCGGTTTCGGGAACGCGCTGGACGCGATGGACTCCGCTTTCGTATTTTAAATTGCTGTAAACATTTTTTCCGGAAATTTCAAAAATAATTTCTCTAAAGCCGCCAATGCCGGTGCGGTTTGCTGAAATCAATTTTGTTTGCCAGTCCAGTCGTTCAGCAAAACGGGAATACATCCGAAAAAGATCAGCGGCAAACAAAGCTGATTCTTCGCCGCCAGTGCCTGCTCTAATTTCTATGATAATATCTTTTTTATCCAAAGGGTCTTGGGGATAAATCAATTCATTAAGCAGTTTTTCCAGCTCTGTTTTTTGACGGGCAAGTTTGGTTATTTCTTCTGCTGTTAACTGGATTATTTCTTTGTCTGATTCTTCAGCCAGAGAGTTTTTTAATTCCAAAGTCTCCTGCTCAATCTTTTCTAATTTTTCATAGTTACCCATAATTTCTTTTAACTCTTCATATCTTTGGGAAAGAATTTTTAATTTTTGGACATCATTAACTATAGCGGGCGATTGTAAATCCCTTTCCAGTTGGTCAAAACTGCTTTTAAATTCCTTGATTTTAGCTGTATATTTACTCATCAAATTTTACTTTTTAAACAAAAAACTTCTCTACCAGGTAATTATAACAGAAAACAGAGAAGTTTAGAGTAGTTATTTTTTATCCTTATTTTTACTTGTTTTTGTCTCTTTTCTGGATTTAGCTTTGATCTTTTTGGCTTTTTTACCTTTGCGCGTGGCAGAAACTTCTGCTTTTTTAGCTACTTTGGCTTTAAATCTGTCAACCCGGCCGGCAGTATCAACCAGTTTTTGTTTGCCAGTATAAAAAGGATGGCAGTTGGCACAGATTTCTACATGAATCTCTTTAACGGTTGAGCCAATTTTAAAAGTATTACCGCAAGCACATTTTACTGTGGCATCTGGATAATAAGTTGGATGGATACCTTTTTTCATATGGAGTAGTGTAGGACACATTGCATCTCTTGTCAAGGATAAAAATCATATTATTGACAACATTAAAAATATCTGATAACTTCAGGGATTATTTGCTCAAAAACAATTCAGTAGAAAGGAAATATCATGTTTGAGTTCCTCGGCTGGTTACTGCCGCCTGTAGCTGGTGTAGCAGATGGCCTTACCCGAGGGATCATCAAGCTCACCAAAGTTCATAAGTTCATTTTGATTGGTTTTGGCTTTCTGTTTGCCTTACCATATTACCTTGGCTGGTTGATGATTGAAGGAATACCAGTGGTTCAACCTCTGTTTTGGAAAACTGTTGCTTTTCATGTACCGCTGATGATTTTAGCCCTTATACTACAGGTTGAAGCACATCGTTGTTCACCTTTGATCTTGACTGCGCCATATCTGTCATTAACGCCGGCTTTCCTGTTAATTATTTCACCAATTTTAGGTGGCGGCAGGATGACAGTTTGGGGAGTGATTGGTGTATTGATAATCACTGTTGGTTTATACCTGCTAAACACCAAAACAGAAACCGACAGTCAAAATGTAAGTCTTTTAGCGCCGTTAAGGCAACTGAAAAAGGAAAAAGGTTCAAGATATATGTTATGGGTATCTTTTCTTTTTGCAGTTACTAGTAACCTGGATTATTTAGCTTTTAAAAATTCTAGTTTGCCATTTTATCTGGCGATTGACCATGGCTTGATCGGAATTATCTGCGTTATATTAGCGTTGATTTACAGGACTTCTGGTCGTATCAAACCAAAAGAGATTACGCCTAAAGGTTCATGGCGGATTTTGATGCTTATGGGTGTGGCACTGGCCTGTTCAACTATTCCTTTTTTACTGGCACTTATCTGGAATCCAGTCGTGCCTTATGCAATTTCTGGTAAGCGAATTGGCATGATTTTGACCACAGTCGGGATCGGTTTGGTTATTTCGGTAATAAAACGTTTCCGCGGTCGTCACAGCGAAGAACATGCCCAATTAAAATGCCGTATTCCCGGCATATTGCTGATGATTATCGGCATGGTAATTATCATCTATTGGGGGAAAATTCAATGATTTTTTTCAATTTACTCTCCTTATCATCAAGGAGAGTTTTTTTATCTAACCCTTGTCAAAATTTAATATATATGTTAGATTACTTTTACTATAATTTAATATTTATTAATCATTAAATCACACACATTCCTATAAATTCTCCTTGCCTCATTTAATAAGGGGTGAGAAGGGATGGTGGTCGGTCATGAATTATTTGGTTCATGACAGAAAAGGAGAAAAAATATGCCTAAAATTCCTGAATTAGTAGAGTTATTAAAAAGCGGTGTTCATTTTGGTCATCATGTTTCTAAGAGAGATCCTAAAATGACGCCTTATATTTACACTGATCGTAATCAAATCCATATTATTGATTTGGAGATGACAGTTGAAAAATTAAAGGAGGCCTTGGATTTTTTAACTAAAGTAGCAGCCACTGGTGGAGTGGTTCTTTTTGTAGCTTCAAAAAATCAAGCAAGAGCCTTAATTGAAAAATATGCCAAAGAGTGCAATATGCCTTATGTTAATTACCGCTGGCTGGGTGGCACTTTTACTAATTTATCCAACATTCTTAAGTTGATAAAAAAACTAAAAACATTGGAACAGAAAAAAGTTAGTGGGGAATTGGAAAAGTATACCAAAAAAGAACAATTAGAATTCCAAAAAGTCATTGTTAAATTGAATGAATTAGTGGGAGGTATTAAGGGAATGGAGAAGTTGCCGGCAGCAATTTATGTGGTTGACATTAAAAAAGAAAAAACCGCTGTTACCGAAGCCAGTAAAAAAGGAGTTCCAATAGTGGCGATGGTGGATACTAATGTTAATCCAGAAAAAGTTGATTATCCTATTCCAGCCAATGATGACGCTGCTAAGTCAATTGAATTAATCACTGCTTTGGTGGCTGAAGCTATTAAAGAAGGACGTTCTAAATTTGAAACTAATCAAAAAGATAAATAATAAAAATAAATTTATGACAATTTCAATAGAATTAATTAAAAAATTAAGAGAATTTTCTGGTGCTGGTATAAATGATGTTAAAGAAGCTTTGGCAGAAGCCGGTGGCGATGAAGAAAAAGCGACAGTCATCTTAAAAAAGAAAGGCAAAAAGATAGCGGTTAAAAGATCCGAACGTTCAACTGGCGAAGGTTTGATTGAATCCTATGTTCATGTTAATGGCAAGATCGGTGTTTTAGTGGCAGTTATCTGTGAAACTGATTTCGTGGCCAGAAATAAAGAATTTAAAGATTTTGTTCATGAGCTGGCTTTACAAGTAGCAGCTACTGATCCCAGTTACTTAACGCCTGATGAGATTCCTCAAGAGGAACTTAATAAAGAAAAGGAAATTTATCGCCAGCAGCTTATAGCTGAAGGTAAGTTAGAGGGAAAGCTAAATCAGATTATTGAAGGTAAATTGCAAAAATATTACTCGGAAGTCTGTTTATTAAAACAGCTATATATTAAAGATGATAAAATTACTATTGAAGCTCTTTTGGAAAATTTGATTGCTAAAATGGGAGAGAATATTAAAATTAAACAGTTTGTAAGATTATCTTTATAATTAGAGTTATTAGATACAGACCTTGCTAAGCGGGGTAGATAGTCATAAATATGAAATACAAAAAAGTACTCATAAAATTTTCTGGTGAATCTTTTGGCAAAAGAAAACAAAAAATTGATTATTTAAAAGTCCAGCCAATAGTCCAGGAAATTAAGCTTTTAAGAAAAGCTAAAGTTTTAGTGGCTGTTGTTTGCGGTGGCGGTAATGTTAGCCGTTGGCGTGATGTTAAAAAAGGAAACAGAGTAGCGGTTGATTACCGTGGCATGAAAGGCACGCTTGCTAATGCCATATTTTTAGAAAAATTACTTAAAAAAGCCAGAGTGCCGGTACAGCTTTATACTAGCTTTGCGATTAAGTCTAAATATCCGCATTTTGAATATTCTAAAACGCAAAAGGATTTAAAACAAGGTAAAGTTTTAATTTTTGCCGGCGGTACTGGCTATCCTTTTTTTACCACTGACACGGTCGCGGTTTTGTACTCGTTGATTATCGGCGCAGATTTATTTATCAAAGCCACTAAAGTGGACGGTGTTTTTTCTGCTGATCCTTTTAAACATCCTACGGCTAAAAGATTTACCAGAATTTCTACTAAGGAATATTTAAAAAAGAAATTAAAAGTTGTTGATCAGTTTGCCATTTATTTAGCTCAAGAAAATAAGTTGCTTATTAAAGTGATTAAATGGCAAGCAGGTGCAGTTATTGATTCAGGTTCAGGCAAAACTAAAGGTACCACGATTTATCCTCTTAAATAATTTTATGCAGATTATTGAAGTACAATTTACTCCTTGGGATCAAAGTTATTTTTTTAAACCCGAAACAGAAGAGGGAGAAATTTTGGATTTGCAAGGAGAGGATAAGGTAATAGTTAAGACTCAATTAGGCACAGATCTTGCGACAGTTGTTTTCCGCGGCGAACTGGCAGAATTACCAGAAAACGTGGAAGAAGTGAAACCGATTATCCGTCAAGCCACTCCCGAGGATGAATTAAAGGTTTTAAAAATCAATAAGAATAAAAAGGAGTTGTTGGAAGAATGC
Source organism: Patescibacteria group bacterium (assembly GCA_018817315.1). Taxonomy (GTDB): domain Bacteria; phylum Patescibacteriota; class Patescibacteriia; order UBA1558; family UBA10009; genus JAHITV01. The sequence continues at coordinate 41,510 of JAHITV010000006.1, forward strand.
CGTAATTCAATCAAGAAGTTGCAGCTGCCCATGAAGTTGATTGATGTGCATCAGTCATTTGATGAGAATCGTATAACCTTTGCTTTTATTGCAGACGGCAGAGTTGATTTTAGAGAGTTGGTAAAAGAGTTGGCGCATAAATATCAGAAGTCAATCAGATTGCATCAGGTGGGCGTAAGGGATGAAGCTAAAATTAGCGGTGATATAGGTTCTTGCGGCCGTCCTTTATGTTGCCGTCTTTATTTAAATGAGCTGGGCAATGTTTCTACGGAAATGGCTAAAGACCAGCAGGTTGCTCATCGTGGGGCAGAACGTCTTTCTGGTTCTTGCGGCCGCTTAAAGTGCTGCCTAAGATATGAACAGGATACTTATGAAGAACTTGCTAAAAAATTACCTGCTATTGGTTCAAAATTTAAAACCAAACAAGGAGAGGGGATTGTAGTAGGGTGGCATACTTTAAAAGGGAGTGTTGATGTGGATTTAGGCACGGAATCAGAGGTAAATATTATAGAAGTACCGCTAAACAAAACATCATAAGAAGAATTCCGCTTAAAGGCATTTATTGGAACTTGTGTTATAATATAAATATAATAAAGTTTTAATAAGTTTAACCATCTTTTATATGTCTACAAAAATAAAGATTGCCATTAATGGTTTTGGCCGCATTGGCCGAGCTGCTTTTAAAACGGCTTTGAATCATCCAGAGATTGAAGTGGCAGGAATCAATGATTTAGGCAAAGCCAATGTTTTTGCCCATCTTTTAAAATATGATTCTGCTTACGGACCGTTTAATAAAAAAATAACTGCCAAAGGCAGTGTTTTAACTATTGACGGCAAAAAATATCCGCTAACTTCGGAAAAAGATCCAAGTAAACTTCCGTGGAAAAAATTGGGCGTGGATGTTGTTTTAGAATGCACTGGCCGTTTTACCAATTATAAAGATTCCAGTAATCATCTAAAAGCTGGTGCCAAGAAGGTAATTATTTCTGCTCCGGCAAAAGATAAAAGAACACCGATTTTTATGCCGGGGGTTAATGAAAAAGAGTATAAGGGTGAAAAAGTTATTAATATGGGTTCTTGCACTACTAATTGTATTGCTCCCATAATGAAAGTCATGTGCCAAAAGTTCGGGGTGTTAAAATCACTAATGACTACTGTGCATTCTTATACTTCTGATCAACGTTTGCTGGATAATTATCATCAGGATTTAAGAAGAGCAAGAACGGCAGCTGCTAATATTGTGCCAACCACTACTGGTGCAGCGATTGCCACTGCTCAAGCTCTGCCAGAGTTAAATAATCTTTTTGATGGTATGGCTCTTAGAGTGCCAACGCCAGTAGTTTCTTTAGCTGATATCACTTTAGTCACTAAGAAAAAAGTTACCCAAGCCAGAGTTAATCAAGTTTTTAGGCAGGCAGCAGCTTCTAAGGATTTGAAAAAAATAATTGCTGTAACTAACAAGCCCTTAGTTTCTTCTGATTTTATAAGTGACACCCATTCAGCTATTATTGATTTATCCTTAACCAAAGTAATTGATAAAGATTTAGTAAAAATCACTGCCTGGTATGATAATGAGTGGGGCTACTCAAATCGGTTAGTGGAAATGGTGAGTGTGGTAGGGAAGTAATTTTCAATAATTCAGTGTTTAGAATTTACCTGCCCGCCGGCAGGCGGGGAGATCGGGGATTTTAAAAGCCGAGGTTTTACTCGGTTTTTTTGATATTGACATATATTTAAAGGGGTATTATATTTATTTTAAAGCCGTCGCTGTTTATTCAGCCGTCGTATAAGTTGTGGATAACATTATATAAAGTAATAATTTATTAATAATTCTATGCGAAAAGCGATTATTCTACCATTAATTACCTTGTTCTTTTTAGCTAATACTGCTTTTGCTTTTACTCCAACTTATCAATTCACTGATCAAGAAAAAGACTTTGAATCAGGTTTTTATAACTTTGATGCCAGGGAGTATAATCCTAACATTGGTAGGTTTTTACAACCTGATCCAGTATTAAACAATTTGACTAATCCTCAAAAGTTAAAAGAAATAACTGGTCAGGATTTAGATAAATTTTTAATGGATCCCCAGAATCTCAATCCTTATAGTTATACTAGAAATAATCCATTACGTTATACTGATCCGACAGGTGAGTGGTTTAAAGAATTTTTTACTGGCAGACAGTCATGGTCTGGTTTTGAAATGGAATTAGGAGAGGCAGCAATGTATACTGGACCTTTATTTCAGAAAGCAATGGACCATCCGTATATTACTGGTGGGATAATTGGAGTGGGTAGCGGATTGACAGCGATGTCAACAGCGACGCTATTGAGTGAGGGAGGAATAATTTTGGGAGGTGCATCTGTTCAGCACCAAAATATAGATAAAGGAATTGGAATAGGAACTGATTTTGGTAAATTAGGGAAAGTTATTGAAAATGCGAGTGGTAAAATCACTGGATTTTTAAGAGAGGGAAATAATTTACATGGGTTAAATCAGATTATTAATAGAAAGGTAAAACCAGAGATATTACTTGATACCGTAAAAAATCCAATGGTACGTTTACAACAACCAGGAGATAATATACTTTATTTAACTGGAAAAGCAGGAGTAGTATTAGATAAGGTTGGTAAGGTAGTTACTGCTTATAGCGCGAACGATTTTAAGTCACATATTGTTAACGTTTTAAAATTAATATTAAAGAGATGATGAAAAAGATTAAAAAAGATTTAATTTTGTTGAAAAATTTAATAATAGAGAATGATCCTATTGGAATAATAGATGGAGGCGCACCAGATGACGAGTATGATTCTACAATATTACAAGTATTATCCAAAATTAATAAAATTAATAAAGAAGATCAAATCGCAGATATTATTAAAGAATTGTTTACTAGAGATTTTGGTAGAGATTATGTTAACGGAATATTATGCAAAAAGATCGCCCATGAATTCTTAATAAAAAGAACTGAATGAATTCTTAGCTAATCCTCAAAATCTCAATCCTTATAGTTATACTAGAAATAATCCATTACGTTATACTGATCCGACAGGTGAGTGGTTTAAAGAATTTTTTACTGGCAGACAGTCATGGTCTGGTTTTGAAATGGAATTAGGAGAGGCATCTATGCATGTAGATCCGGTATTCTCTAAAGCGATTGATCATCCGTATATTACAGGTGCAGTAACTGGAATAGTCGGCGGACTGGCTGCACTTACTGGTGGTTATTTATTAGGTCAGGGTGGATTGGTTTTAACATCAAAGATAATACCAGCTTCCATAACTATTTCTACACAATCTAATAAGTTAAATAAAATAGTTGATTTTACTTCTAGATATGGGAGTAATTTAGGGTCTAAGATGAATCAGATTGGCAATATATTAAGTAATAAGGGGTATCAATTTTATGATCATGCGATTAAAAGAATGGCTGAAAGAAATATAGATACTAGCAGTGTATTAAATACAATACAAAATAGTAAACCCTTTGAGTATCTCCATAATGGTGCGATGAAATATGGTTATTATGATTCAGCTTCGAAGATTTTTGTTGGCCGATTACAATCAACTAAAGAGATTACCACAGTTATAAATAATGTAACCACTAAGTATATTAATAATTTAATTAAGACAATACAATGATTACAATAGAATATGATAAACAAGCAGATGCTGCTTATATTTATTTAATTAAGGAAGAAGAAAGAACAGCCGGCTGGGTAAAAAAGACCTATCCTTGTGATCCCAGCGAAGTAAATGGAATGATTAACCTCGATTTTGATAATAATGGATGTTTGGGAGGTATTGAAGTAATGGATGCAAGTAAAAAATTATCTCAAGAGATTTTAGATCAGGCAGAGACTATTGGTTAGTTAACGATTAAATAATAATATGACTGAAAAAAACATTATTTTATCTTACGAAGATGATAAAGAAGGTAATTCGTATTCTTATGTTTATTTTAAGAAAGATTTAAAAGATAATAAAGAAGGACAATCAAAAAGGCAAGTTGTCTACGATGGATTTGATTCAGAAGAAGCTAAAAATGAAAAATTGGAATTAATAGTAGATTTTGATGAAAATAATAAAATTGTAGGAATAGAGATCATTAGCAATAGAGATATTATCCCTGATGTTTTAAAAAAGTAATTATCAATTTTGCAATGACAGAAAGTTATTATTTGTAAATAAAAAATGTTGCACTTAATTTTCAAAAAAATTGATAAATCAAAGTATCCTAAAGTTGTCCGTAAATGGTCATGGTCGGTTATCTTTGTTTATCCGGTATTTGTAATCGTAAATAAACTCTGGTATTTCTTGTATTTATATATTGTTCTTAATTTGATAAATTTTATTTTAATGGTATTTAAAATTGATAAGTATATAGTGAATTTAATTTCTATAATAACCTTTGCAGTATTTATTTTTTTAACAATTTATTTATTGATTTATGGTAGAACTCTAGCTTGGCAGAAATTGGGTTATAAAGAAAACGATGTCCATATAGCTAAATTTAAATTAAGATAAAGAATAGTTTTGTATGTTAATATTACACTAATAGGATTTATTATCATTTACTCCTTATCATTATTAGAATATGGTCATTGGGCAAGTATTTTAGAGATTTAAATTTATTTATTTGTCTCTTGCTCCTTGTATCTTATTTTAATATAAATCATATGCGAAAAGCGATAATTATTACAATTTTAGTTCTTTTTACTATTACTCCTAGTTTTTCTTTTGCTTTTACTCCAACTTACCTTTTCACTGATCAAGAAAAAGACTTTGAATCAGGATTATATAATTACGGTTCTAGAGAATATGACCATAATTTAGGTAGATTCATTCAACAGGATCCAGTAGTAAAAGATGGTTCATTGGATTCACATTTCCTTAATAATGCCAGTCAAGAAGAACTTAATGAATTCTTAGCTAATCCCCAAAATTTAAATCCTTACAGTTATACCAGAAATAATCCAGTGAATTATGTGGATCCAAAGGGAGAGATGGCTATTCCTATTTACGATGTTACTACAGATATATTTTTCTTTAATCAAAGCCTTACAGATTATCAGGAAAATAAAACTTGGGGTAATAGTTTTGCTTTAGTTGCAGATACCATTGGTTTAATGTTACCAATTTTACCAGCTGGAACTGGCGGGTTGTTTAAGAGATTTATTAAAGGAGTAGATTATTTAGTTGATAGGTATAAAGAAGTAAAAATTTTTAGTAGAGCCGAAAAAATTAAAGAAGTTTCGGGATTAGCTAATTTTCTAAATAAAAGTCAGTTGTTAGAAAATTATTATAAGCATAAAGGCAGTTTTGGTAATATTAGTTTAGAAAAGTTTTCTGGAAAGGCACAAGATTTATACAAAAGATTTTTAAATAAGGATAAGAATGTATTAAATGGAATAAAAAACGGCGATACAGTACTATACGATATTAAAACTAGTGAGTTCTCTGTTGTTACTCAAGATAAAATAATTAAGACTTATTTTATACCAAATGTTAAAAATAAATTAGAATATTTTAAAAGAAACATTCAATAAGTTAGTTTTATGTGGAAAATTTTTCTCTATAAATTATTATTTTATAAATATCATCAAATAAAAAGATTGAGAGAGGGAGAGGTTTCTTGTTTTTGTTGTGGATATAAAACTTTATTTCAAAGAGGAGGATATGAAATTTGTCCAGTTTGTTTTTGGGAAGATGATTCCTTAGACGAGCATGGTTTTTCAGGAGCTAATGGGATGAGTCTTGGAGAGGGGCAGAAAAATTATAGAAAATATGGAGCTTGTAAAAGAGAGATGGTTAATAAAGTTTTACCAAGAAGAATTGTAGTTAAAGATGGAAGAAAATAGTTAAATAGAATTATAGATTATGAAATTATTACCATTCAAAAAAATTGACAAAAATAATTATCCAAAATGTACTAGGAGCTGGTCATTTACTTCGTTATTTGCCACATTGGTATTTTTAATCGGAAATAAATTATGGACTTGGTTAATTATTTTTTTATTTGGTAATTTGCTTTCGTGGGCGATTTATAGCTTTGGCTTAGAAGGTTTGATATACAATATTTTATATGCGGTTGGAATGGCGATAACCCTTTTTGTTATTATTTATTCTACAGTTTATGGTAGAATTGTGGCTTGGGAAAATTTGAAATATAATAATAACGAGAACGACATCAACGAGTTTAAGAAACGACAGAAAATTATTTCATATTTCGGTATTTTTTATTATTTTATCCTGATTTTAATAAATGTATTTATAGCAATTAATCAAATATCCAATAATCTATAACCAATATCTTATGAACATCAAAAATTTAATTTTAATAATTGTAGCAGTTTTGAATTTTATTTTAGGTATAATAATTTTTTCTAAAAATAAAAAAAATATTGTTAACATTCTTTTTGTTTTATTGATGTTGGGAGTTAGTTTGTGGAGTATGGGTTTGGCATTGTCCAGAGAGTTAGCTGGTACATTAGATTCTTTAAACTGGTCAAGATCGACATACTTTTCTTCATTATTTATAGGTCTGATTTTATTTTATTTCTCAGTTGTTTTTCCTTATTCAAAAAAGATCAGTTTTTATAATAATATTTTAGGACTTGTGCCATTTGTATTTTTATCCTTAATGATGATTTTAAAGAGCGATTTTATCATAAAGGAGATGTTAGTAATGCCGTGGGGTTATGATAATGTTTATATGATAGGATATCCAGTTTTTTTAATAGTGTTAATTTATTATTTTGTATTATCATTCATTAATTTTATTAGGAAATATTTAAATAGTGAAGGTATAATTAGAATACAATTAAGATTTATAATTATCAGTTTTGGTATTGCCAGTATTTTTGGAATTATTTTTGATTTAATATTACCCTATTATAATTATTGGAAGTTAAATTGGCTGGGTCCCTATTTTACTATTATTGTATTATTTCTAATTTTTTACTTAATATTTTATAAACCTACAAAAAATATCTAAATACATTTCATGACACCAAAAACAAAAAAAATCTGTTTATTGATTGCTGGCGGCACAATTTTATCTGAAAAAGATCAGGCCAAAGTAGAAAAGAATTCTGATATCCAAACATGGCTTGAAAAAATGCCAGAGCTTTCTATTGTGGCGGAGATTGAGCCAGTTTTTATCATAGGAGAAAATAATGATTTTTCCGGTAAAGAATTATGGCAGAAAATAATCAAAGAAATTTATGAACGATTAGACAGTTTTGCCGGTTTTATCGTAACCAGCAGAGTCAATAATATAATTTATAATGCTTTAGCAGTTTCTTTTGCTATGGTAAATTTAAACAAGACGGTTATTTTTACTGGTTCACAGTTGCCAGTGATTAATAAAGAATCAATTCTTTTAAAAAAGACTTTTGGTGGTTTAGGCATTAAGGCAAATTTAATTAATGCCATACAGATTGCCACTATGGAGTTACCGGTAGTAGGACTAATGTTTGGCAACAGTTTTATTAGAGCAGTTAAAGCAGTCAGGAGTACAGTTTATGCTTTGAATATTTTCAGCAGTGTTGATAATACTTATCTTGCTAAAATTGATTTTGGCATTAGTCCGCAGGAGAAAGTCAAACTTCCTACAAGTAAGCCAGAATTAAAAAATAATTTTGCCAGCGAGGTTTTGGTCATCAAATATTATCCTGGCTTTAATCTTGATTTAATCAAAGATTCATTAAAACAGAGTAAAGGTTTATTTATTGAAGGTTTAGCTATTCAAACTTTGAATAAAAAATTTATTGAAGATTTAAAAAGTTTGAAAATACCAGTAGTTGTTTATAACAATTTTTTTATTGAAGATTTAAAAACAAAAAATATCATTGAAGTAAGTAAGATGACTAAGGAAACAGCTTTAGTTAAGTTTATGTGGGTTTTGGGTCAAACAAAAGATTTAGTCAAAATTAAAGAATTAATGTTAGAGGAACGTTGCGCTGAATTTATTCACCATAAGTAATATAATTTTTTATGAAAGTTTATTTTTACTCAAAAGAGGAAGGCAAAGTTGACCAAAAAAATATTCATGAAAAGATTATAAAGTTTTTCAAAGAAAATGGAGTGATAGTGCTTTCTAATCTGGAATCGCGTCCAGCAACAGCTGAACAGCTTTCTTTTGAAAACATGGATGGTTTGGTTATAGAAGGTCAAAGTTCAGTTACTGATGCAGGTTATTTAATTGCCTTGGCTTTGGCGCAACGAAAACCCATTTTATATCTTTTACCCAAAGGTACTTTGTTTCCTGACCAGTTAAGGTCGCTTCAGGAAAATAAAAGTCTGAAAAAATCATTTTTGCTGCATTATTATAGTGAAAGAACTTTAGTGAATTTTCTTGTTGATTTTATTGATATTATTGAAACAGGAGAATTAAGAAGAGAAGTACCGACAGTTAAATTTACTTTGCGTTTTACGCCGCGGGCAGACAGGTTTTTAACATGGAAAAGCCGCCAGCAAAAAATTAGCAAAGCTGACCTTTTAAGAAAAATGATTGATGAAGCCATTAAAAGCGACGAAGAGTATCAAAAGCATTTAAGAATACCGAAAATAGAGAAAGAATAATTAAATTTAGATAAATTTGATAAATCTTCCTTTTTATTCTAAGATTACGCTGCTATGGAATTTAGGGTCAAAGAAAAAGCCAAACCTTATTTTTACGAAGCTGACAGCGACAGCTTAGCTATTTTAATTCACGGGTTTACTGGCTCGCCTGATGATTTTAGGGATTTAGCTAAATTTTTAGTTAATCGGGGAATTACAGTTAGTGCTATACTGTTGCCAGGACATGGCAGTTATTGGAAAGATTTGGAGAAAACCACTCATTATCACTGGTGGAAAACAGTTGATGATGAAATAAATAAAGCGAGAGGAAAGTATAAAAAAATTTATTTAATCGGCTATTCTTTTGGAGCGAATCTGGCTTTTGACATGGCAGCGCGTTATCCTAAGGAAATTACCAGTGTTATTTCTTTGGGTATTTCTGTTTATTTAAGACGAGAATTTTTAATCAAGACATTATTGCCGTTTTTTCATTTTTTTCTTAAACGGATTAAAAAAGATTATATTAAAAAAGACCAGATTGCCGATTATGAAGATCGCGGCTGTTATTTATATATACCAACTGCCAGTACTTATGAATTTTACAAATTTATCAATACTTACACTAAAAAGGAACTGGCCAAAGTAACAGTCCCTTCTTTAATCATTCATTCCCAGGATGATACTATTACTAATCCTAAAAGCTCGCAGTTTGTTCATCAAAGAATTAATTCTCCTAAAAAAGAACTGCTGATTTTGGATGATATTAATCATAATCCTTTGATTTCAGAAAGAAAAGATGTGATTTTTTCCAAGATCATGGAGTTTATTAATTCTTAAAAGTTTTCTAAATTTTAATATTTTTCCTTTTGCTTTCGCTTCCAGGCGATTTTTATGGTAAAATTAATTTAAAGTAAAGTTATGTTATGACAGCCCCAAACTCCATTTTTAGGAGGTTTGAAAAAATTGCGGGGCAATATCCCCACAACATGGCTTTGGGTTATAAAATTTCCGGACGATATCATACTTTATCCTATAAAAAATTGTTGGATAAAGTTAATCGTTGCGTGACTGGTTTAAAAAAGTTGGGCGTGGGAGAGGGAGATAAAGTGGCGATTCTTTCTAAAAACAGACCAGAGTGGGTGCAATTGGATCTGGCTTTAAATAAAATAGGAGCAATTTCCGTGCCTATCCATATAACCTTGTCGCCAAAATACCTTAAGTATATTATTGAAAATTCTAAGGTGCAGTATCTGGCCATAGGCGATTATCTTTCCAAATATTACGAAATCAAAAGTGAGATTAATTTAAAAAAAGTCATTACTTTTCCTAAAATTGAATGGCTGGAAGATTTTATATATTTTGCTGATTTACTTAAAGAAGAGCCCGATAAATCAGAAAGTGTATTAACTGATGTTTGCAGTATAATTTATACTTCAGGTACAACAGGCGATCCTAAAGGAGTGATGTTGACTAATCAGAATTTTATCCAGAATATTGAAGCTTCTTCAAAGTTTGTTCCTATCACTGCCAAAGATACATTTTTATCTTTTTTGCCGCTGTCGCATGTTTTGGAAAGGACAGGCGGTTATTACGGCGCTTTGTTTTTTGGCGCAGCTATTTATTATGCTGGAAGTTATCAGACAATTGCCGAAGATATCAAAAGAGTAAAGCCGACTATTATTATTACTGTACCGAGGTTGTTTGAAAAATTTTATGATAAAGTAATGGACAGGGTAAGAGCAGAAAAGTCAAAATTTAAACAAAAAATTATTTATGGTTCGTTTAAAGTATCCAGAGTTTACTTAAATGCCAGAAAAGAAAAATCTGCTTTTAAGCCGTTTTTACAACTTAGTCATTTTTTAGCTGATAAGTTTATTTTGAGCAAAATCAGAAATTATTTAGGAGGACATTTAAAATTTGCCATTTGCGGAGGCGCGACTCTTAATCCTTCTACAGCCAAATTTTTTGAAAGCTTAGGAATTAAAATTTTAGAAGGATATGGTTTAACCGAAACTTCACCGATCGTTTCCGTTAATCCTGTTAATGATTATCATTTTAATACCGTAGGAAAAATTATTCCCCAAGTTGAGGTAAAGATTGCTGATGATAAAGAAATTTTAGTAAAAGGTCCGAATATTATGAAAGGATATTATGATAATAAAAAGGCAACTAAACAATCTTTTACTAAAGACGGTTGGTTTAAAACAGAAGATTTGGGTTATGTGGATGAAGATGGTTATTTAACCATCATTGGTCGGAAAAAAGAAATGATAGTTTTATCTACCGGTAAAAACGTTAATCCAGTGGATTTGGAAAATGCTTTACAGCAAAGCAAATTCATAAATCAGGCAATGGTTTTTGGCGATAAACAAAAACATCTTAGCGCTTTAATTGTTCCTGATTTTGGAGAGTTGGAAATTTATGCTCAAAAAAATAATATTGACCTTGAGTTGTCTGAATTAATTTGTTATCAGCCCATTTTGGATTTAATAAAATCAGAGATAGAAAATCAACTAAAAGAATTTCCAGATAATGAAAGAATCAGTAAATTTGTATTACTGGATAAGGAATTTAGCGAAGAAAGAGAAGAATTAACACCGACTTTGAAATTGAGGAGGGAGAGGATATTGGAGAATTATAAGATAGTAATTAGTAACTAGTAATCAGTAATCAGGGAAGGAGTATTTGACAAAATTTTTCTAATTTATTAATATATAATCACAATTAAATACAGGGTCTAAAAGCCATTAAATTGGCCTTTAGGCCTTTTATTATTTAAGAAAATAAGCCATAATAATTATGAAAAAAGCGATTTTATCAGTTTTACTAGTTCTTTTCGTTA
>JAHITV010000007.1 GCA_018817315.1 Patescibacteria group bacterium
GCTGGAGTGAATAATGGCTGTCATGCCTAGATAATATCATACGAGAGCTTTTGCGAAAGATTACGGGTCGCTATCCTTCCCCAATGCCAAGCATTGGGGCTTGCCGCGACGCGGTGTCAAGAAGATAGGCATACCCAGTGCCAAGCACTAGAGCTTGCTTATTATTTAAAGGTGACTAGAACCACGTCTCGCCCCGACGTAAGGAGGGGTCAAGGGATCATAAAGCAGTAGGCCTCTTACCTACTGCTTAATAAAAATTTTTAATAAATTTAGCTTATTTTTTCAATCTGTACTTGAGTAAATGGCTGTCTATGGCCATAAACCTTATGGTATCTGATTTTAGGTTTATATTTTACCACTCTGATCTTTTTTGCTTTACCTTGATCTAAGATTTTGGCTTTAACTTTTCTGTTTAACGAAGGCGTGCCGATTTCTGTTTTATCGCCATCTGCAAACAATAAAACTTGATCAAAATCAAAGGATTCATCCTTTTTTTTGTTTAACTTTTCCACTTTTAATTTTTCACCTTCGCAAACTTTATACTGCTTGCCACCGGTTTTAATAACAGCAAATTTCATCCCGTTAGAAGCAGAAGTAACTCTGCTTTTTTGAGAATTTAAATTTTTATCATTCATAGTTTATTGGTAAATTAATTTAGACAAATCCCTGTTTCTAACGGGATTCATAATTTTTAAGATTCTTTAAAGTTAAATAATTAATGGCAGTATAGCAAAACCATCTAATTAGTCAAGGGAATGAGTAAAAATTATTCTACTACATCCCCTATTTTAATATTATGATTTTCTGCCCAGCCAACATTAACTTCCAAAACCTTATCAACTGCTTCTTTGGATGTAACTTGGGTAATTTGACCATTGGTTAAAAGAGGAATATTCGTAGAAATTTCTATAACCTGATTATCCCTGATCCAAATAATATCTAAAGGAAATTTCATGTTTTTCATCCAAAAACTCCTGACTGCCGCATCTTCATAAACAAACAACATCCCGTGATTTTCACCTAAACTTTCTCTATCAGAAAGACCTTGAGCCATAGCTATTAAGTCGTTTACCACCTCCACCTTTAATTGATGATTATTGATCTTTAAATTAATAAATTCAGTTTTAACACAGCCAGTTATCATAAAAACTAAAATTAAGAAAAAAATCAAAGCAAAAATTTTCCTGCAAGACATATTAATCATTAGATTAAGACTGCTGAATCTTTTTGTAACGTTTTAAAACCCAAAAAGCTAAAAAAAACATCACTACTACTAAAACAGCTAAAGCAACTAACTTACCCTGGGTTTTTTGAAAAACGGCAATCGCGCCGAAAAGTAAAGTGAGAAAATACAACAATAACACTACCTGACGTTGTCTAAAACCGATATCCAATAAACGAAAGTGTAAATGTTTTTTATCTGCTAAAAAAGCTGAATGTTTTTCCTTAAATAAACGTCTAACAATCACCCAGACAACATCCAAAATAGGAATACCCATAATTAGTAAAGCGGTAGCGATTTTTGCTCCACTGATAATGGCTAAAGTGCCCAGCATAAATCCTAGAAAAGTACTGCCGCCTTCTCCTAAAAAAATACGGGCTGGATAAAAATTAAAAAGTAGAAATCCTAAAACGCTACCGGCCAAAATCAAACATAAAATAGAAGTGCCGGATTGATCAACATCCCAGAACAAACTAACACAAAAAAGAATAATAGCGCCAATAAAAATAATGCCAGAAACCAGACCATCCAAACCATCCAAAAATTTAGTTGTATACATCATGCCCATTAACCAAAAAAAGACAATTAAGCCCGAAAGTAAACTGCTGGTTATATCTATTACTCCGCCAGCAGGATTAGTAATATATTTAACGCTTATACCTCCCACCAAAATAGTTAAGCTGGCCAAAATCGGCCAAATTATTTGACCTAAAGGTTTAAGATTATATTTATCATCCAGATATCCTCCAACAATCAAAAAAAGGCCGCCAATAATCAAGGCCCAAATGTAGCTTGCTTGGATTCTTCCGTCTAAAATATAATCCTTAAAAACCAGAATTAAAATTAAAACAGACAAATAAACAGCTAAACCTCCTAAAAGCGGTACAGACTTTTGATGAATCTTTCGCTCCACCAACGGCAAATCCCTAATGTTCAATTTCTCGGCCAATCTCTTTATGATTGTAGTTAAAACCACCGAAACAGTTATTGCTCCTATAAAAGGCAAAAGATAATGTAAAAAAATTACTTTATCCATAATAACGGTCAAGATATGTTTGTAAAATATAACTGGCAGCCAAGCTATCATCACCGCCCTGTTTTTGGGCCTGCACTGTAGTTAATCTTTCATCCTCTGTTATTATTTCTATCTTAACTGAATCGCGCAATCTTTGGATAAAGTCTCTTACTTTTTGAGTCTGTTTTGTCTCACTACCTTTAAGAGAAAGAGGCAAACCGACTACAATCTTTCCAATATCTTCCGCTTCTACTATTTCTTTTATCTTTTTTAACAAATCCTTTTGACTAAAAACTTTCCAGGGCACAGCAACTTTAGTTCCTGCCTCTGCTAAAGCTAAGCCGATCTTGGCCTCTCCATAATCTATACCTAAAATCTTAGACATTTATTTAAAATTAAACTATTTGATTGTTAAAACTTCGCAACCTGTTTTTGTAACTACCACTGTATCTTCAAAATGTGCAGAAAATTTTCTATCTTTAGTAACAATATCCCACTTATTTTCTTTAACTTCCACCTCGGGTTCACCTACATTAACCATTGGTTCTAAAGCTAAAACCATCCCTTCTTTTAATGCTTCGCCCTCGCCTTTTTGACCATAATTAGGAATGCGCGGTGCTTCATGGACCTTATATCCCACCCCATGACCTACTAATTGCCTGACTACTGAAAAACCATTTTTTTCCACGTAAGTTTGCACAGCATAACCCATATCTCCAATAGTTGCCCCAGGTTTAATCTGGCTTTTGGCAATTTCTAAAGCTTTACTGGCAACAGCCATAAGTTTTTCTGCTTGCTTAGAAATTTTTCCTACACCCACTGTTCTAGCCATATCTGTACATAAACCCTCATACCAAATTCCGGCATCAATACCTAAAATATCACCTTCCTCTATCTTCCTGGAAGAAGGAACGCAATGAACCACCCCTTCATTAAGGGAAATGCAGACAGCAGCCGGATAAGGAGGATCTCCAAAATTTAAAAAAGATGGTTTAACTCCAAAGTCATCCATTAATTTTCTGGCAAGATCTTCTAACTGCTTTGTAGTTATACCAGGCATCACCGCTCTGGTAAGCCCTTCTATAATAGTTGCCAAAACTTTACCGCCTTCTTTTAACTTAGCTATTTCTTGAGCTGTTTTGATGGTTATTTTAGACATTTAATCTTACTTTAACTTTGCTAAAATACTTTCTGTTACTTGGGAGATAGAAGGTCTGCCATCTATTTTAATCAACTTTCCCTGTTTTTGATAATAAACTATTAAAGGTTCTGTCTGCTGATGATAAAGTTCTAATCTTTTTTTAATGGCTTCTTGTTTATCATCATTTCTAACAATTAATTCATTACCGCACTTATCGCAAACATTCTCTTTGGCTGGAGGATTAGTTTTTATATTAAAAACTGTTTCGCACTTTTTACAAGTTCTTCTGCCTTCTAAACGATTAATTACCTCATCATCCGGTATCCAAAGTTCTATAACTTGATCAGTGCTGACAATTTTATCCAAAGCTTGGGCTTGAGTGATGTTTCTGGGAAAACCATCTAAAATAAAGCCTTTTTGACAATCAGTTTGCTCTAAACGTTTTTTTAAAACCTCTAAAGTCAAATCGTCTTCTACTAATTTTCCTGTATTTATTACGGAAGCGACCATTTTACCGATTTCTGAATTAGCTTTTATTTCATTTCTAAAAAGTTCACCCGTGGTAATATGGGGAATATCAAATACTTTTATCAAAGCTTGGGCTTGAGTGCCTTTACCAGACCCTTGTGGTCCAAAAATTACTATGCGCATATTTTTAGGTATTTACTTAAATTATAACAAAGAATAAAATTTATGTAAATTTAGCGAAAAAATCCCGCTTACCACGAGATTTATTTATAAAAATTTTATTCTTTAATAGACTTTACAATCCTTCATAATCCCTCATAGTCAATTGGGAATCAATCTGTTTTACAGTTTCAATAACTACCGAAACCACAATCAATAAACTTGTACCTCCAATAACTAAGTTAGTGCCGGTTATTGGTTGGATCAAAATAGGCAAAATAGCAATCAGTCCCAAAAATAAAGCACCGGCTAAAAGGATTTTATTAACTGTCCCTTGTAAATATTCAGCAGTATGACGACCAGGTCTAATACCGGGAATAAAGCCGCCCTGTTTTTGCAAATTCTCGGCAATCTGAAAAGGATGGAAAATAATATAAGTATAAAAATAGGTAAAGGCAAACACCAAAACAAAATAAAAAATCCCATAAAATAACTGATTCTGAAAAATATTAATCATAAATTGGGCGGCATTGGCAATAAAGCCCGTGGAAGCGCCCACAAAAAACTGGGCTATCATAGGGGGAAATAAAATAATGGAAATAGCAAAAATAATAGGAATCACACCAGCCATGTTAACTCTTAAAGGCAAATGAGTATTAACACCGCCATACATTCTATTACCTCTAATTCTTTTAGCATAGTTAACAGGAATGTTCCTTTGACCTTCGGTCATAGTAACTACCCCAACGATGGTAATAATAGCAATAGCCAAAAATATTAAGATATTGAAAACTTGGGAAGAATCAAAAACTGCCAGAGTTCTCTGAATTTGCAAAGGCACGCCAGCCATGATGCCGCTAAAAATTATCAAGGAAATGCCATTGCCAATCTTTTTTTCAGAAATGAGTTCTCCTAACCACATTAAAAAAATGGTCCCGGCAGTAATGGTAATAATTGCAGAAACCCACTGAAAAGTAGTAAAAGTTCCTATTAAATTATTGCTTTGTCGCTGTAAAAGAGTGATAAAACTATAACTTTGTAAAATTGCTAAAGGAACGGTTAAATAGCGAGTATAACGATTAATTGTTTCATGGCCATGTGGTTCTTTAGATAAAGCTTCCAAAGAAGGAACAATCATGGTTAAAAGTTGCATAATAATGGAAGCGGTAATAAAAGGAGCAACGCCCAGCATCATCACAGAAAAATTTTCCATGCCTCCTCCGGAAAATATATTTAAAAGCCCTAAAACTTGATTTTGACTGAATAATTGTCTTAAATTCTGAATATCTATACCTGGAATAGGGATGTGAGCGGCAATACGGAAAATAACAAGCATTACTAAAACAAATAAGATGTTCTTGCGCAGATCACGCGTTTTCCAGATTTGTCTTAATTTTTCCCACATATTTTTTATTTAAAAAAATAAAAAATCAATTTTATAAACTTACTGCTTATTTTTTGTTGATTGTGACTTAGCAATAATTTCAACTTTACCGCCTGCTTTAATAATAGCATCTTTTGCTCCTTTAGAAAATTGATGAGCTCTAACAATTAATTTTTTCTTTAACTTACCCTCACCTAAAATCTTGACCCCCTTCTTTGTGGTTTTAATAAGTCCTTTCTTTAATAAATAAACCGGAGTTATTTGATCATTATCTTGAGCAATTTTATCTAAAACACCAATATTAACCACCTCCTTAGAGGGTTTAAGACTCTTAAAACCACGTTTTTTAGGAATACGTAATAAGTACCCTTTTAAACCCCTAAGAGCCAATTTTTTCTTGCCGCCGCTTCTGGATCGCTGACCTTTCATGCCTCTGCCAGAATAATTACCCTTGCCAGAAGCATTACCCCTGCCAACTCTTCTTTTCTTTTTTTTGGCAGCAGGATCTTTGGTTAAATTTGATAAACTTAGCATTTCCATATTATTTTACTCTTTAACTTTAATGCCAGGAGCTTCTTTAAGATCTTCTAATAATTTTTCCTGTTCCTTTTCTAGTTTTTCTTCCTCTTCCAAATCTCTTTCTTTAACTTCTTCTGGACTCTCAATACCTTCTTTTTCTATTTTTTCCACCTTTTTCAAAGACTTTAAGGCATTAAAAACACAATGTATATTATTTATTTTATTATTGCTTCCTAAAATTTTGGCAGAAATATTTGGTATAGCGGCCAGTTCTAAAACATTTCTTACCACGCCGCCGGCAATAACTCCCGTGCCTTTTTTAGCAGGTTTTAATAAAACCCTGGCTGCTTTAAATTTAGCTGTGACTTGATGAGGAATAGTCTCATTAACTAAGCTCAATTTTAGTAAATGTTTTTTAGCTTTAGTAGCAGCTTTATTAACAGCAATAGTTACATCTGCACCTTTGGCAACTGCCCAGCCAACTTTGCCTTTTCTATCACCCACCGCCACACAGGCTCTAAACCTTAATCTTTTACCGCCAGCCATTACTCTGGTAACACGGGCTAAATCAATAATCCGCTGTTCAAATTCGCTTTGCGGCTTTACTCTTAATTGATCTCTCTTATTTTTTCCTTCTCTAACCATAGTTTATTTATTATCTTTATAATTTATATAATAATTAAAAATTTAATCCTTCTTTCCTGGCACCATCTGCCATAGCTTTAATTAAGCCATGGTATTTGTAATAACCTTTATCAAAAACTGCTGTAGTAATTTTCTTTTCAGCTAACTTTTGGGCTAATAATTTTCCCATCGCCATAGCCTGTTCTTCCCGCTTTTTCATCTTTACCTCACTGTCATGAACACTAACAATAGTCTTTCCTTCTTTATCATCAATAGCTTGCACAAAAAGATGTTTTTGACTACGAAAAACCGAAAGTCTAGGACGTTTAGCAGTACCAGAGACTCTGGCTCTAACCCTTTTTTTTCTCCTTGATTTTAATTCATTTTTTATTTTATTTAACTCTAGCATATTTTTTTAATTGTTATTTTATTTGACGGCAGGACCCTTAACTGACTTACCTGCCTTTCTTCTAATAACTTCATCAAGATACTTAATACCTTTACCTTTGTAAGGTTCTGGTTTTTTAATGGACCTAATTTCAGCAGCAACTTGTCCTATTTTTTGTTTATCAATACCAGAAACGGTAATAATATTCTTTTCTACTGTTATACTAACACCTTCGGGTATAACATAGTTTACTGGATGACTAAAGCCAACGTTTAAAACTAAATTATTACCTTGTACCAAAGCTTTAAAACCAATACCATTGATTTCTAACTGTTTACTAAAACCATTAACCACTCCTTCTACCATATTATTGATTAAACTCCTGAATAATCCCCATAAAGCTCGCCCTTTCTTTTTATCACTGTTTTTAACATTGACTAAAATCTCACCTTCTTTAACCTCAATAGAAATTTCTGGCACTATAAACTGTTCTAAAATGCCTTTAGGGCCTTTGACACTGATAATATTTCCTGCAACTTTAACTTCTGTCTTCTCCGGAATTTTAATTGGTTTTTTACCTATTCTTGACATATATATTGTTTATTGTTTATGGTGTATTGCTTATTGAGTATATAATTCCATCATAAAACTATACGCCATAAGTAATAAATTACCATATTTCGCAAATTAATTCTCCACCAATTTTAGCACGACGTGCCTGTTTATTGGTCATAATACCTCTAGAGGTTGATAAAATAGCAATACCTAAATTATTTAAAATAAAAGGTATGTGCTCACGATCAACATAAACACGTTTACCCGGTTTACTAACCCTTTTGATGTGATTAATAACCGGCTTTTTATCTTCATATTTCAAAACAATTCTTAATTCTGTAAAATTTTTATTCTCTTTTAAAACTTCTATGTCTTCAAGATAACCCTCTTTCTTCAGAAGCTGGGCAATTGCAAACTTGATCTTTGAATAAGGCAAAATTATCTCCGACTTTTTAACAGCCGTAGAATTCCTAATTCTGGTTAACATGTCGGCTATAGGATCGGTCATCATAAATTATTTTAATTAAATATTAATTATTATTAAATTTACCAACTGGATTTTTTAATTCCCGGAATTTCACCCTTAGAAGCCAGCTCCCTAAAACAGATACGACACAGTTTAAACTTTCTCATATAACCACGGTTTCTGCCGCAACGCCAGCAACGTCTCACCACCCGAGTGGAAAATTTTGGTTTTTTATTTGATTTTACTATCTGTGATTTAATTGCCATATTTTACAAAATTGCTTAAATTAAACTTCTTTAAAGGGGAAACCCAATAACTTGAGCATTGTTAATCCTTCCTGATGATCTTTTGCAGAAGTCATAATTGCTACCTCTAAACCATGAAGTTTTTCTACCTCATCTGATTTAATTTCAGGAAACATAATATGCTCTTTAAAACCAATATTTAAATTACCATGTTTATCGACACTTTGAGGAGCAAGTCCCCTAAAATCTCTTACCCGAGGCAGAGAAATTGTTACTAATTTTGTTAAGAAATCCCACATTATTTTACCTCGTAAAGTAACTTTTAAACCGACCTTCATACCTTGTCTTATTTTAAAAGCAGAAATTGATTTCTTGGCTTTAGTAGAAACTGGCTTTTGACCAGTAATACGTTTTAAAGTATTTTCGGCTACTTCGGCAAACTTAGGATCATCTTTGGCTTTTCCTGTGCCAATGTTTAAAACAACCTTAAGCACCCTAGGCACAGCCAAATTATTTTTATAGCCAAATTCTTCTTTCATTCCTTTGATCACTTGCTTTTGATATTTTTCTTTTAAATTCATAATAATAAATTAAATAACTTCACCAGTTTTGGCGGAGATTCTCACCTTTTCGCCGCTTTCTAATTTTTTGTATCTGATACGGGTAGGTTTACTGGTTTTAGAATCAAGTACCATCACATTAGAACTATCAAGAGGTGCGGCATATTCCAGTCGCTGACCTTTTTCATTCTGTCGACGTGGACGAATATTTCGGTAACGGATATTCAAACTCTCTACCACTACCTTATTATGTTTAGGAAAAACCTGAATGACTTTTCCTGTTTTTCCTTTATCCTTACCAGCAATGATTTTAACTAAATCATTCTTTTTAATCTTCATATAAATAATTATTATAAAATTAAACTACCTCTGGCGCTAAAGAAACAATTTTATTATAACCTTTACTTCTTAATTCCCTAGCCACCGGTCCAAAGATTCTCGTGCCTTTCGGCTCTTTAGATTTTTTATCTACAATTACAGCAGCATTATCATCAAAACGAACATAAGAGCCGTCTGTCCGACGTACTTCTTTTTTTTGCCTGACAATAACTGCATGCAGTACCTGGCCCTTTTTAACCAGGGAATGGGGCTGTGCTTCCTTAACTGAAACTGTAACAATATCACCAACATAAGCATAACGTCTCTTATATCCTCCCAGAACTTTAATGCACTGCAAAAGTTTGGCTCCGGAATTATCAGCTACTTTTAACATTGTTTGTCCTTGAATCATACAGTTTTTTTAATCTAACTTATTTACCACGCGCCAACGTTTGTCCTTAGAAAAAGGACGGCACTCAACAAATAAAACTTTATCTCCTACTTTATATTGGTTTTGGGAATCATGGCATTTATATTTCTTACTAACAATATACTTTTTCCCATATTTAGAATGGGTGACTTTCCGCTCAACCTTAACTACCACGGTTTTATCCATTTTATCCGAAACCACAACTCCCTTAAATTTTCTTAAAACTTTCTTTTCTTGAGCCATATTTAAATTATTATATTAATTATAATTATTTACTAACGTTTTTATTATTCTCTTTTTCTTTCATCCTTAAAATTGTTAGAATTCTGGCAATCAACTTTTTAATTGTTTTTATTTCTTTGACGTTTTTTAACTGCTTAGCACTAACGCTAAATCTTAGACTTCTGTACTTTTCACGATTCTGAGCCAGTAATTGACATAGTTCTTTTTCTGTCTTATTTTTTAATTCTTTGACTTCCATAAACTATTAATCGTTAAGTGATTTAGTAATAAACTTACATTTAACCGGTAATTTATATGCCGCCAGTCTCATCGCTTCCTTGGCTTGGACTTCAGCGATCCCTTCCATTTCAAACATTATAGTACCTGCTCTGACCACCGCAACATAATGATCAACTGCACCCTTGCCTTTACCCATAGGTACTTCGGCAGATTTGGTAGTCATGGGTTTATCCGGAAAAATTCTAATCCAAATCTTTCCACCTCTATGAACATAACGAGTCATCACCCTTCTGGCAGCTTCAATCTGACGAGAAGACACCCAACTAGCTGTTTGAGCTTTTAAACCAAAAGAGCCAAAAGCTAAGGTATTCTTGCGGGTTGCCTTACCTTTGATACTATCAGTACGTTGCCACTTTCTATGTTTTACTTTTTTAGGCGCTAACATATTATCTTAAAATTATGATTGTTTAGTAGATGTTTTAAGTTTATCTTTTTCAAAAACTTCTTTTTTGTAAATCCAAATTTTTATACCAATAGCTCCGTAAGTAGTAAAAGCAGTTCCTCTGGCATAATCTATATTAGCTCTTAGGGTGTGTAATGGTACTTTACCCTGGGATAAGGTCTCACTGCGAGCAATTTCTACGCCGTTTAATCTGCCACTCATTATCACTTTTGCACCCAAAGCACCGGCTTTTATTACTCGATCAATACTTTGTTTCATTACTCGTCTAAAAGGTATTCTTTTTTCAATATCTACGATCATATAATGTAGCATTATTTCGGCAGACAGATTAGGATTTTCCACTTCTTGAATATTGATTTTAACTGATTGTTTTGACTTTAAAAATTTTTTAACAATTTCGTTCTTGATATCTTCAATACCCTCACCGCCCCGTCCAATGATCATTCCTGGACGAGAAGCAGTAATTGTTATAACCATTTCAGCAGCAAATCTCTCAATTTCAATCTTGTCTACCCCAGCTTCCTTTAGTTTCTTTTTTAAATATTTACGTATTAAAACATCCTCTCTGACTAATTCAGCATAATTTTTACGGGCAAACCATCTGGAAGGCCAAGTCATGTTTTGCCCTAGACGAAATGCTTTAGGATTAACTTTATGACCCATATATCATTAAATTATTTCTTCTTTCTTTGTCTCTTTTGTTTTACCTACTCCTCTATCCAAGCTTTCTGAAGAGAACTGTTTTCTTTTTTTCTCTTCTTTGGTTTTTTCTGCTTGAAGCTTGGCAGCCGCTTTTTTCATGGTTACTTTGGACTTTTCAGTTTTCTTCTTAAGGTCTTCACTACTCCTTATACCTAATGTGATTTCCAAATGAGTAGTTCTTTTCCTAATAGGATGTGCTTGACCAAAGGCAGCAGCACGCCAGCGGTGTAATGTTGGTCCTTGATTAGCCACAATATGTTTAATAAACAACTGTTCTTTTTTTAAATGGTAATTATGTTCAGCATTAGCAATGGCAGAATTTAAAAGTTTAGTTACAAAACGGGTGGCTTTCTTATTAAGAAATTTTAATTGATCTAAAGCATCAGCTACATCTAAACCTTTAATAATATCAATAACCAACTTTACCTTTTTTGGCGAAATATGTAAAAATCTGGCCTTAGCTTTTACCATAGTAGTTTTAGAACCTTTTTTTTCTGAATGATCATCTTTTCCTTCTTCAACTAGGACATCTGCTTTCTTTTTTGCTGAATCAACCTCTTCTTTTTTAATATCTTTTTTATCTTTCATATATTATTTAGAAGATTTAGAAGGTGTTTTAGTCTGCTCTTTAGCCATTTTACCTCCATGAACAATAAATTTACGGGTAGGAGCAAATTCACCTAGTTTATGCCCAACCATATTCTCTACCACATAAACCGGCAAATGTTCTTTGCCATTATAAACACCAATAGTAAATCCCACCATTTCTGGAGTGATAGTACAACCCCTGGACCAGGTTTTAATCACGGTTTTATCACCATGTTTAAGCCGGGAAAGTTTTTTTAATAATTTGGGATCTATCCAAGGACCTTTTTTTAAACTTCTTGCCATATCTTTTTATATAATTATTTTCTTCGTTTACGTCTTTTAATAATCAATTTATCAGAAACCTTATGAGCTCTTCTGGTTTTTATGCCGAAAGCTTTTTTACCATAAATATTTTTAGGACCTTTTTTTAAACCTATAGGATTAGAGCCCTCACCACCGCCATGAGGATGATCTACTGGATTCATAGCTTTACCTCTAACTGTTGGTCTAATATTACGATGACGCATCCTGCCGGCTTTACCCCATCTAATACTTCTGAACTCTGGATTAGAAACCTGACCAATGCTAGCTAAACATTCTTTAGGTACTAATCTAACTTCACCGGAAGGCATTTTAAGCTGGGCATACTTTCCTTCCACTACCATCAACACCACATTATTTCCAGCTGACCGTGCTAATTTGCCACCCTTACCGGGTTCTAATTCTACATTGTGAACTAAAGTGCCTGGTGGAATTAATGATAAAGGAAAACGGTTACCAACTTTGAGCTGAAAATTCTTTTTGGAGGAAATAACCCTATCTCCTGCTTTTAATTCTACCGGTGCTAAGACATAACGTTTTTCACCATCAGCGTAAACTAATAAGGCAATCTGGGCATTGCGATTAGGATCATATTCTATAAATTGAACTTTAGCCGGTATATCAAACTTATCTCCAAAAAAATCAACTATTCTTATCTTGCGTTTTTCTCCTCCGCCCTGATGCCGTACCGTAATCTTCCCTGAACTATTACGTCCAGCTCTCTTCTTTTTGGCAAGCAATAACTTCTTCTGTGGTTTTACCTTGTCTAAATTATCTCTGATAATAACAGAAGTTTTTCTTCTTGCTGGAGTTGTAGGTTTGTAAACTTTAATAGACATAATTCCTTATAATTAATTTATACCCCTTCATAAACTTCAATAGTCTGGCCTTCGGGCAAAGTAACAATTGCTTTCTTTCTCCTTTTAGTTCTTCCCCGAATACGTCTGTATTGCACTCTTTTCCCTGGTAAATTAATAATATTAATAGCAATTGGTTCAACACCGTAAACAGCTTTAATAGCTTTTTTAATCTCTATCTTATTAGCATTGGTTGCCACTTCAAATATATATTTATTCTGACCTGCTAAATAAGTCCCTTTTTCAGTAATCATTGGTCTTGAAAGTATTCTATAAGCATCTTTGGTATCATCTTTTTTTTCTACCTTCTTTACAACTTTCTTTTGTTCTCCTTTTTCAGCTTCTGTTTCTTGATCCTTTAATTCAGCAATGGTCGGCTCTTCTTTAGGAGAAACTGCTTTCTTTTCCTCTTTTCTTTGTTTCTTTAAGTCTGGCTTGGTTCTTTCGGCCTGCTTACTGCTTTTGGCTGATTTTTTTAAAATTTTATTTAAAAATCCCATATAAAATTATACTTTGGTTTTTAAGGTGTAAAATTTACTTATTTTCTTTATGGCCTTAAGCGTGGTGAGTAGATATTCAAATTTTAATAAATCAATCACATTAAGACTTTCGACCGGTTCAGTGGCAATTTTAGGCAAATTATGACTGGCACGTAGTAAATTTTTATCCTTTTTATCTAAAACAATTAAAGTGCTTCTTTCTTTAAGAGGTAATTTTTTTAAAAGTTCTGCCAACTTTTTAGTTTTTGGTTCTTTTAAAGTAATATCTTCAACTAAAATCAAATGTTGATGATTTACTTTATCAGACAAAACCATCTTTAATGCTTTATTTCTAACTTTTTTATTAATTGACTTGTAGAAATTTCTTTCTTTGGTTGGTCCAAAAGTTATACCTCCGCCTTTCCATAAAGGAGAACGAATAGAACCATGTCTGGCTCGTCCTGTACCTTTTTGTCGCCACGGTTTTCTGCCTCCACCTTTTACCTCGCTACGTCCTTTGGTGTGAGCTAGAAGCTTACGCTGATTGGCCATTAACGCTTCTACTACAAGCTGAATCACCTTAGGTTTAGCTTCTATGTTAAAAATTTTGGGATCTAACTCCTCTTCTTTAATAACTTCTCCTTCTAAATTGTATACTTTGACCTTAGACATATTATTTTTCCTCTACTTTCTCCTGTCTATCCTCTTTTTTATTATCTTCTATTTTAACTGATGGCTCATTAGTAACTTTTTCTGCCTGATTATTAGGGGCTTTATTTGGTTCTTGATTTTCTTCCACAATTTTTAACTCTCCTGGTCCTTGGACAACTAACAAACCACCTCTGGCTCCGGGTACTGCCCCCTTAAGGTATAGAAGATTCTTTTGAACATCAACTTCTAAAATCTCTAGATTAGCAACGGTTACTCTGTCTGAACCCATCCGTCCAGGCATTCTTTTACCTTTAAAAACACGGGCTGCATCTGTTGAACCAATTGAACCGGGCATTCTTAACTGATCTTTATGACCATGAGAAGCGGGACTACCACTAAAACCATGACGTTTAACCACTCCTTGGAAACCTTTACCTTTGCTTAAACCAGTAATCTTAACTTTATCACCGGCCTGGAAAACATTAACCTTAATTTCCTGACCCCTAGTTAAATTTAAATCATCACTTGATCTAAATTCTCTTAAATATCTAAATGGAGGTAAACTCTTTAAATGACCAGTTAAGGGTTTGCTGATTTTCTTCTTTTTACCATAACCAACCTGAACAGCTTTATAGCCATCCTGACTCTCTGTTTTAACCTGGGTAACTTGGCAAGGACCCGCTTTAACAACAGTTACAGCCACAACTTTACCGTCTGACTGAAAAAGTTGGGTCATTTCTGCTTTTTCGCCTAAAATAAATTTCATAAATTATAATTTGCTTATTGATGTGTCTTTCTTGCTTAAATAAGCAAAAACCGTGATCTTATCCCTTTTTCTCTTGCTAAAAAATTAAGAGTAGATAAACAGGATAAACATCGCGGCCTTTGCCTACCTATAAATAATTTTATTTATAAGTGATTAATACGAGATAAAACTTTCACTTATTTCTTTATTTAACCGACACTTCTCTTATTTGAGGTTATCGCTTAAATAAACAAATAATTACGTAGTTTTTATTTCTATATCTACTCCTGCTGGTAAACTTAAATTCATTAAAGAATCAACAGTTTTAGCGGTCGGCTCTATAATATCAATTAACCTTTTATGAGTTCGCATTTCATATTGGTCTCTAGCGTCCTTATGCACAAAAGTTGACTTTAAAACTGTATAGCGGTTTTTTTCCGTTGGCAAGGGTATAGGACCAATAACTTGAGCACCGCTTCGTTGAGCAGTTTCAATAATGGTCCTGGCAGATTGATCAATAATTTTATGATCATAGGCCCTAATCTTTATTCTCACCTTAGGCCTGATTTCTTCTTTTTTGGGATCTGAAGATTGATCTGTATTTTCTTGTTTAACAATTGTCATGTGTCTTAAAAAAGAACAAATATTTAGAACCCCGCCCCTAGGACAAACTCGGGACGGGGAAATTAATTATTTTGTAATCTTAACTACTACTCCAGCTCCAACAGTATGACCACCCTCACGAAGAGCAAATCTTTGTTTTTCTTCCAAAGCTACAGGATTAATAAGTTTAACCTTTAAATTCACGGTATCACCTGGCATAACCATTTCCGCACCTTCTGGAAGTTCTACCTCACCGGTAATATCTGAAGTTCTAATATAGAATTGAGGTTTATATCCCTTAAAGAAAGGAGTATGACGGCCGCCCTCTTCTTTACTTAAGATATAAATTTCACCTTCAAATTCAGTATGTGGAGTCACTGAGCCTGGCTTGGCTAAGACCTGACCACGTTCCACATCCTCTTTCTTGGTACCGCGTAAAAGAATACCAGCATTATCACCGGCCTGACCTTCTTCTAAAGATTTATTAAACATTTCAATACCAGTAACTACAGTTTTCTGAGTATTTCTAATACCCACTATTTCTATTTCATCATTCAATTTTAGCTTGCCTCTTTCAATACGACCAGTAACTACAGTACCGCGTCCTTCAATAGAAAAGATGTCTTCAATAGGCATTAAAAAATCTTTTTCTGTATCTCGTGTGGGTAAAGGAATATATGAATCCAGTTTATCCAAAAGTTCCTGAATTGGCTTACCATCATCACCTTCTGGATTTTCTAAAGCTTTCATAGCACTACCACGAATGATAGGAATTTCATCACCAGGAAATTCATATTTCTTCAAGAGATCCTTAATTTCTTCCTCAACTAAATCAATTAATTCTGGATCACTTACTTGGTCAGTTTTATTCAAAAATACCACTATACTGGGAACGCCCACTTGACGGGCAAGTAAAATATGTTCTCGGGTTTGAGGCATAGGACCATCAGCAGCGCTGACAACCAAAATAGCCCCGTCCATTTGAGCAGCCCCTGTAATCATATTCTTAATATAATCAGCGTGCCCTGGACAATCAACATGAGCATAATGTCTATTGGCGGTTTCATATTCCACATGAGCAGTGGCAATAGTAATACCGCGTTCCTTTTCTTCTGGCGCATTATCAATCTGATCAACGGTCTTATCAGAAGCTTTAAGACCTTTAGCGTTTAAATACTTTAAAATAGCAGCAGTTAAGGTTGTTTTACCGTGGTCAACATGACCAATAGTACCTACATTAATATGTGGCTTTGAGCGATTAAATGCTTCGGCCATATTAAATCATCTCCTTTTATTAACGGCCCACAAACGATAAACGCTGCAGTTTTAGCCAGCCGTCTAATTTTAATTAATTAAATTAAATTATTTCTAAAAATCAGAAGTGATTATAGCAAAGAACTTATGATTTGGCAAGTCTAATTTTGATTTAAAATCATTATTTTGACTAATAGCTATTTTTCAGCTAATCTTAGCAAAATTTTACTTCTTTGCCCAGTTAATAAATCAAATTTCCCCAACATTTCAACATCCTAATTTTCAGCTAAATTTACCAAAATTTTACAAAAAAGAACTTAATAATCCATTGGTTCTGTATAATATTTGTCCTCTTCTGGAACCTCAAACTCTTTTATATCTACAGTTGTCTGGTTATTACTATGACCTAGAGCTAGACTTTCCTCTATTTGATGAGGAATTTTTAATAATTGTTTGTAATCTGCTAATGTCATTATTACAAAAGCATTATTTTCTTTTAAAACAACACATTTATCTCCTGTTTTCTCAATTATTTCTATAATCTCATTAATACGTTGCATATATTTTATAATGGGTTATCTTAATGAAATAATCAAAATTAGTCAAGAAAACAAATATACCCAACTGCCTCAGCAGTAAGGAGTTTTATTATTTTAAAACCTAATAACATTAAGGGCTAGGTCAAATAAAAAAACCCAGCCAAAATGACGGAGTTAAATTTATTTAATCCAAATCACTAACAAATAAATCACAGTTCATTCAGTTTATTCAGTACTGATTGATCAACCTTTCCAGTAATTGGCAACTGATAAAACTTCTGGAAATCCTTAACTGCTTGGGTGGTAACCAGTCCGTAATAACCGGTAATATAAGGATAAGTGAAGAAACCCAGGTCTTTAAGTATTTGTTGGAGTTTTCTAACTTCATTA
>JAHITV010000008.1 GCA_018817315.1 Patescibacteria group bacterium
AATAATTAAGCTCATTTATTCTAACCTTGTTCCAACTCCTTTAGTATACCCAATACTAAAAAATATTTACTAGCAGATAAAATAAAGAACATTTATTCTTTTTTTTCATAGATTGACATAATCACATATTCATGATAAAAAGAGATATCTTGTTCAGAATAAATAAATCACAAACAGACAAAAAACACGAGGAGATGTTAACATGTCTGGCAAATTTAGTGGTAGAGGTCAGAGGATCACTTTCGCTTGTATTGTTATTGTGCTAATCCCTCTCTTTCTTCTTATGGGAGGATGTAGGGGTTCCCAGAAATACATTGAATCGGTAAAACAAAATACCGATGAATGGGAAGTAAAAGGTGTGATTTGGTACAAAGATGCTCCTCAAATGGCTGTTAAAGGCGATACTACTGGTGTATGCTCGCCATCCTTACAGGAAAGTTACGCAAAAGTTTGTAGAAAGGAGAAGTTTATTGCAATTCTCACCAATCAGGGAGAGACTTGCTATTTTTCAATTTTGGATACAGGTTTACGACGAGCTCCTTGCGGCGGCCAGAACTTAAAGATTATTTTTGCCAAAAGCAGAGTTCCAAATTATAATTATTTGTTTGGCAAATTACAGCCTGGCACTAAAGTTCGGATTCCAACCAGTAAACCCTTGAGTAGGTTTGCTGAAGTGTACTCAGTTTTTATTTATTTTGAAGGCGAAAAAATTCCTCATCTGGATTTTGTTCCAATATCTTGACTTAAACCTCTTGATCAGCGATGTTCCAACCGGACAGCGTAGTGATACTCTGTTCGGTTTTTTTAATGCTTTAATTTAGATTTGTTATTTATTAAAATATTCCTTATTTTCTAGAAGTATTCTATAATATAGGCAAGATGAAAAAAATAAAAATCATTTTAATATCAATAATATTTTTATTACCCTTTAGTGGCTTTGCCCAATCTTTGGAAGGCACTAGAGATGCTAATATTTCAGAAGTTTTTAAAGCAAAAATTGTTGAAGTTTTGGAAGAGAAGGTTATTTCTTTGGAAAATGGAGGAAAGATTATTCAGCAGAATTTAAAGTTAAGAGGTTTAAGCGGTAAATGGGAAGATAAAGAATTTGAATATAAAGGAATAAACGATATTCAGGCAATAAACAGCCAGCAATATAAAGCGGGTGACAAATTGATTATTAATTACAGTTTAGATTCCCAAGAGGAAGAGATGTTTTTGATTGTAGATAAAGAAAGAACCAATTCACTTTATTGGTTAGTGATTTTATTTATTGTTTTAATTATTATCGTTGGTGGTTTTAAAGGATTAAAGTCACTGATCTCTCTGGCGGTTACCATGATGGTAATTTTATGGTTTATTGTTCCTAGGATTTTTCAGGGTGCAAATCCGATATTAATTTCTATTATTGGCGGAGCTGTTATTGTTTTTTTGGTGATTTATTTAACTGAAGGCAGGAACCAAAAGTCATATCTGACAGTTATTAGTATTTATCTAAGCTTGATTATTACCGGGTTTCTTTCCTGGTTTTTTATTAAAATAGCTGCTTTAAGCGGCACAGCCAGCGAGGAAATTATGTTCTTGGTTGATAGCAGTAAAGTAGTTGACTTTCGGGGATTATTGTTGGCAGGAATTATTTTAGGGGCAATCGGTGTTTTAGATGATTTAGTCATCAGTCAGTTAGCGACAGTTGAGGAAATCAAAAGAGCAGACCATAATTTAACCGTTAAAGAAGTTTATAAAAGAGCTAAAAGAGTGGGAGTGTCTCATCTAGCTTCCATGACCAATACCTTATTTTTAGCTTATGTTGGCGTGGCTTTGCCTTTATTATTACTTTTTTATATTAAGCAGCCACCTTTTATGACTATAGGACAAGTTTTAAATTCTGAAATAATTGCCACTGAAATTGTGAGAACATTAGTTGGTAGTATTGGCTTGATATCTGCTATGCCTATTTCTACTTGGATAGCTGCCAAGTATTTAAAAATAAAATCATAATCAAAAAAGAAAAAAGTTAAATATTTTTTCAGTTTAAAAAAACGGGTTGGCTTTTTTGTTGTAGCCAATCTCGTGTAGTTTTTTTGTTGTCAGGAACTTCCAGTTCCACTTCCTCTACATAATAGTAGAGAGGTTAGGGTGTTCAGGCGCCGGGGCAGGATTCAGATTCAGGGACTTTTAGTTTCATTCCTTCAGCAATAGTAAGGAGGTAATCGCGTTCATTTCCCTTTTCTGTTACTTCCTCTGTTAGTACTCTGAGCAACTCCTCGCCGCCGTTGAGGTTTTTTAGAGCCATTGCAACTGCGTTTCTAACATCGTCCTCATGGCCATATTGCCGACCGGCTTTAATGAAGGCAGTAATCAAGTTTGGAATGGCTTTGTCTGGGAATTTGGTTTCTGTGACTAGAACAGCAAGCACTGGAACAATGATAATTGATTCTGCACAATAAAATTTTGATAGAGCTTTATTATGCTCGCCGCCTAATGCGGCGATAATAAACTCATGTGCCGGCTTTTTCTGAACTTCTGTCTCTTTGTTTTTCATGGTTTTCTCCAGATTGGTTTGTGAACGTGATTTTTATTTTGTAGCTATTTTGTACAATTGCTGTAATTTAACATTTAGTTATTATTCTGTCAATAAGGATATTTTGGGTATACTAAAGGAGTTGGAACAAGGTTAGAATAAATGAGCTTAATTATTAACCTTGTTCAACTATGATTGCTCTTCTAAACCAAATACCTTCAGAGACTAAAATCAAGAAGCTTTTAAGGAAAATTGTTTTTGGCAGG
>JAHITV010000009.1 GCA_018817315.1 Patescibacteria group bacterium
AATGAACAGGTTATCAAAGAGTACATTGAACAACAGGGACAAGAAGACGCTGGACAAGCGAAGCTTGTACTCGGCTAATACCCCGAGCGTAAGCTCGCGGGAAGTTTATTTTTATTCATATTGTGGATAACCTGCTTGACAGGTTATTTTTTATTGTTTATACTATTGTTATAATGTTTTAATACATTAATACAGTAAAAATGAAGCATAGCCATCAACTTAAAACTAAAGAGCTTGACCAGCTGTATCAGGCAATATTAAAAATTAAGAATGTTAAGGAAGCGCGTAAATTTTTTAGGGATTTATGTACTTTAGAAGAATTAAAAGCCATGTCTGACCGTTGGCAAGCAGTCAGAATGATAGCCAAAGGCGTGCCTTATCGTGAAATCGCTAAAAAGCTGAAAATGAGTTCAGCTACAGTTACCAGAGTAGCTCAATGGTTAAATTATGGCAAAGGGGGTTATAAGTCAGTATTAAAGAAATTAAAGATTAAATAGCAGTTAACTTATGAATAAAACTAACAAACAATGGCAAATTTGCGTGATTGGTTCTGCTGGCAAGGAAGAATATCCTAATGGTGGCAGTGCTTTGGATGCTGTTTTAAATGACGCAAGAGAGATTGGTAGATTACTAGCTGAAGAAAATTGTATAGTTGTCACCGGCGGCAAAGGCGGTATTATGGAAGCTGTTTCACAAGGTGCCAACGAAAAGAAAGGTAAGATAGTCGGTGTAATTAAAGGAACCAAAAGATTTACTTCTAACCCTTATGTTAATTGGGAGGTTTTAACTGGTATGGAAGCAGATGGTTTTGATGAGTTTATTTTGGTGATGATGTGTGACGCTTTTATTGTTTTAGGTGGCGGCGCCGGAACTTTACAAGAAATTACTATTGCTTATCGCAACAACAAGCCGATTATTATTTTGGATAAAACCGGAGGTTGGAGTGATAAATTAAATCTTTCTTATTTAGATGAAAGACAGAGAGTAGAATTTATTAGAGCCAGTGATCCTAAAGAAGCAGTTAGAGTAACTTTGGAACAAGTTAAAAAGAAATATGAATAATAGATTTAAGAAATCAGCTATATATCATTTAACAAACTTTTTACAGGAAAAGGGTTTGTTATGATTTTCTAAAAATTTAAAAGTAATAAGCCCCTTTCTTGTAAAGGGGTTTTTTAATTCCCAAAATCGTTCATTTCATAAAAGGAGGAGATAATGGATAGCTGGCAGGCTAAATATCCTAATTTGATTTTTGGTAAAAAAGTGATGGCTGATGGCGGAATTATTATTATCGATCGACCATTTCCCAAAGAAAGTTTGGAAGAGTTAGCGGATTTTTCAACCGTCAGTGGCGAAAAGCCGATTTTGCTGGATTCAAAAGAGATGACCAAAGAGTTAGAGATGCTTTTTAGTCAATTATTAAGACAGCTTGATGGAACATTGTTTATTTTTCCTGGTAACGGTTCCAAGGAAGTCATGAATTTAACAACCATCCATCATAATCAGCCAGCTGTTCAGGTTTACGCCAAGCGTTATTGGCAGCCTGGCAGCGATCCTGTTTCAGTAGTTGGCGAAATTCTGCCCGGCAGAATTATTATTCCAGAAGTAACTTCGGTGACAGTTGTAGATGACGTGATTAGTTCAGGTCAGACACTGGTTAAACTTTATGAAAGGAATCGTTATAAATTCAGTCGTGCAGATTGGTTTGGTTTAACTTGGTTGTTGCAAATTCCTCGGAGGAAGGCCAAATCAGGAGTTAATGGTTACCAGAAAATCATAACTGCCGTAGTAGCGGAAAATTCGCAAAAAACCATGGTTCCTATTAATTCCTTAAGCACTTTACTTGATGACCAGGAAATTGCCAAAAGCTTTGCTGAGCGCAGATTGCAAAAATCAGGCGAATTTCTAAATTTTCTCCAAAGGTTAAGGAATTAAAATCTAGGATGAGAGATATTTCTCATCCTTTTTTATGTTTTTGCAGTTGACAGCTTGGCTGTCAACTACCAGACGTTTTTATGATTCTTATTTTTTACAACACTTTCATTTTTTAGTATAATATATTAACTATGACCAAACAAAACATTGATATATTATTTAAAAAAATTCTTAAGGAATACCAGATTTATGCTCCGGTTTTAGCGAACAAGGAGCTTTTTGTTAAAAAGGCGTTAAACATCAAGGAGATTGATTATTCAGGCAGAATTCCTTTAAATTCCTGGAAACAGCTTTTTCTTCCGGATTGTGAAACTTTGTTTACCTACACAGGAAATTTTAAAAAGGAAAAAGCAAATTATCCTAAAGTTTGCGCTGGGAATATGACTATTTTGGATTTAAGAGCTTTAGGACTGTATGATTTGGTTTTCAGTGAAGATCCTTATTATCAACAGCGGCGGCAGAACATTTTAGTAGTGGGATTTTCATTTGGCGCGCCAAATGAGGAAAACTTTGCTGATTGGAAAGTTTTTAGCATGAAGTTGGAGGAAAATATCTTAGAGCATGTGCCTTTTGACATTTTTTTGGAAAAAGATAAAAAAGGAAATTTTAAAATTTATTCCGGCTCCATCAAAGGTCAAGAGCTTTTAGAAAAATATAAAATCAAAGAATATAAAAATATAAAATTTGCCGGTTTAATTCCAGAAGAAGGTCCTGATAAGCGCATGCTGGAGTTAGGTAAAAGTATTAAAAAATCAGCTAACCATCCTTTATGGGATGAATTAGATAAAATTTGCTTTGCCTGCGGTAAGTGTTCTCTGGTGTGTCCTACCTGTTTTTGTTTTGATACCGAAGATGTTCCTGATAAAGATTCAGTTAAACGGCAGAGATTATGGGGCAACTGTTTTTATCCGGAGTTTACCGCTATTGCCGGCGGAAAAAATTACACCGATACCGTCAAGAAAAAAATTAAATTCTGGTATGATCACAAATTTTCCAGAATCCCGGCGGAATTCAAGGTGCCGGGTTGTGTCAGCTGTAATCGCTGTACTTTGGTTTGTCCGGTGGGTATAGATATTATCAAGAATTTAAATAGGTTGAATTCAAAAGTAACCAAAAAGTCGGCAAAAAAATAATTTTATGATAAACCCTTATTTGCCATATCAAGCTAAAATTATCAAATGTCAAAAGGAAACTGAAGATGTTAAACTTTTTCATTTAAAATTTACTGATTCAGCCAGGCAAAAAAGATTTCATTTTTGGAACGGCCAGTTTGTCCAGGTAGGAATTCCCGGTAAAGGAGAAGCGCCTATTAATATTTGTTCTCAAAGTAAAGACAGTACTAAATATTTTGAACTGGCTATCAGAGAAGTCGGTCAACTAACCAAAGCTTTTCATCAATTAAAAGCAGGTGATTATGTGTATGTACGAGGACCTTTTGGCAATGGCTGGCCTAAAATGAAAAATTTGCCTAAAAAAAATTTACTACTAGTAGGCGGAGGATGCGGTTTTATTCCCTTAAAATCAACTGCCGAAGAATTAAGCAAAGGTTATGGTAAAAAATATCAGGTTCAGATTTTATACGGCACTAGCGACGAAAGTCAGCTATTATTCAAAAAGCAATATAAAGCTTGGCAAAAAGCAGGTATAGAATTAGACTTGATTTTTGATAAAAAAAGACCGCAGCATAAAACTGTGCAAGGAGCAAAATGCGGTTTTGGTTTGATTACCAAATTATTTAAAACTATAAAAATTGTAAAAGACGCTACGGCTTTTATTTGCGGTCCGCCCATTATGTTTAATTTTGTGGTTAAAGAGCTAAAAAAATTAAGGTTTGGCGATGAAGATATTTATCTTTCTCTAGAACGGAGAATGACCTGCGGTATTGGCATTTGCCAGCATTGTGCTATTGGCGATAAATATGTTTGCAAAGATGGACCAGTGTTCAGATATGATCAAGTTAATAATTTAGAGTTATAAGTGCGGACTACGCTAAGCTGGGCGGACAATAATCTATAATCAATATTCAATAATCAATAAACTATAAACAATATTTATGCATTTACCAGACGGATTTTTAAGCGATAAAATTTCTTTTGGCTTAATAGCAGTAGCAGTCGGCTTTTTAGCAGTCGGCTTTAGTCAGTTAAAAATAGCAGTAGCTAAAAAGGTCAGATTTCTTAAACAAAAATTAGCTTTAGCTGATGGTGTTCAGCAACAGTCAGAAATCAGTCAAAGATTAAAAATTACTTCTAAAGGAAAAGAAAAAATACAGTTAATGGCTGTACTTGGTTCATTAATTTTTGCTTTGCAAATGATTAATTTTCCTGTTGCCAACGGTACTAGCGGCCATCTTATCGGCGGAGTTTTGGCAGCAGTTGTGTTAGGACCCTGGGCCGGTCTTTTGGTAATCAGCGCGGTTTTAGTAATTCAATCATTGGTTTTTGCTGACGGAGGAGTTATTGCCTTGGGAGCTAACATTTTTAATATGGGAATCATTGCCTGTGTAGCAGTAGGATATTTTCTTTATAAGAAATTAATAAATTTTACATCAGCTAAGTTTAAGATGATAATCATTGGATTAACTGCTTGGTTTTCGGTAGTGGCAGCTTCGTTTTGTTGTGCCCTGGAAATCGGCTTGTCTGGCACTGTTAATCTGGGAACAGTAACTGTAGCAATGATTAAAGTTCATTTAGTGATCGGCATTGGCGAAGCTTTATTGACAGTTCTTATTATTAAATTATTAAGATTAAAGTTAAATGAAGATTAAATACCTTTTAATAATTGCTTTACTTATCGGCGGAGTTTTTTCCTTATTTGCCTCAACATCACCAGACGGCTTGGAAAAGGTGGCAGCAGAGCAAAATTTTGCTCATCAGGCAGTAAATTTTTGGCAGGGATTAATTCCAGATTATGTTTTTCCAGGGATCAATAATGAGATACTGGCAAATTTTTTAACGGGTTTTACCGGAGTATTATTAGTTTATTTACTGTTACAAATAATCAGTTTAATTATTAATAAATTATCACAGTCAGATGATTCTCGGGAAAGATATCAAGCAAAACAATGAGCAACATAATTTATAAAGAAAAAATCAAAACACCATTTATTCTTACTTCAGTTTATTTGATAATCATTGTTTTTTTGCTGGTTCTGATTTTTTCTCCAGAAAAATTAAACCTTAGATCCCTTGGTCTTTTAATGAATATTTTGTTTTTGCTAGTCGTCTTTATTAATTTGCTTTTATTTTGGTCATTTTCAAGTTTAAAAATTTATTTAACTTCTGATTATCTGCAAGTCAATTTTGGTATATTTAAAAAAAGATTCCTAAAAAATCAATTTAAAACTGTAATCATAGAAGATTTTGATTTTAAAGAGTGGCGTAGTTATGGTATTCGTTTAGGTAAAAATAATACTTTGGGCTATATTGCACCGGCTAAACAGGGTCTGCGTTTAAAAGTTCAGCCCAAAGATTATTTTATCTGTACTAATAATCCTCAACAATTAAAAGAGTTAATGGAAAAAAATTTAATGGCTAATAATTATGCCAAAGATTAATAAAAAGAAAAAATTAAAAGTTGGCATTGTCGGACTTACTTCTTGCGAGGGCTGCCAGTTTAGCATTATGGATTTAGGCAAGCAGTTTTTGGATTTATTAAAAGAGATTGAGATCGTGCAATTTCGTTTGCTGGAAGAGAAAGTGTTTAAAACTCCAAAGATGGACATTTGTTTGGTGGAAGGTTCGGTAGTCACCAAAGAGAATAAAAGAATCGTCAAAGAAATACGGAAAAATTCTAAAATTTTTGTGGCTTTAGGCAATTGCTCCAGTATGGGCGGAATCCATCAGATAAAAAATTATCATAATCCTCAAAAGTTGATTCAGGAGACATATTTTCATTCCAAGGAAATTGATAATCCTGATGTTTTGGATATTGATCAAATTGTTAAAGTTGATTACACCATTCCAGGTTGTCCGGTCAATAATTTGGAATTTTTAAAATTAGTTTATAGTCTTTTGAAAGATATTGATTTTAGAATTCCGCCTAAGCCGATTTGTTATGAATGTCAGTCCCGAGGTTACCATTGTGTGTTAATGGATGGCGAGCCGTGTTTAGGACCGATAATTTTAGGGGGTTGCGAAGCAATTTGCTTAAAGTCGCAAATGCCTTGCCAGGGTTGCCGCGGACTATTTAAAGGAGCGCAAGTTAAAAATCATTTACAGCACTTAAAAGATTTGGGTTTTAGTCAGGAAGAAATAAATCATCTTTTGGAAATTTATGGTTTAAGAAATGATATTGAAGAACAAAATGAGGAATCTAAGAAATAAAATTATATTTTTAGGCACTGGCGGCGGCGGATCAATGGTTAGTTTGCAAAAACGTTCCACTGCCGGGTTCTGGGCTAATGTGGAAGGCATTAATTTGTATTTTGATCCAGGACCAGGGGCAATGTGGCATATTCGCCAGGCTAAACTTGTGCCGGATGATTTGCAAGCTATTTTAATAAGTCATAAGCATGTTGATCATGCCACGGATTTGAATGCTTTGATTGAGTCAATTCATTATCAAATGACCAGAGGCGGCTGGAATTATAAAGATTATAAAGTTTTTATTCCGCCTGATGTTTACGGTTTAATCAGCGAACATCATCAAAAGATGCCCGGTCAGATTATCAAAGTAAAAGCTGAAAGAGAATATAAACTTAAACATCTAAAAATCACCACCACCAAGAATTTAATTGAAAAGCCCTATTATAAAAATCGTCTTGATGAATTTGGTTATCAAGTCAAGGGTAAGAAAATTGATTTTCTTTATTTGCCAGAAACTTTTTATAAAAAAGATTTGGCTGGAAATATTAAATCAAAATTGCTGATTTTAAACATGATGAAAGCGACTGGCGACTATTATCTAAACACCGTCAAAGTCATTAAAGAACTTTCACCCCAATTGATTCTTTTAAGACATTGGGTGAGAAGAACTTTGGTTTATGGCGTGAAAAAGTTGGTAGATAAATTACAAAAAGATACTAAAATAAAGATTATTCCTTTAAAGGACGGCGATGTATTTAATTTAAGGACAAAAACATTGGAAAGTTAAGTGACAATGAAGATAAGCATT
This sequence comes from Patescibacteria group bacterium, assembly GCA_018817315.1. Classification (GTDB taxonomy): domain Bacteria; phylum Patescibacteriota; class Patescibacteriia; order UBA1558; family UBA10009; genus JAHITV01. The sequence continues at coordinate 7,051 of JAHITV010000009.1, forward strand.
ATTATTATCGTTTTTATTCTTCCTTTGGTTATTTTGGCAGGTGTTTTAACTTATTTTTATTATCAACAGTCAAATATTAAAGATGAGAATATGAGCAACAATGCCACAATTATTCAGTTGCCTCAACCACTTTATCAGGGTCAGCTTTCTATTGAGGAAGCTATTAATCGCAGGAAAAGTATTAGAGATTATAGTAATCAACCTTTAACTTTAATTGAAGTTAGTCAGCTGTTATGGGCTGCTCAAGGAAAAAATCAAGAAGGTTCAAAAGTTGCTCCTTCAGCTGGTGCTTTATATTCTATAGAAATTTATGTAGTAGCCAAAAATGTTGAAGGTTTAGTTGCTGGTATTTATCATTATTTATCTGAAGATCATGCTTTGGAAGTTCATCAAAATACACAAATTGATCAAGATTTAAAAAAAGCAGCTTATGATCAATCTTACGTGGAAGAAGCGCCAGTTAAAATTATTATTTCCGGAATTTTTGCAAGAACCACCAAAAAATACGGAGAGCGTGGCATTCAATATGTTTATCAGGAATCAGGTCACATCGCCCAAAATATTTATCTTCAGGCAGAAAGTTTAGGTTTAGGTACAGTAGTGGTTGGCGGTTTTGATCAAAAAAAAGTTGATAATTTATTTAATTTTAAAGAAGGTCAACAAACTTTATATATTATGCCAGTAGGGAAGAAGTAAGTATAAAGTGTAGTATAAAGATTTAAAAATTAAATCATAAATTCATGAACAATAATTTTAATAAAGAATTAATGAGTAAAATTTCCACTTTGTTTTTAGGGGCTCTTGGTTTAGTGGCGGCGCTGGCCTGGAATGATGCAGTGCAAGCATTGTTCAGGGTAATTTTTAAAGAACAGTCAAGTATTATTGCCAAGTTTGCTTATGCTGTGGTTATAACTATCATAGTAGTGTTAGTTTCTTGGAAGATAATGAAAATTTTGGATAAAAAAAATCAGAATAATAAAGATTAAGTGTCAAGGGTTGATGAATTTACTAATTAAAATATGAATAAACAACAAGCTAAAGAAAAAATCAAAAGGTTGGTTGAAAAATACGAACAACTTTCATCTACACAAATAAAAAGTTATTCTGAAGCAAATACTAGAAAAGATTTTATTTTGCCTTTATTTCAGGCATTAGGCTGGGATGTTTATAACCAACTTTCCTATGATGAAGTAACAGAAGAATATCAAGTTTCTGGTAAAAGAGTGGATTATGCTTTTAAAATTGATAGCATAACTAAATTTTTCCTTGAGGCAAAGGCCTTGTCGGAAAATCTTTATGATGAAAAATGGGCTGAGCAAGCGTTTAATTATGCTTGGCATAAAAGCATACCATGGGTAATCCTATGCGATTTTGAGGGTTTAATGGTTTTTAATGCTGAATGGGATGAAAAAGATCCAGAAAAATCCTGTTTTCTAAATTTAAAGTATAAAGATTATTTAACGGATTTTGACAAGTTATGGTGGCTCTCTAAGGATGGTTTTAATGAAGGAGTATTAGACAGTGAAGGTATTAAATTAAGCAAAAAACCGAAGACCATTATTGATAAACAGTTAGCCGAAGATTTGGTCAGATGGCGGACTATACTTTTAGATGAAATAACAGCTTATTATCCAAAACTTGAGTATAAAAAGGCCGATGAATGCGTACAAAGAATTTTAGACAGATTTGTTTTTATTAGAACTGTAGAAGAAAGGAATATAGAAAATAAGGTATTACAGCCATTAGTTAGAAATTGGCGAGAATTAGAAGGTAACAAAGTTGGTGTGTTAATAAAAGAACTTACTTTGGTATTTAAAAGATTTGATAAAGATTATAATTCACGTTTATTTAAAAATCACACCTGTGATACTTTGACAGAAGTTGATGACAATGTTTATGCAGATATTATTG
>JAHITV010000010.1 GCA_018817315.1 Patescibacteria group bacterium
AGAAAGAATTATTGATGAACTTTACAAAAATATTAAAGGGATAAGATATAATTTTAATGATATTCCAGCAGATATTTTTGGTAGAATATATGAGCAGTATTTAAGTGCTATACAACAAGAATCGGCTTTGGTAAAAAGTAAAAGAAAATCTCAAGGTATTTTTTACACCCCCCGTTTCGTAGTGGATTATATAACAAAAAATACTGTTGGTTACAAATTAACACAATCAGCAAGCGAATTAAGGGAACTTAAAGTATTAGATCCGGCTTGCGGCTCTGGTTCTTTTTTAATCTCAACTTTTTTAATTCTTGATGATTATTTGAGGCAATTACAAAATCGTTCAAATAAAAATATTAATGAACAAAAAGCGCCATTAAGTAATTATATAAGAAGACTACCAATATTAAAGAATAATATTTTTGGTGTAGATTTAGATGAAAAAGCCGTGGAAATTGCGCAATTGAATCTGATGCTTAAGGTCTTAGAAGGTGAAAATTTATTGCCAGATTTAGAAGAAAATATTAAGCAGGGTAATTCTTTAATTTTTGGAACTGCAAAAGAACTTAAAAAATTTTATGGCGATAGATACAAGGACAAGTCGCCATTTATTTGGCAGGAAAAGTTTAAAGAGGTGTTTAATAGAAAAAATCCCGGTTTTGATATTATCATCGGTAATCCACCATGGGGAGCGAATATTGATGAGGATATAGAGTATTTGGAAAAATATTATCCTGATTCTACTAAGCAGTATAAGGATATTTATAAGGTTTTCATTGATAAATCTTTGCAGTTGTTAAGAAACGGCGGTTTACTTGGTTTTATTGTGCCAAATACTTTTCTTTTTCAGCCGCGCTATAAAGACATTCGTCAGCTGCTTTTAAAGTTTAAACTATTAAAGATAGTTAATTTAGGAGAAAGGATTTTCGAGGGCGTGGAAGCGCCGTGTTGTATTTTTATTGTCCAAAAAGCCAGTTTAGCTAATAACATTATTGAAGTACTGGATTTATCTCAATATAAAACTAATGATATTAAAGAAAAATTGTTAAAAAATTTAAATTACGTAAAAATTAAACAAGATGACTATCTAAACACTCCTGATAATATTTTCTCTGCCTTGATAAAAAAGAAAAAAGAAGATGAATTGCCACTTGATGAAATTATGGATTGCCGGGACGCTGGTATTAAATACCAAAGAATTAATGTGGGTTTACAAAGAAAAGGCGATAATGATTTATATGATAGATTATTTTATACGGGCAAAATTAAAAATGTCAATGATAAGCAATATATTATTGGGAAAGATGTTAATAGATATAAGTTAGAACCACAAGAACAAAGATATCTAAGACACAATTTTAAAAATTTATTACAACAAAATGAGATTGTATATTTTAATGAGAAATATTTAAATCATAAAGAAAAAGTTGTATGGCGACAGACAAGTGATATATTACGAGCGACTATTATTAATAAAATATGGTTTGCCAATACATTACAAGTTGCAATATTAAAAAACGAATGGAAAAATAAAATTGATATTTATTATTTACTTGCTTTGCTAAATTCCAAATATTTGAATTATCTGTATATTCAGAATGTCAGAGAAACAGGACGAGTTTTCCCGCAGGTAAAATTAGGTAAAGTTAAAATACTGCCAATTAAGTTAGCATCAAAAAGCCAGCAGAAGGTTTTATCTGATTTAGCAAAAAGGATGTTAGAATTGGATAAACAGCTTTTAGGAATACAGAATGATGATATTCAACATCCTGAAGAAGAAAGAGAAATTAATAATCAACTTAATAAAACCGATTCTGAAATTGACCAAAAGGTTTATGGATTGTATGGTTTGACTGATAAGGAGATTGAGATAGTGGAGAATTCTTATAACAAATAGCTTATGGATTTAGAAGAATTTAAAACTAAAGTGATTAAAGAGAAATTTGGTATAAATTCAGAACAATTTTTTAATATTTATACATTTGTTGATTTTGGGAATGTTAGACATTGGGCTAAAGAGTTTTGGCCGATGGAAAATAAATACAGAATTTGTGTAGAGATAGATATAGAAAAATTAGGAAAAATTTGTGAATGTATAAAGTCCCAAAAGAGATTTTTCTACTATGGCTATTATCCTAAAAGAGATGATTTAGATTGGAATCATCCACTTAATTTAAAATATAGAAAATCTATTGCTAGAGTTAATAAAGCAAAGGAGTCAGGTTTTAAAAAACGTACAAAAGAGATAAAAATGATTCCTCATTATGATGAGGGTGGTAAATTTATTGGTAAGATGCCAAAATGTAATTTTGACGTAGAGATCACGATGGATATGTTGATGAAGATAAATAAATATGATTCGGTTATGTTGTTATCTGGTGATAGTGATTTTGGTGGATTATTGAGTTATCTAAAAAGTAAAGGTAAAAAGATTATTATAGTTTGTACCAGAAATTACATGAGCACAGAGTTAGAATCAGTTAAAGATAAATTTATACCAGCTGAATTATTGAAGGATTTTCTAAGATTTGAAAATAAAAACACTCCGCCTGTTAAGGCGGAGGAATAAATACGATCCTATTATCCTATAGGTGAGGGTAGCTTTCGCTACAAATATACAATATCATAATTCAAAGCGGTTTGTCAATAGTTATCCACAATCATTAAATATATGAAAATACAAATAAATCATTTAGCCAAAATGGAGGGGCATGCCAGTTTTATTGGTGCTTTGGAAAACGGCGATGTTCGTCAGGCAAAAATCATTACCGAAGAAGGCGTGCGTTTGGTTGAAGGATGTTTACAGGGAAAATCAATGTATGATGCCCATGTGATTACCATGAGAATTTGCGGTATTTGTCCGATAGTGCATAATTTAACGTCCATTAAAGCCATGGAAGACATTCTAGGCGCAAAAGTCAGTCAGCAAACAGTTAAACTAAGAAAATTAATGGAACTGGCGCAATTGATTCATTCTCATGCCATGCATTTGTATTTTTTGTCTTTACCTGATTTTTTGGATTATAATGATACTGTTAAGATGATTAAAAAATATCCTAAAGAAGCGCAGATCGCTTTGCGATTAAGAGAGTTCGGTAATTTATTGAATGAAGCAATTGGAGGTAGAGCTATTCATCCGTTAAATAACTGGCTGGGCGGTTTTAAAGTCTTGCCTGATATCAAAGAGCTTAGAAACATCCAGTCGCAAACAGAAAAAACTTTAAGTGAAGCAATTAAGCTGGCTAACTTTTTTGCTAAGTTAAAATATCCAAAGTTTGAAAGAAAAACTGAATTTGTTTCACTTTATCATCCCAAAGAATATGCCATTTACGACGGTCAGCTCATAACTTCAATAGGTAAAAAATACACTCCTCAAAAATTTTATCAAAAAATGCAGGAAGTTGAAGAAAAAGGAGCAATGGCTAAAAGAGCTTTATGGTTTGATACTCATTTTATGGTTGGTGCTTTAGCCAGAGTTAACAATCACGGTCATCAGTTAAATAACGAAGCCAAAAAGATTTGGCAAAAAGTTCATGGCAAGAAAAAAGTTTATAACACTTTTTATAATGTTTTAGCCCAGGCCGTGGAAGTAGTACACTGCGTGGAAGAAGTTCAAAAGATTTTAAAAGCTTTAAGATTAAAAGAGGAAAAAATAAAAGATTTTAAGATTAAACCAGGTCAGGGTCTGGCAGTAGTAGAAGCGCCGCGCGGCGTTTTATTCCATCAATACGAAATTAATAAACAAGGCAGAATTGTTAAAGCCAATGTTATTACACCCACCGTGATGTTTTTAGGGAATCTTGAGGATGATTTAGCTGAATATTTGCCTAAAATCAAAGCCATGTCAGAAAAGAAACGTCGTAATTATCTTAGAATGTTGATTAGAGCTTATGATCCTTGTATTTCATGTGCAACACATTAGTTATAGTAATCAGTAACTGGTAACTAATACCTAAACCTCTAGTTACTGATTACTAGTTACCGATTACCAAAAATTATGCACGATATTCACGAAGCCAATCGTATTGCTCAAATAATTATTGAGTATCTTAGAAAAAATAGTTTAAAGAAACTGACTGCTATTGAAATTGAACTGGGAACTATTATTGAACACGGCGAAGATGTTCTGCCGGAAAATCTGGATTTTAATTTAAAAATGATACTTAAAGATTATCTGGATGAGAACACTGAAATCAAAATAAAAAAAACCAAGGGAGATTCCTGGAAACTGGTTTCTATTGAGGGAGAATAATCAAGATAAAAATGAAATTAAAAACAATCAAACAGGTTAAAAATCTAAAAAATAAAAAAGTGCTGTTGCGCGTAGGTTTTGATACACCTTTGGATGAAAAAGGAATGATTATTGATGATTTTAGAATTAAACAGGGTTTGGAAACAATTAAATATTTATTAGCCAAAGGCGCAGGTATTATTTTAATTAATAAAATGGGCAGACCAAAAGGTAAAGTAGTGGCTAAACTTTCTAATAAAGCAGTGGCTAAGAGATTATCACAATTATTAAAGGTGAAAGTTATACAATTACCAAAAGTTGTCGGTTTTAAAAATTCTGTCATTATCAAAAATTTAAAAAAAGGACAAATAGTAATGCTGGAAAATGTTCGTTTTCACCATGGTGAGCAAAGTAATGATAAAAATTTTGCTAAACAATTGGCTGGTTTAGGAGATATTTATGTTAATGATGCTTTTTCTGTTTGTCATAGAGAAGCTGCTTCAATTACTGCTATTACAGATTATTTGCCAGCTTACGCCGGTTTGTTATTGGCAAAAGAAGTGGAAATTTTAAGTCAGGTTTTAAAAAGTAAAGTTAAGCCAAAAATAGCTATTATTGGCGGAGCAAAACTGGAAACTAAAGTAAAAGTCATTAAAAATTTATTGAAGAAAACGGATCAGGTGTTGCTTGGCGGTGCAGTAGCCAACAATTTTATCAAAGCCAGGGGATATAATATTGGAAAGTCTCTTTATGACAAAGATTATTTATCTCAAGCAAAAAAAATGCTTGGTCAAAAGTTAATCATTCCTCAAGATGTGGTTACAACAACTTCTATTTCTACTAAAATTTCAATTCAGGTTAAACAGCTAGACAAAATTAATAAGAATGATTATATTTTAGATATCGGACCAAAGACAATTAATAATTATTTTAAATTTTTAAAGAAAGCAAGGATTGTTATTTGGAACGGTCCTCTTGGTTATTTTGAAATTAAAGAATTTAAAAAAGCTTCAGAAAAAATCAGCAGATTTTTAGCGCAGTCTTCGGCTAAAACTATTATCGGAGGAGGGGAAACAATACAGTTAGTCAATGATTTGGCTTTAAGTAAAAAATTTACCTTTATCTCAACCGGGGGAGGAGCAATGCTGGAATTTTTGGAAGGTAAAGTGTTGCCAGGATTAAAACCGTTAATTAGAAATTAATTATCCTTACACGAATTTTTTATAAACAATAATCAATATTCTATGTCACAAAAAATTGAAAAAATTTATGCCCGTGAAATTTTAGATTCCCGCGGTAATCCAACATTAGAGGTGACCGTCACTACTAAAAAAGGAATTGTTGGCAAAGCTAGTGTTCCTTCTGGTGCTTCTATTGGCGTTCATGAAGCTTTGGAATTAAGAGATGGTGATTTGCAACGTTATGGCGGTAAAGGTGTTTTAAAAGCTGTTCTTAATGTTAATGAAACCATTAGCAAAGTTTTAAAAGGTCAATCAGTTGATCAGCTGGCTATCATTGATCAGAGATTAATTGAATTAGACGGTACGGAAAATAAATCAAAACTGGGAGCTAATACCATGATCGGCGTTTCTTTGGCTTGTGCTAGAGCTGGAGCTTTAGCACATAAAGCGCCTTTATATAAATTTATAAATCAGTTTTATAAATTTAGAATTAAACAGTATAAAATGCCGGTGACTTTGGCAAATCTGATAAACGGCGGCAGGCATTCTGATTCTAATTTGGATATTCAGGAGTTTTGGGTAGTTCCTGAAGGAATCAAAAGTTTTTCCGAAGGGACACGTGCTATTTCTGAAGTTCATCATGAATTAGGGAAGATTTTGGTCCGTCAGGGTTATGACAGCGATATTGGTGATGAAGGCGGTTATGCTCCAGATTTAACTTCTAATGAAGAAGCTTTACAGTTGATTTTAAAAGCTATAAGTGGTGCCGGCTACAATGTGGCGCAGGATATTTCTTTAGGTATTGATGCTGGCTCTTCAACCTTTTTTAATAGCAGCGAACATAAGTATAATTTAGATTTGGACAAATTAAGTTTAACCAGTGATGAAATGATTAATTTTTATCTTAAATGGTTGTCGCTTTATCCTTTGACAGTTATAGAAGATCCTTTAGCAGAAGATGACTGGGAGGGTTGGCATAAATTAAGCGATCAATTGGCAGTTAATCATCCTAATTTATTGTTGGTAGGGGATGATCTTTTTACCACTAATATCAAAAGATTGCAGAGAGGTATTGATGAAAAAATTGCTAACGGAATTATTATTAAACCAAATCAGATAGGCACTTTAAGCGAAACTATAAGTTGCATAAAATTAGCCCAGGAAAATAATTATAAAATTATTGTCTCTCATCGCAGTGGTGGTACAGAGGATACTTTTATTTCTGATCTGGCTGTAGCTGTTGGCGCACCTTTTGTTAAAATTGGCGCTACTTCAAGATCTGACAGGGTAGCAAAATACAACAGGTTAATGGAAATAGAAGGAGAATTAAAAACTCAAAAGTAGGAAGTTAGCGGAAAAAAAGAAGGCCTTTAATTTCGGGCCTTGCTTGCTCTTGATTTTTCCAGAGCATTTCTTACTCTGGCACGAGCAATTATTTGCAGCGCTTCCCTTTGTTGTTCAGGGGGTATGGATTCAAAATTTGTTCCAATAAGAGGATCAAAGTTTATTTCCTCATCGAGATTAAAGATGAATTCTGTTCCGTCATTAATTCCTTCTGGTAGCTCTGGGAGTAAAGTGCCATGAGCAATTACAGAATTTGAATCTTCAGGGATTTCACAGAGCATTATCATTAGTGTAGGATTTAGTTCATCAAAAGATTTCTTACCTACACCAACACCACTTTTGCTGCATTTCAAAACAAGAAATTTTTTAGTCATCCTGAAAACCTCTTCTTTTCTTTGAGAAAAGATGATACAATGTTCTAAAGATTAATTTATAAATCATTTTTTAAAATATGTCAAATACCAAATTTCCAGGTCCGTTGGTTTTAGTAATTTTGGATGGCTGGGGGATTTCTCCTTATACAGAAGGTAATGCTGTTAAGCTTGCTAGAACGCCAGTCATGGATGAATTATATGAAAGGTATCCTAATACTTTATTAATTGCTTCAGGTAAAAAAGTAGGTTTGCCTCATAATCAAAGGGGAAATTCCGAAGCAGGCCATATGAATTTAGGTGCAGGGCGTATCGCTGAACAGGACGTGGTACAAATTACCAGGGCAATCAAAGATGGTACCTTTTTTAAAAACTCGGCTTTTAATTCAGTTATTAATCATGTTAAAAGTCATAATTCGCAATTACATTTAATAGGGCTTTTAACCGGCAAACAAAGCGCTCATACTGAAATGACTCATTTATATACTCTTTTAGATTTGCTTGATAAAAGAGGGGTGAGAAAAGTTTTTTTACATTTTTTCACTGATGGCCGTGATGCTCCTCAACGTGAAGCTTTAAAGTTTCTTAAAAGAGTAACAGAACATTTTAAAGCTAAAGAAAAAATTGCCACTATTTGTGGACGTTTTTATAGTATGGATAGGAATAAAATTTGGGAAAGAACAGAAGCTGCTTATGATCTTTTGACTTTAGGCAAAGGTTTTAAGGTGAAAAATGAAAAAGAAGCAGTTCTTAATGCTTATAATCGCAACGAAACAGACGAATTTATTCAACCAACAGTCATTACCGCTGAAGGTGAGCCAATTGCCACTATCAATGATAATGATGGTATTATTTTTTATAATCTGCGGTCTGATAGAGCCAGACAATTAACCAAAGCTTTAATTCAAAAGGATTTTAATCAGAGAAATCCAGGAAGTTTTATCAGAAAAAAAACTTTTAAAAATATTAGTTTTGCGGTAATGACTGATTTTGGTCCGGATTTGGGAGATGTTTTAACTGCTTTTCCTAGTCGTGATTTAACTGCTACCCTGCCTATGGTAATGAAAGATTATAAACAGTTGTATATTTCAGAAACCGAAAAATACGCCCATGTAACTTATTTTTTTAACGGTGGGTATGCTGATCCAGTGGCTGGCGAAAGAAGAAGACTTATTCCTTCTCCTAAAGCGATTTCTTATGCTGAAGTCCCGGCAATGTCAGCTTATGAAGTTACTGATTCTTTATTGTTGGATTTACAACATGAGGGTACACAGTTTACAGTGGTAAATTTATGTAATCCTGATATGATCGGTCATACCGGAGTTTTAAAAGCGGGTATTAAAGCGGTGGAGGTTTGCGATGATTGTGTAGGAAGAATAGTTAAGCAAGTATTGAAAAATAAAGGAGTAGTAATAATTACCGCAGATCATGGTAATGTGGAGGAAATGATTGATATAGAAAATGGTGAAATTGATACTAGACATTCTATTTACCCTGTACCTTTTATTTTAGTTTCTAATCAATATAAAAAAGTTAGACTGTATGGCGGTAGCTTGAGTGATGTGGCGCCGACAATTCTGGAGATTTTTGGTATAGAAAAACCTTTGGAAATGAGCGGTAATTCTCTAATAGAAAATAAGTCAATAGTTAATTAATTATTATAAATATGCGTTCAAAACCTGTTGTTTTAATCATTTTAGATGGTTGGGGGGTAGCCAGGCCTTCCCAGGCAAATGCCATATCTTTAGCCAGAAAGCCAAATTTTAATGGTTGGCTTAATACTTATCCCTCTATGATTTTGCAATCAGCTGGTGAAGCAGTAGGTTTGTCTTGGGGAGAAATGGGTAATTCAGAGGTGGGTCATCTTTCTTTGGGTTCAGGCAGGATTATTTTCCAGAATTTACCGCGCATTACCAGAGCGATTTCTGATGGTACTTTTTTTAAAAATCCTGCTTTTTTACGTGCTTGTCAGCAGGTTAAAAAAAGGGGAAGTTCTTTACATTTGATGGGATTGGTAAGCCCTGGCGGAGTGCACAGTTATAATGAACATTTATATGCTTTAATGGAATTAGCTAGAGATCAAAAAATAAATGATATTTATCTTCATGTATTTTTAGATGGCAGAGATACGGAATTTAACAGTGGCTTAAGATATGTTCAGGAGTTGCAGAAAAAACTGGAACAAATTGGCGTAGGTAAAATCGCTACTATTTCCGGACGTTTTTATGCGATGGACCGAGATAATCATTGGGAAAGAATAGAAAAAGCTTATTTGGCCATGGTAGAAGGAAAAGCGCAAGATTCTTTTGACCATCCTGTAAAAGCCATTGAAAGCTCATATAATAACAAAATTTATGATGAAGAGTTTTTACCGGTAGTTATTACCGAAAATAATAAGCCAGTCGCCACGGTTAAGGATGGCGACAGTGTGATCTTTTTTAATTTCAGATCTGATCGTGCCAGAGAACTTACTAAAGCTTTTGTTTTACCTGGTTTTGAAAAATTTCCTAGAGCCGCTTATTTGAAGAATTTATATTTTGCCACTATGACAGAATATGAAAAGGATTTACCGGTAACTATTGCTTTTCCTACAGAAAAGGTGACAGTGCCTTTGGCTTCGGTAATTAGCGAAGCAGGTTTAAAACAGTTACATATCGCCGAAACCGAAAAATACGCTCATGTAACTTTTTTCTTTAATGGCGGTCGGGAGGTTACTTTGGCGGGTGAGGACAGGGTTATTATTCCTTCACCCAGAATTTCTTCTTATGATCAAAAGCCAGAAATGAGTGCTCCAGAAATTACTCAAAGGGTTATTAAGGAAATTAATAATAATCAATATGATTTTATAGTGATGAATTATGCTAATCCGGATATGGTAGGTCATACCGGAAATCTTCAGGCCACAGTTTATGCCATAGAAGTTTTAGATAATTTAATAGGACAGGTAGTTAATGCTGTTTTGGCCTGTAGTGGAGTGGTAATGATTACTGCTGATCATGGTAATGCAGAGGATCTGTATAATTTACAAACTGGTGAGATTAATAAAGAACATAGTAAGAATCCAGTTCCTCTTTTGATTATTGGCAAGCAGTTTCAAAATATGACAGCGGTGGGATCAGCCGGTAAGGATTTGTATCAAATGACTGCTTCAGGAATTTTAGCTGATGTAGCGCCAACCATTTTAAAAATTATGGGACTTAAAAGACCACAAGAGATGACTGGTCGCTCACTTATTTAAATCCTAAATCCTAATATCCCCGCTTGCCGGCGGGTAGGTAAATCCTAAACAGTATCAAAATTATAATTTCAAATGTCCGAAATTTGTTTTGATATTTGGATTTTGGTCATTTGGATTTGTTTAGGTATTAGTATTTAGAAATTAGAATTTTTAAAAGATGCCAGAGCTTCCCGAGGTTCAAATAGTTGTTAATCATCTTGCTTTAAAATTAAAGGGCAAGATTTTTTGCGCTGGCCAGATTTTAACCAAAAAAATGGTTAGCCGTAATTTTGCCCGAGAGATTAAAAATCAAAAAGTAAAGAGCGTTAAAAGGAGGGGTAAAATGATTATTATGGAATTGGCTTCTGGAAAATTTTTGCTTATTCATTTAAAAATGACTGGTCAGCTGATTTTTGTTGATAAAAAAGGTCACCCTTCTGGCGGGGGACATCCTATTACTTCATCTGATTTTAACTTGAGTCAGGTAAACAAATTTACCCGTTTAATCTTGGAATTAAAAGATGGTAGTAGATTATTATTTCATGATCTGAGGAAATTTGGCTGGATGAAAATTGTTGATCAAAAGGGATTAGCTTTAATTGATAAAAAATTTGGCAAAGAGCCACTGAGCAAAAATTTCACCTCAAATTATTTTAAGCAGCTTCTCAAAAAACGTCCTAACTTAAAAATTAAACAATTTTTAATGATGCAGGAATTAATTGCTGGTATTGGTAATATTTATGCTGATGAAAGTTTATTTAAAGCTAAAATCAGTCCCTTAAGGATTATTAAGTCTCTTAAGTCAAAAGAAATAGAAAATTTACACAGCTCAATTATCACCATTTTAAAGAAAGCAATTAAACTTGGCGGAACATCAGTTAACACCTTTGTCCATCCTACAGGAAAAAGAGGTAATTTTGTAGCCAAATTAAAGGTGTATCAAAGAGGCGGTAAAAAATGCTTAGGTTGTGGTCAAATCCTAAAAAAGACCAAGATAAATGGTCGGGGAACAGTTTATTGTAGCAAATGTCAGAAATAACTATAAATTAAAAGAAGAGAAGGGTTAGAGCTATACCAAGAATTACACCTACTAAAAGTTGCAGCCAGGTGTGTCCGATTCTTTCTTCTAACACCGGATATTTAAACTCTTCTTCATCAGGCAGATCTTTTATTAATTTATTTAAAATTTTGGCGTGAGTGGTGAGGTATCCTCTTAAACCTATGGCATCTTTTAAAATAATACTGGCTAAGATTAAACTAAGAGCAAAAGGAATACTAAAACCCTGTAGCAGATAAATAGAGGTAGAAACCGAGGCAACTAAAGCGGCATGGGAAGAGGGTATGCCACCATAACCAACAGCTTTGGACCAAGAAAATCTTTTTTTAGCAAGATCTATCAATAATTTAAAGCTGTGAACTAATAAAGAAATAAGGATTGGCAGGATTAAGACTTTATACATAAATTTTTGCTTAAATGTTTATACTTATAGTATAATTTAAATATCATAAATTACAAGATGGGTTATTTAGTTACAATTTTTTATGCAATTGTTCAATCAATAACTGAATTTTTGCCTATTTCCAGTTCAGGCCATTTGGTGATTTTCCATCAGTTTATTCCTTTAACATTGGTTGATCATTTAACCTTTGATGTAATTTTACATGCCGGCACTTTACTTTCTTTAATTATTTATTTTTGGCGTGATATTGTCCGGTTGTTTTTGGGATTTTGGCAAAGTTTACGAAATTGGAATTTTCGTTATGATCATCAACAACGTTTGCCTTGGCTGATAATTTTGGGAAATTTGCCGGCGATTATAGTGGGATTTTTTCTTGATAATTTTTGGGAAAATGCTTTTCGTTCAGTTTATTGGGTTATTTTAATGCTGATTATCGGCGCTATTTTATTTATAGTCTTTGAAAAAATCAGTAAAAGGAATAGAGAGCTAAATACCATGAATATTAAAGATGCTTTGTTAATAGGAGTGGCTCAAATTTTAGCTTTTATTCCTGGAACTTCACGTTCAGGTATAACCATAGTGGCAGGACTGGGAAGTAATTTTAAACGAGAAGAAGCAGCCAAGTTTTCTTTTTTATTGGCCATACCTGTAATCTTTGGTGCGACAATTAAAAAGATTATTCAGTTATCTTCAACTAGTCTTTCCATAGATTCCTTGTTAATTTTTATTTTAGGGGCAGTGGTTTCTGCTGTAGTTGGTTATTTAGTTATAAAATTTTTATTAAGATTTTTACAAAGACATTCTTTAACCACCTTTGCTATTTATAGATTTATTTTAGCGATTATTTTAATTCTTATTTTTATTTAATGGAGTCGTTTAAATATCAGATAATAAGTTTTTTCTTGTTGAGATTTAAATATGCAAAATAACGAATCACTCATAAATTTATTAATAAATCAGGGTTATTTACAATCTCCAGAAATTATTCAAGCTTTTAAAAAAGTTGACCGTCTTGATTTTATTAAGCCAGAAATGTTTAACGAAGCTTATGAAAATCATCCTTTGCCTATTGGCAATGGACAAACTATTTCCCAGCCAGCAACAGTGGCTTTGATGTTGGAATTACTACAAGTTAAGAAAGGGGATAAGGTTTTGGATGTTGGCAGTGGCTCTGGCTGGCAAATAGCTTTATTGGCAGAGCTTGCAGGGAAAAGAGGTAAAGTTATTGGTTTAGAAGTAAAAGATGAATTAATAGAATTTGCCAAAGAGAATTTATTAAAGTATCAATACCAAAATATTAAAATCATTAAAGGTGATGGTTGGCAGGGTTTGTCAAAGCAGGCTCCTTTTGATAAAATTATTGTAGCTGCGGCCGCCAATGAAATACCTTTAGCACTAAAAATTCAATTAAAAGTCGGCGGCCGTTTGGTTATTCCCGTCGGCGGAGGAATACAGGATATAGTAGTTATAGATAAACTTTCCCAGAATAAATTTCAGCAGCAAAATTTTCCGGGTTTTGTTTTTGTGCCGTTAATAAAAGATTAGTTGACGGTTTATAGATATTTTTATAGTATGAAAATTCTTATTTTAGCCGGAGGATCTGGCACCAGATTATGGCCTGCTTCCCGGGCTAATTCACCAAAACAAATAATTCCTTTAATCAATCAAAAAACTTTGTTACAGGATACTTATACTCGCTTTAAAAAAGGTTTTAAAGCAGAGGATATTTTTATTTCCCTTAATGTCAGCCAACGTCAGCTAGTAAAAAAGCAATTACCTAAACTTAAAGACAGTCAACTTATTATTGAGCCAGTTAGTAAAAATACAGCAGCGGCTATTGGTTTGGCCTGCGTTACTTTGGCTAAAAAAAATCCTAAGGAGATTGTAGTCACTATTAATTCTGATCATTTTATTGAAAGAGAAAAAGAATATTTAAGAATAATCAAATTAGCTGGGAAAATGGTAAGTCGTTATCCTGATCAGTTGGTTTTAATCGGACTTAAACCAACTTATACTGAAACAGGTTATGGCTATATAAAGCTGGGTAAACAGTTAAAAGGTTGGGGTAAGGATAATTTTTTTAAGGTTGAAAGTTTTAAGGAGAAGCCGGATTTAAAAACAGTCCGTAGATATTTTAAAAGTCATCTTTATCTTTGGAATCCTGCTTATTTTACTTTTCGGGTTGATACCATGCTTTCTTTATTTAAAAAGTATTTGCCTGATCAATATAAAATTCTTATGGCTATTAAAAAATCACCAGGCAAAATAAAGGAATATTTTCCTAAAATTAAGCCTATTAGTATTGATTATGGCATTATGGAAAAAGCCACGAATTTACACTGTCTTAAAGCTAATTTTTGCTGGGCAGATATTGGTCACTGGCGAACAGTTTATGAGGTTTTAGGCAGTAAATCAAAAAATAATCTAATTAAAGGCAAATATTTAGGTTTAGATAGCAAGGATAATTTAATTTATAGCTTAACGGGTAAATTAATTACCACAGTCGGCATTACAAATTCTATTATTGTAGATACTGATGATGCTTTACTGTTATGTTCAAAGGATAAGGCACAGGACGTTAAAAAAATTGTAGAGAATTTAAAAAAGAAAGGTTTAAAACAATATTTATAATCCAGATAAATTAGATGAAGAATATAATCAGGAAAATAATATTAATTTTAATAATAGTTATTGTCGGCGGATGGTTGTGGTATACTTTTCAGATTGCTATGCCGCTTTCACAAGATAATAAAGTAAAACAGTTTGAAATAAAAAGCGGCAGCGGAGTTAATCAAATCAGCCAACAGTTGTATGATCAAGGATTAATTAGAAGTAAATTTTATTTTGAGCTTCATGTTTGGTTAAATAAACTGCAAAGAAATTTTATCCGCGGGACCTTCTCCCTTTCGCCTTCCATGAATATTAAAGATATTGTAGCAACTTTAACGGATGCTGTAGTAGCAGAAAAGAAAATTACTATTATTGAAGGGTGGAATCTGGATGAAATTGCTGACTATCTTGAAAAAGAGGGTTTAATTAAGCCAGAAGAATTTTTATCACAAGTTAAAAGAGAATCATCTTATTGGACAAAGCAATATGCTTTTCTTAAAGATAAACCAGCTAACAGCAGTTTAGAGGGTTATTTATTTCCAGATACTTATCGTGTTTTTAAGAATTCTTCAGCTAGTGATATAGTTGAAAAAATGCTGGATAATTTTAATCAAAAATTAAATCAAGAATGGCGAACAGAAATTATCAACCAAGGGAAATCAATTTATGAGGTGTTAACTTTAGCTTCTATTATTGAAAAAGAAGTAGCCAGTGAAGATATGAGTAAGATAGCTGACGTATTTTTGAAACGTTTAAAAGAAAATATTCCTTTACAGTCAGATGCTACTATTAATTACATTACTAAAAAAGGAAAAGTTCAGCCATCACTTGCTGATCTAAAAATTGACCATCTTTACAATACTTATATGTATAAAGGATTGCCGCCCGGACCGATTGCCAATCCTGGTTTAAATGCCATAGAGGCGGTAATTTATCCCACTACTAATTCTTATTATTATTTTTTAACCACCAAAGAAGGAGAAGTGATTTACTCAAAAACTTTTGCAGAACATTCAGAGAATAAGAAAAAGTATTTAGATTAAGGTAATAATTAGTTTGATCAATATGTTAAAAGTACTTAAAGGAAAGATTTCACCAATTTTAGCATTTTTGCTAATTTTAATTTTTGGTTATTTTTCTATTACTTTAATGCAAACAGTTTTTGAAGAATTTGCTCATAATGAAATGTTAATAAAGAAGTATGAGGCAGAGATTATTGCTAACTCTGATTTTTAAACTAGCCCTGAGCTTGTCCTATCCGAGTTTGGACTTCGGCTGAGCTCAGTCGAAGCCTCGAGGTAGTCGAAGGGGGTTGACTAATTTTTGAGCTTTGCTATAATTTTTTTATATTTACCACAGACAGCAGGTTCTGCTTATGAATCAATTCAAGCAGAGTAATTAGTAAAATAGCCAATTTTGGCTAAAAACTTGCCTGCCGAGGTAATCATTATATTAATTTAGTCTGTGGTAAGCCACAGATTTTATTTATATTTAACATAAGGTTTATGCCTAAAAAAAAGACAAGAAAAGAAGAAGAAGTTAAGCGATTAACTGATTGTTTTAAAGAAGCAAAGTCCGTTGTTTTTACTAATTTTGACGGTTTGACTGTGGCGGAAAGCGAAGAGCTTAGGGAAAAACTGCGGCAAAAACAGGTGATTTTTCGGGTATCTAAAAAAACTTTACTTAAGAAAGCTTTAGCTAAAATAGAATCTAAAGATATTGAACTTGATAATTTACGGGGCAATGTGGCAGTTGCTTTTGCTACAGAGGATGAAGTAGCTCCAGCTAGAGTTTTAGCTAATTTTGCTAAAGACCACGAAAGACTGCATTTGAATTTTGGTATTTTGGAAGGAAAATTAATTACCTTGGAAAAAATAAAAGAATTGGCTCTTTTGCCTTCTAAAATAGAATTGATTGCCAAAACTGTAGCAACAATCAAAGCTCCGCTTTCTGGGTTAGCTAATGTTTTCGCCGGAAATTTAAGAGGATTGGTAAATGTTTTTAATGCCATTAAAGATAAAAAACAGTCTTAATATATTATTAATTAATTAAATTAAAATTTATGACAGAAGAAAAAAAAGAAACTTCTAAAGTAGAAGTTCCGGCAAAATTTAAATCTATTATTGAAGAGATTGAAAAAATGTCGGTGTTAGACTTGGCAGAATTGGTTAAAATTTTGGAAGAAAAATTCGGAGTTTCTGCTGCGGCACCAGTGGCGGCAGTGGCAGCTGCACCAGCTGGCGAAGCAGAAGCTAAAGAAGAAAAAACCAGTTTTGATATTGAGTTAATTTCCAGCGGCGAAAATAAAATCAATACTATCAAAGCGCTTCGTGAAGTAACTCAACTTGGTTTAAAGGAAGCTAAGGATTTAGTGGACGGTGCACCTAAAGTAGTTAAAGAAGGTGTTTCTAAAGAGGATGCCGAAACTATCAAAAAGAAGTTAGAAGAAGCTGGCGCTAAAGTTACTTTAAAATAAAGTTATTTAAAAAACAGGGAAACATTCTTAATAACCCTGTTTTTTGATTGGTAATTTAAATTATAGGATTGATACAACAAAAAGATTGTTTCCGTTTAAAAGATATGCCTTTTTTTCTTTTTCTTTGATAATAATATCTTTTAGATTATCAAATTTATCAGAGTAATATTGGCCTATAAGTTCTCCTTCTTTATTTAAAATAATAAACCTTTTGTTAGTAGGATCTAAAAGATAAATGTTGTTCAATTCAGTGTCAGTATAAATTTTTGTAGCAGAAGTAAGTGTAGGTTCTACTATAATTTCCGGAAAGTCGGTTTTTTTGCCTGAAGCAAAACGTAAAATTTGACCATTATCTAAAAGTATATATAAATAGCCGTCGACTGCCAGTGAAACCCCCTGATTAATATTGGTCTTATCAGTTATCCATTTTTTAAGAGCCACAAAACCAACAGAGCTTTGAGTAAAGCGGTAGACCTGACTACTGTCTTTGTCTAAAATATACATTTTATCCAGATAAAAATCCAGATCATCTATTTGTTTTAAATCAGCAGGAAGAGTAATAGGAATTTCTTTGCTTTGGTTTTCTTCCAACGAATAAAATTTATGTTCAGCAGTGTGACCAACGATTTGTTTGGCTCTTGGCCAAAAGCGGAGATTAAAAAGCATCAACTCAAAATCATTAAAAGTTTTTGTTTCCTTGTTTTCTAAATTAACTGTAAATAGTTGGTTAGTTGAACCAAAGGCATAAAGGAGCTGGTTATTAATGGCAATTTGCTGAATTTGGGTAGCAGGATCAAGCTGTACGAAATCAACTAAAACGGAAGGTTCAGTAATGTTAGTAATCTTCCAAACTTTTTCGGAAAATGTTTGCACTTTGGCAATTATTTCTTCATTTCTGGCCTGTCGTTTTTTAGTGTTAGTCGGTAATTCTTTTAAGATTTCCCTGATCTCGGTTAATAGTTGTTTAGCTCTAAAAGTGTCATTATAAATAAGTGAAGCTTCAATACCGTTTTGTTTATTTTCTATTTCTCCTAAAAGTTGCTGATATTTTTCTTCACTTTTCATCAAAGATTGTCGGCGAGTTTGCCAGATAAGATTTTGAGTTAATAACAGTAAAATAATAACCGTGATAATAACCAGGAACTTATTGATTTTGGAAAGCTTTTTATATTTTTCACTGATATTAACTACCAGACTTTTGAATCCCTCTTTTAGTTTAGTTGGGGAGCTAAGGTAGGGTAGTATATTTTTAAATTTGTTTTTACTTAATTCTCCGAATTTTTTCACTTTATAAGGTGAGGGTAAAATAAGATAGATTTTTTCCAAGAATTTTTTCCGACTAAAAGAAAAGACCAAGGTTTTTTTCTTTATCCGTTCCCTGATTGATTCAAAAAAGGAAGGAGGGGTTAGAATTTTTTCCGTTTCTTTTTCAACGGTTAAAAGTTGATCTAAAGAATTTTTTGAAGTAACAGGAGCGCTTAATTTAGTTGGTAATATTTTTTCACTTTCCTCTATTTCTATTAGTTTTTTGCCGGCCTGTAAAACTATAAAGAAAAATGAAACTTCCGGTGGGGTTGACTGAAGAATATTATTCAAATGTGCGACAGCGCTTTTAGGCGGTAAGGTGGAAATAGTTTTTTTAATTTTTTCTAAAGAAATATAATTAATAAGACTTTCTGTGGTAAGGAGAATTTTATCTTCTGGTTTTATTTCTCCGCTTAGAGTGTAGGAGAAAATTTTATTTTCCGCCTCTTCTGTTCTAGTATTTATATCTTTGATTAAAGTAGGTTTAATTAAGAAAATTTTAATTTTTCCGAAAGCAGAAAAATAAAGATGGCCGTCTGTGAGAACAGCTACCAGACAATGAAGTCTTTCTAGCCATCTTTTCGGGTTAGGTATGAATTGAGGAATATTTTCATTTAAGTAATGTAAAACTTTTTCTAAAATTTTTTCACCGGCAGCCAGGTGCGCCTCTTCCAATGCTTGATAGGCGTGGGAGATAAACTGTTCAATAAAAGAATAATCTTCCTGTTTGTTGGAATCTATTTCTATGATAATTATCAGCTGAACCTCTGGATTTTCTGAAGACGGCTGAATTAAAATTTCACCGGCCTTTTGACTGTGATGGGAATCATGAATCATCAGATGCGCTATTTTAGAAATCATAATTTACTTGTCAGAAAGTTATAGAATGATTATACTATATTTAGACTTTTTAGTATACATGAATAAATCCCGCATTTTTCTTCGGAATATTTGGGAAAGACAGGGGACAATAATCAATGCTTGAACAATTATTTGGTTCACGTACACGGACAAAACTTTTGCATCTTTTTTTGGAAAATAAAGAGCAGTCTTTTTTTGTAAGAGAAATCTGCCGCGCTATTAATGAGAGAATAAATTCAGTAAGAAGAGAACTACAAAATTTAGAAAAATTCGGTTTAATTATTTCTAAAACGGTGGAGCAAAAAAGATTTTATAAAATTGATGGTAATTTTCCTATTGTCAGTGAATTACAGTTATTGTTTGATAAATCAAAGATTTTAATTGAAAAGATGATTAGCCAGAAAGCTTTAAAGCTGGAAGGATTAAAATATTTTGCTTTAACCGGTCAGTTTACTAAGGAAGAAGATATTCCTACTGATGTTTTACTGGTTGGTAAGATCCCCAGAGAAGCATTGGAAAAATTCATTAAAGGAATAGAAAAGACTTATGGTCGTCATATTCGCTACACTTATTTTACCACCCAAGAGTTTAATTTACGTAAAGATTTAACTGATAAATTTCTTTATTCCATAATTAACGGTCAAAAAATTGTTTTAGTAAATAAAATAGGTATCTGATTGGGATTTTTTGTAGGGAGGATTTTAAGATAAATTATGCAAAAACAGGTGAGTTTTAAGAATTCTAAAGGCCAACGTTTGGTTGGTGTTTTAAATATTCCCCCAGGTAAGGGGCCTTTTCCGGGGGTTATTTTAGTGCATGGTTTTAGTACTGGTTATGAAATCAATCATATTGTCAATCAAGCCGCCCAAAAATTTTATAAAGCTGACTTTATTACTTTAAGATTTAATTTTTCTTCTTATCCACCAAGCAGCGGAACTTACCAGCAATGTTTAATTAACCAATTTGTCAGCGATCTTAAAAAAGCTTTGGATTTTTTAAAAAAACAGCCCAAAGTTTCCAAAAATCGGATCGGCCTGGCTGGACATAGTTTAGGCGGATATGATGTTTTAATGGCAGCAGTGCAATTTCAAGGACAGTTTAGGCCCTTAGTAACTTTTGCCAGCGTTTATGATTTTGAATCAGTTTTAAAAAATTATTTTAAGGCAGGAAAAATAAATGAGATAGAAAAAGACTTTTGGATAGTTAACGGCAA
Source organism: Patescibacteria group bacterium (assembly GCA_018817315.1). GTDB lineage: Bacteria > Patescibacteriota > Patescibacteriia > UBA1558 > UBA10009 > JAHITV01. The sequence continues at coordinate 20,267 of JAHITV010000010.1, forward strand.
GAAAGTCACAACCAAATTTATGAAAGGCAAATTTTTTAATCCAACTGATAATATTTTTAAAAGGATTAGCTGTCCAACTTTATTGATTCATGGAACTAAGGATCAGCTGGTACCGTTTATTTCAGCTAAGAAAATTTTTAATTTATTAGAATGTCCCAAAGAGTTGAAAATGATAAAAAATAGTAGTCATAGTTTTAAGTCTGAAATTTTTACTAAACAGGCGGTCAGTGCCGCTTTAAGATGGTTTAATAAATATTTAAAGAAAAGGAAAGAGAAAGTAGTTAGTTGTTATGTAGAATATCAAGGAAAAATTTTATTACTTAAACGAAGTAACAGGGTAGGGAACTATAAAAATTGTTGGTCAGCTGTAGGTGGTTATCTGGAAGAAGGAGAAATTAGTTTAAAAGCAGCTAAGCGGGAGATAAGGGAAGAACTAAATGTTAAAGTCACTTCCAAAAATCATTATAAAGTTGGTAAGCCCTATATTTTTGATGATAAAAAAAATGATTTACTCTTACATCTTCATCCTGTTTTGTTCAGTTTAAAAAGAAAACCCAAAATTAAAATAGATTGGGAGCATACTGCTTATCAGTGGGTTAGTCTAAAGGATATTTTTAAATATAAAAAAATTAATCCTCATTTAAAACTAGATTTAATTAATTTGGGTTTGATTAAAAAATGATTTTATTAATTAACAGCTCACAAACTGATTTAATTCAACTTAAGCTTATTTCAGAAAATAAAATAGTTGATCAATCAGAAAACAGAGAAAAGTTCAGACAATCAGAATTATTATTAGGAATGATTGATAAGTTGCTGCAAAAAAATAAGGTCAGTTTAAAATCACTGAAATGTTTAGCTGTGGTTTCTGGTCCTGGTGCTTTTAGCGCTTTACGTTTGGGCGTGGCTACAGCCAATGCTATGGCTTGGACATTAAGTGTTCCTGTTATTGAATTAAGCGTCAGTCAAGCAAATAGTCATTCATTATTTAAGATTATCAATCAAAAATCAAAGAAAATTAAAGTTTTTAAATCGATTATTCCTAAATACGGCAAAGAACCGAATATTACTGTAGCGAAGAAATCAAATAACTAAAATAATTTACAAGACAGTTAGTTTCTAAACTGTTTTTTTATCTGCTTCTTTTCATAAATATTAGAAAATGTCATAACTTATCCTCAACCCGCCGATTCGGCGGGGGGTTGTTTTTTGGAGTTAGGTGGTGTATAATTGTAATATAGTGGTATAAAGTGGATAAATGTGGGGATAAACCATAGATAATGTGGATATCCAAAGATATTTAAAGACTAATTAAGCGTTATTTCTTTAAATTTTATGTTTATTGGCGAATATAGTCATACATTGGATGAGAAGAACAGATTAGCTATTCCAGCTAAATTTAGGGCAATTTTAGCCAAAGGGGCAGTAGTGACCAAAGGTTTAGATCATTGCCTTTTTTTATACACCAAAGAAGCATGGAATGAATTAGCTAAAAAACTTGCTCAACTGCCGGTTAGTCAGGCCAATACCAGAGCTTTTTCCCGTTTGATGTTGGCTGGAGCCATGGATGTTGCTTTAGATAAACAGGGGAGAATAGTTTTACCTGATTATTTAAAGAAGTACGCTTCCTTGCATAAGAAATTAATCATTACCGGTTTAATGAACCGTTTAGAAATTTGGGACGCTGAACTTTGGGGGAAATATAAATCAAATACAGAAAAATCCAGCGAAGACATTGCCGAAGCTTTGGGCGAACTGGCAGTTTAATAAAAAAGTTAATAATGGAATATTTTCATCAGCCGGTTTTAGTCTCAGAAGTTATTGATTTTTTGAACCCTCGTTCCAATCAAAATGTCATTGATGCGACAATCGGTGGCGGCGGACATGCAGAAACAATTTTAAAAAAAACAGCGCCCAATGGACATCTTCTGGGTTTGGATAGAGATCCTAGAGCCATTACTGCTGCTTCTAAAAATTTAAAAAAATTTAATTCAAGAGTTACTCTAATCTGTGATTCCTATAAAAACATAAACAAAATAATAAATGAACAAAGATCTTTTATACACTATCATCATCTTTTACTTGATCTGGGTTTATCGTCAGCTCAGGTGGCGCCTGATGAACCGCGAGGTTTTTCTTTTCAATCTCAAGAAGCGCTAGATATGCGCTTTGGTCCCCAAAGTGATCTGACAGCGGAAAAAATTATAAATCAGTGGAAAGAATTAGATTTAATAAATATTTTCCAAAATTACGGCGAGGAAAGATTCGCCAGACAAATTGCCAAAAATATAGGGCTTTACCGGAAGGATAAACCAATTAAAACTGCCGGAGATTTAGTTAAGTTGATTATGAGGGTTTATGGAGGGAAGCGGGGCAAGATACATCCAGCCACTAAAATTTTTCAGGCCTTAAGAATTGCCGTTAACGACGAGCTTAATGTTTTAAAAAGCTCCTTGCCCGAGATGTTAGATATTTTGCCAGTGGGAGGAAGAATGGCCGTGATTAGTTATCATTCATTGGAGGATAGAATTGTAAAATTTTTTTTCAAAGAGGAAGCAAAGGATTGTTTATGCCCCAAAGAAATTCCTGTTTGTCAATGTCATCATCAGGCCGGTTTAAAGATTTTAACCAAAAAAGTTATTAAACCCAGTCTTTCAGAAATTAAAGAAAACCCGCGCAGTCGTAGTGCAAAATTAAGAGTAGTTGAAAAAATAGTTTAAATAATAATTAAGAAATCAAGCTAAGCTTGATAAAAAATAAAAATAAAAACAAATATGATTAAATCAAAAGTTTATCCAAGATTATTTGCTCCCACTAATCAACCGACAGCCACCACTAAATTCATGACTTTAATCAGTAATTACAAGATCATCATTTTTTGTTTGAGTATTATAAGTCTTTTATCTTATTTAGTGATTGTCAACAGAACCAACACGATGGGTTATGAAATCGCTGAAATGGAACTTAGGATCAATAATCTAAAGGAACAGCATCGAGATTTAGAAAGTAAAGCTACCGAACTGCAGTCTATGCAGAGAATTAAATCAGTTAGTAATTCTGTGCTAAGTATGGTAGAAGCAGAAAATTTTGACTATATTTTGCCGGAACAAACATCTGTGGCTGTTAAGTAGGGTTGATATAATTATTTATATTTAAAAAATGTATAAGAGATCAGCGTCTCGTCAAAATTTTAATATAAAGGCTGATCGTTTGACTATTTTAAGTGCAGCCTTTTTTTTATTGACTGCTTTGATTGTTGTCAAATTACTTAAATTACAGGTTATTGACCACTCTCTTTATTTAGATATTGCTCAACAACAGCATTTTGCCACCGATGAATTAATGCCGGAACGGGGTGGAATATTTATTCATGATTATCAGTCTGGCCAAGAGAAACTATATCCTGTGGCTTTGAATCGCAAAAATTATCTGGTTTATGCTGTGCCTAATGAGGTTGATGATGCGGCAAATTATGCCAAAATACTTGCTCCAGTTTTAGAAATGGAAGGAGAGGTTTTATTTGATCGTCTTTTTAAAGAGAATGATATTTATGAACCTTTAAAACATCATCTTGATGAAGAAAAAAGGCAGGAAATTGAGGACCTGAATCTTGATGGTATCCGTTTTGAAGAGGAAGTTGTTCGTTATTATCCTGAAGAAAATATTGGCAGTCATGTTTTAGGTTTTGTTGGTTATGATGGTGATAGATTAATTGGTCGTTACGGTGTTGAGGGTTATTGGGAGGAAGAGCTGGCCGGGCAAAAAGGTTCTTTTCTTTTTGAACGTGATGCTTCAGGGAGGCTTATTCCCATTGCTCAAAGGATTAAAGCGGAAGAAAAAAATGGTACAGATATTATTTTAACTTTGGATCGTTCAATTCAATTCACGGCCTGTTCTGCTTTGCAGACAACTGTTTTAAGGCACGGCGCCGACAACGGCTCAGTGATTATTATTAATCCTGCAACCGGTGCGATTTTGGCCATGTGCAATTATCCTGATTTTGATCCCAATAAATACAACGAAGTAGAAGATATTTCCGTTTATAATAATCTGGCTATTTTTGAAGCATATGAACCAGGTTCTATTATGAAGGGCATTACTATGGCTATGGCTTTGGATACGGGTAAGGTTACGCCAGCCACCACTTACGAGGATACTGGCAGTGTGGAAATCAGCGGTTACACCATTAGAAATTCTGATGAACAAGCTCATGGCATAAAAACCATGACCGAAGTTTTGGAAGAATCTTTAAATACTGGCGCGATTTTTGTCGCGCGAACCGTCGGTCAAGAATTATTTCAGCAGTATTATAAAAATTTCGGTTTTGGGCAGTTAACCAATATTCAAACAGAAACAGAAAACCCAGGAGATATAAAATCTTTAGGTTATCCTAATGAGATTTTTATGGCCACTGCCTCCTTTGGGCAGGGCATTACCGTAACTCCTTTACAGATTACCGCCGCTTTTAGTGCCATTGCTAATAAAGGAAAGTTAATGAAGCCGTATATTGTTGATGAAATACGTTATCCAGACGGAAAAGTTGAAAAAATCAAACCACAGTTTATCAGACAAGTAGTAACCCAGCAAACAGCCATTACTTTGTCTGCCATGTTGGCATCAGTTGTTAAATATGGCCATGCTCAACAAGCAGGAGTTCCAGGTTATTACATTGCCGGCAAAACCGGTACTGCTCAAGTGGCTGATCCTTATACTGGCGGGTATTCTGCTGATAAAACTATTCATTCCTTTGTGGGTTTTGCGCCAGTTGACAATCCTCGTTATGTGATGTTAATTAAACTTGATCATCCTAGAGGAGTACGTTTTGCTGCCTCATCTGTTGCTCCTTTATTTGGTGAACTTTCTCAATTTTTATTAAACTATTTTCATGTACCGCCTTCATATAAAATAAATGATTCTGATAAATGAAAAGTATCCTCTTTAAAATTTTAAAAATACTGGCAGGCAAGGTGATAAAAAAATACCGGCCGTTAATTATCGGTATTACCGGCAGTGTGGGCAAAACCAGTACCAAGGAAGCTATCTTTGTTGTCCTTAAAAAAAGATTTAAGGTGCGAAAAAATTTAAAAAACTATAATAATGAAATTGGCGTGCCTTTAACAATCTTAGGATGTGAAAGCGGCGGACGTTCTTTGCTGGGATGGTTTAAAATTTTTTCTCAGGGAATATCTTTGATTTTTAAAAAGGATCCCGACTATCCGGAAATGCTGGTGTTGGAAATGGGCGCTGATAAACAGGGTGACATTGAATATTTGATAAAATTTATTCCTTGCGATATCGGAGTAGTCACAGCCATAAGTGAAGTTCATCTGGAATCTTTTATTTCTTTAGAAAATATTATTAAAGAAAAACAGAAAATCATTATTCACCTTAAAGAAAGTCACTTAGCTATTTTAAATGCTGATGATCATAATGTTTTGGGTATGCGTACATTAACCAAAGCTAAAATAGTTACTTTTGGTTTTGCCGAAAATTCAGATTTTAAAGCTGAAGATATAAAGATCAGTTATCGGGATGATAATGTTGGCACAAGTTTTAAATTATATACTCAAGGAAAAGTCTTACCGGTATTTTTAAATAGTGCTTTGGGTTCAATGCAAGTTAAAGCGGTTTTAGCAGCGATAGCTGTAGCCAGTCATTTAAAAATTAATCTTTTGGATATTATTGAAGATTTAAAATATTATAAAGCTCCTCCAGGCAGAACTAATTTACTTAAAGGAGTAAAGAACACTTTAATAATTGACGATACTTATAATGCTTCGCCTTTGGCTTGTAAAAAAGCTTTGGATATTTTAGATGAAGTCATAGCTGCTCCAGCTGCTCAAAAGATTGCTGTTTTTGGCGAAATGCTGGAGCTTGGCAGTTTTACTGAACAGGGCCATCAGCAAGTTGGTAAAAAAGCTGCGCAGATAAATGTGGATATACTTGTGGCGGTAGGAGAAAGAGCCAGAGACATTTTAAGAGGAGCTATAGGTATTGGTTATCCTACAGAAAAAACTTTTTATTTTGACAATAATCATTCAGCTGGAATTTTTATTCAGGATAGATTAAGAGAAGGGGATTTAATCTTGATTAAAGGTTCACAGGGTGCTAGGATGGAGCAGATTGTCAAGGAATTAATGGCTGATCCATTAAGAGCAGATAAATTGTTGGTTAGACAAGGACCGGAATGGAGTAATAATTATTGATTATTGGTTATAGTTTATTGATTATTGATTTTTATTTTTAATAGCCAAAGGGGACTAGGCTTTTATTGAATTAAAGTATTGGAAATCAGCTGCTGGAAGAAGAAAATTAAAAAAGTATTTTAAAAGATTACAGTAATTTCGGTCCCTTCGTCTAGTGGTTAGGACGCCAGGTTCTCATCCTGGTAACAGGGGTTCAATTCCCCTAGGGACTACCAATTCAACAACTGTTGCAATTAGCTGTTATTTCTTATAAAATGTAGAAAACTATTAAGTAAATTAAATTTATGCAATTAGAAAAAGAAAAAATTTTAGAAGTTTCCAATCAAGATTTATGGGAGGGATTACCTGAACAAATACAAGGGTTAGCAAAAGGTTACCGTAGTTTCAATGGAGAAGAGATTTATTCTACTAAAGCTGAAGCAGAAAAAAATCTTGATAAGGAGAAGGATTTTGAGGTGGTAATGAAAAGTGTAATCATAACTTTTGAAGATGAGAAAAAATTAATATTAGACCTTGGTGTTGGTGATAATTTAGAAGACAAAGAGATACGATCAATTATAGAAAAAGAGGAAAATATTGTAGACGCTGAAGTAGGATGGACAATAATCTCTGATGAATTCAGGGGCATTACATAATTCGGGGATTAGCACAATCTGTTATGTTTAGTTCGGGAACTGGCCTAATGGCTAACCTGCCCGACTCGCCTACGGCGGAGCCGTGGCAGGCGGGGGCGCACGCTTCGGGTGCGTGAAAATCCGGGTTCGAGTCCCGGGTTCCCGACCACCTTTCGGTAAGCTCAAGGTGAGTCTTGAGCGCAACCGAAAGTGTCCCGAGTCTACCGAGGGACAAATAAATCAATTATATAAAAATAAAAAAAGCCCTAGCAAACTGACGCTAGGGTTTTTTGTTGTCTTTGGTAGATTGTCATGTTACCGCAGGAGTATGATTTTTCTGGCCATAGAGATTGGGGGACCAGAATCTAAATTACATCGGAGTTGTACAAAGTATAAGCCTGAAGGGGGTTCATTGGTACCATCCCAATTAGTGACATTCCAGGTAGTGGAATAAAAGCCGGGTGGTAGTGCCCTATTTTCTTCCAGAGATGTTACTTCATTGCCAAGGATGTCAAATATTTTTACAGAAACACGTGCGTTTTCTCCTACATCAAACAGGATTTCAGTGGTTGAGTTAAAGGGATTAGGATACGCTGGATGAAGTGCAAATTTAACTGTTGCCTGCAGTGGCGATGATGATACCTTGGAACTGTCAGCTACAGCACTGTTGTTTGACAGCAAGATCACGATGACAATCACCAAAAGTTGTTTGGTACAAAAGACTTTTTTCAATGACATCATATACTACCCTCCTCGTAGGTTTGATGATGAATTTTTTAAGAACGCATATTCCCTCCTCTACTTAAATTTTATAATGCGATTTAGGATATGTCAAAAATTTAAGTGGCCTTTTTCAAAATATCTGGTATCATCTCATCTGTTATTTTCCTAACAGATATTGTTTTCTTGCCTTCCATGACTGCTTTGCAAAAACGATGAACTCCATCAAGAATTTTCCAGGAACCTCTAAAGAAATAAATTCCTATTGGATATTCCAACTGGGCGTTTTTGATCTTTTTATAATGACTGGGTTCTTTCTCTGGAAAGTTAATCAGCTCTCTTAGAGTAAGGTTCCAGTCATCTGTACCTTCTTTCTCTAAATAGGCGATGTCCAGATTAAATTCAAGTTCTGTAATTGGCATCTCTTCGGATGGGATATCTAATTTCCAGATTTTTGGATATTCATAAACAAAACCGAAATCTATTTCTTTGGGTTTAGACATAATTGCTGCTTAAATTATTTAACTTGATAATATCTATATTTTATTTAATAATTTATATATAAATGATCTATAAGACCTTTATTTTTATGGGTTAATATCTTTGTATTTTTTTACCAGATTGATTCCTTTTAATATGTATTCATCAAAATTTTTTCTTTTTAGGAATATAGTTTTCAGCTTTTTTTGAAGGTCAATAATTTGTGGGTAATTATGATTAGTATAATATCCAGAATAGTCCCAAGGCCAAAATTTTTTCGCGGTTTTTGTTAGTGAGGTTAGTGCGAATGTTGCAATTTCTGCCAAAGCCCACACTTGGACATCTGTTAAATTGTGGTCGGAATAGTGCCGTTGATAAATTTCAAAATAGTGTGAAAGTATTAGTTCGTGGGCAGTGATACGTCTTTGGCTATATGGATTTTCTTTCCACCCCCGAATAATCCTTGGTTCATAGCCCCAATTGGATATGCCTTGATTAGCAATAGAGATTATGCAATAGTAAGTTGGATAGAACCATCTATAACCAGTTTCTTTTTCTATATAGCAAGAAAATTTTTGGCCGATTTCATTCCACGCTTTTTGGTATTCTACTTGAGTATATTTTAGATACTTTAAACTATGTTTATAAATATCGTCAAAATTCTTATAAACTACGGGAGAACTCATGTTCACAAATTGTTTATCGTATTTTTTATCGATTATGTATTTTAGTTTCATGAATAAAAGTAATCCTAAATAATAATTTTTTAATAAAGATAAAAATTTTATTTATTCAGCATAGCCAGATACGCGGTGTTAGGCGATGTAATATAAATATTTTTTATCTAAGCTCATCAAGATACCTAGAAAATTCATCCCAAATAATATCTAAAAATTTTTCATCAAATTTTTGGAAGTTTTCTTTATCAATTATTTCAAATCGTAATGTATAATCTTTTGGTCCTCCGTCGCGATCAATTTTTTCCAAAACTATATTAACGGTTTCATTACCGATTCTTTGATTAATTTTAGTGGTTAATTCTGTAATTTTTTCTTTGAATAGTTCTTGAAAATTTTCATCTTGTTCACTTTGTATGCCATCTTCAACATAGCTTAAATAAGGTTCTTTTAATGTTTTTGCATGCCCATAACAGCTTTCCCGAGGAGTAATCGGCAGTGAAAAAAATTTTTCAAGAATTGGGATTATATCTTTATCAATTTCTTCTGACTTTAAAGATTGCCGTAACATTTCTAAGTTATCTCTATCTTTAGTAAAAGATTCTTTTGGTTTAATTTTTTCCTTCATAAAGAATATTTAAATTATTTCGCCTAATAGTGTGTTTATGCATCTATTGACAGTTTAGCTAAGGTAAGGCAAATTGTAAATAACTAATTATCAATCTAAATTAAAAAAATTTATGGAAAGCACAAAAAAATTTACTAATGCCGAAGCTAAACAAATTGGCGAAGAGCTGGGCATTGATTGGAGCAAGTTTGATATAGAACAGTTTAGAATGGGATTAGATGTAGAATTAGAACATGGCCTTCATGATCCCCAAACAAATGTTACTGATGATGATCCTTTAATAACAGGCAAAATTGCTTTGGCGCATCTTAATGAATTCCCGGATTATTACACCAGACTTTTAAAGATGGAAAAAGAAGCAGAAAATTTTTTCAAAAATTAGTCATATTGTTTCCCATAAAAATGTGATATACTTAATAAGTAAAGGTCGTAGATCTAATTAATCTTAACTTTGGAAGGGTATAAATATGAAGAAGTTAAGTGGTCTAGACTGGCTAGCATTAATTTTGATAATTATTGGAGGTATTAATTGGGGATTAGTTGGATTATTCAACTTTGACCTAATAGCTGCAATTTTTGGAGATATGAGCGCGCTTTCTCGCATTATTTACACTTTAGTAGGTCTTAGCGGTGTGTATATATTAGCAGCTTCCAATAAATTGACCAGAAAATAAAAATTTTTATTAAATCTAAAAAGGAGTTGCTCAATTTTGAAATATAAACTTAAGAAGTGAGCATATTTTAGTTTAGTTAACGGTTTATACTATGACCTCTCGCCTCGCTGCCCGCCTTGCCGCGAGGCAGGAAGCTTTGGCGAAGCAGGTTAGGTTATAGTTACCTTAAAAATAAAAGTATTTATAAACCATTATCCGACCCTGAGTGTAGTTGAAGGGGGGGAGGGATTATCACGGAAATGTATTATTAATTATAAGGAGGGGAGTTTACTGGCATAACCATGGCTTCTGAACAAATCAAGGAATTATTACTAAAGAAGATGGATGACGTATCTTCAGATTATACTAAAGAGATTTCAGATTCTTTTCCCAAAAAGGAAGAAGAGGAGTAATTTTATAAGCTTTAATGAATTAAGGGAGGGTGCGAATTAATTCGCACCCTCCCTTAATTGTGGATAAAAAAACCGGCCTAGTCAGACTAGGTCGGTGGAATAAGGATTAGTGATTTTAGTACACACAATACGTTAGCCAGTACCAGTAAGAGATACTGGATTTTGTTGGCTAACAGCACGTCGGTGCCTTTTTTTGGGAATAGTATCGTGCCAGTATAGCCCTCCAAAAAACATTATTACGGCAATTGTCCCGCCAATCAAAATGGCTGTCGTAGAAAGCGATTCTGAACTGCCGATGAGGAGTAAGGCGATAATTCCGATCCCCAGCAGAAAGTTTGAGCAAATACGCTCCCACACTTTTAAGTAAGAACTTAATGAGCTCATATACCCTCCTTAAACCAGCTAATTATGTTTTGTACTTAATGATAAAAAAATTATAACGCTTTTTTTATTTCTTGTCAAGTATTAGATAATTCACTTTTTTGTTAAGATAATCATGATGAATGATTTATTTGATCAAAATTTAAAAAAGGACCTGCCTTTGGCAGAAAGATTAAGACCTTTGGATTTATCCGGTTTTGTGGGTCAAATACATTTGGTGGGACCTAATACAATTTTACGTAAAGCCATTGAATTAGATAATCTTCCCTCAATGATTTTTTGGGGTCCTCCTGGTTGCGGTAAAACAACTTTAGCCAGAATTATTGCTAAAAAAACCAAAGCAGTTTTTGTTCAATTAAGCGCCGTGGCCGGTTCAATTAGTCAGCTTAAGGAAATAATTTCTGCTGCCAGAGAAAGAAAAAAATTCCATCAGCAAAAAACCATTTTATTTGTGGATGAGATTCATCGTTTTAATAAAACTCAACAAGCAACTTTTTTGCCGGTAATTGAAGACGGCACTATTATCCTGATTGGCGCTACTACAGAAAATCCTTCTTTTGAGGTAATTGCTCCTTTACTTTCCCGTGCTCAGGTATTTATCTTAAATACTTTGGAGACAAAAGATCTTGCCAAAATTTTACAACTTGCTTTAGTGTCTGATTATGGTCTTAAAGCAAAAAAAGTAAAAATAGATGACGAAGTTATTAATTATTTATCATTAATGTCAGCTGGTGATGCCAGAGTTGCTTTAAATGCTTTAGAGCTGGCTGTAAAAACGACAAAATCTGATAAAGATGGTATAATTGAGGTGTCTAAAGAGATAGTACAAGAATCTTTGCAAAAGACGCATCTGCTTTATGATAAAGCTGGTGAAGAACATTACAATATTATTTCTGCTTTACATAAAAGTATGCGCGGTTCAGATGCTGATGCCAGTTTGTATTGGTTAGGTAGAATGTTGGAGGCGGGTGAAGATCCTTTGTATATTGCCAGACGTCTTATTCGTTTTGCTTCCGAAGATATTGGCGTGGCTGATCCTCAAGCTCTAAATCAGGCAGTAGCAGCTTATCAGGCCTGTCACTTTATTGGTTTGCCAGAATGTAAATTAAATTTGGCTCAAGCTGTGGTTTATTTAGCTTGCGCTCCTAAAAGCAATAAACTGTATTCAGCTTACCAAGCTGTTTTAAAAGACATTAAAGATTTACCTAGTTATCCTGTACCTCTTCATTTAAGAAACGCTCCTACAGAATTAATGAAAGAAATCGGCTACGGTAAAGATTATAAATACAATCCTGATTATAATGAACCAGTTGAACAAGATTATTCCCCCCCAGAATTAAAAGGTAAAAAATACCTTGATTAATAAATCCTAAGCACGAATTTCTAAATCCCATTCGGCCTGAGCTCACGGCCGAAGGCTAAACAAATTCAAATTACCAAATGATCAAATTTTTAAAACTTTTTGAACATTAGAAAATTTGAATTTAGGTAATTGTTTAGAACATTAGGATTTAGAATTTATAATTTAATTTTTTTATGCATCCTGATAAGTGGCAAGAGATAAAAGAGAAAATAAAAAATAGTATGGAAGTTTTGGATGAAAGAACAGAGAGCAATGAAGAAAGAAAAGAATCAACAGAAATCATTGAATTTAAGAGTCCTTTGGGTAAAATGAAATTAGAATGGGTTACCAGACCCAAGCTTTTGGATAAAAAGACACATTTTAGCCGACGTATAGGGGGCGAAGTAAAGGTTGATTATGTTTATGCCGATAATGAATTCACTCATACTTTAAAGATTTATCAGGAAGATGGAAGCGAAGATTGGCAGGAAATGAAGTCAGATAAATGGAGTTTTTAATAGTTTAAAATATATTTATATGGAGAAAAAAATTGGAACACAAATTTTAAAATACAGCATTGGCGGAGCAATTTTGGAAATTATTTACTGTGTTTTAGTTGCTTTGTTTATGCTTAGTATGGAAAACATTGCTGATAAACCAGGAGGAATTTTGACAATTGTAGCCATGTTGCTCCTTTTAGTGTTTAGTGCTGCTTTATCAGGATTTTTGATTTTTGGCTATCCTTTATATTTAGTTACTCAAAAAGAGTACCGTTTAGCAATTATTAGTTTAGTAATTAGTTTGGTTACTTTAATGATAGGCGCTTTAATCATAGTTTCCTTAATCATGTTGTTTAGATAGATTTTTTAAGTAATTCAATATTTAAAATATAATTATTATGAATTTTGGAAGGATATTACTTTTTGCTTTTTTGCTTTATTATTCCACCATAGTTTTAACTGTTAGTTCGGCAGTGGTCAGCGCTGACTCTAATTTTATAATTCAAACAAAGCCAAATCAGGAATTATATTTAAGGCAGCATCAGTTAAAAACAGAATATCAGCAAAGTTTAAAAACTTTATTGGAAAATTATAGTCATGAGGAAGGCAAGCAGCAGTCCATGCAAAAATTTGAGGATGATTTATTGGTTTTAATGGTGCCGGTTGAATTTCGGAATTTACATTTTCAATTAGTTGGAGCAATTAATAAATTCAAGGAAGGTGATCTTGCTTCTTTGGATGAAACCAGTTTGATTTTAGAAAAGATAGTAAAAAAATATAGTTGGCTATCTTCTGAACTATCGCTTTTTATCATCAATAATTTTTATTAAGTTTAAATAACTTTTAATGTTATATTATCGCCTTTTTAGTTATTTAATTGTACTTCTTTTAGCTTTTTTATTAAGTCTTTTATTTTGGAAAGAAACGTTGATATATGGGATTTTAGTTAGCAGTTGTTTGCTTGCTTTTTGGGGTATTTGGTTTTTGGTAGATAGAAAAGTTGAAACTAAAAAAGAAAAGTTTTTTTATTCTTTTTTTGGTTTTTTAATAATTTTTAGCGCTATTTTTCTTTTCATTTTTATAGAGAATATTTTCTTAAAAATAGTGCTGGCAGTTACCGCTATTTCTTTATTTTTTTATTATATTGATCAATTATTCACTCAATATTTTAAAAAGATGGTTGTTGGCTTGGAAAAATTATGGGTGTTTTTTCGCTTAAGCCAAATTTTTATAATATTTTTATTGGCTTCTTCCTTTTTTGGTTTAACAGCTTTTTTATACACTCCAGTTTTTTGGCTGGCTTTAATTCTTCCAGTGCTAATACTGGTCTTGGGTTGGTATAATAATTATGGCAGTTGGGATGTTAAAATTAAAGCTTTTTATTTTAAATTAATTATTGCTTTATTGATTGGTGAATTATTTGTGGTTATTTCTTTTTTACCTTTGATTTATTATTTAAAGGGCATGTTGCTGGTTATTTTTTATTTTTTTATTAATGAGTCAATTAATTGGCACTTTAGCAAAGAACGTCAGGCGAAACAGTTAGCCACTTATCTATTAATAAGTATTATTCTGATTTTGTTGATTCTGGGGACAGCCACTTGGTTTTAGGATCTTGGAAATAATGAGAAATTAGTTTATAATATAAGATATGGACAAAAACCCAAAGAAAAAGAAAGAAAAAAAAGAAATTATAGCTAAAATTTATCAACAGTCATTTACCTCACCTACAAAAAGCAGTGGCGTAAGTAGTAAGGTATTCTTTTTTTATTTAATTGTTTCTATAATTGCCGGTTTTTTAGCCGGTTTTGTGCAGGATTTATGGTTTAGCGATTATAATCAGATTATTGTGCCTACCATTAATACTAATGAAACCAAAGAGGTTTTAGACCTTAATTTTTTACTTGAGGAAGATGATAAGGTTTTTAATCAAGCTTTAATGCAGCTTAGAAGCCAGGTAGTTGGTTTTTATAAGAGAAGAAGCAAAGATAATATTTTAGATTCTCTTTATTTAGAAAAGGACTTTTTAGGCAGTGGTTTAGCCGTTACCAGCGACGGTTGGCTAATGACTCATCAAAGCGTTGTCAAAGAAGAGGATTATGTAATTATCACTCCTGATAAAGAGATTCTTGAACCTGTAAAAACAGTTATTGATCCTTTCAGTCAAACAGTGTTAGTTAAGGTTTTGAGTCAAAATTTATCTCCGGTAAGATTTGCTGATTTGGATGCAATAAAGCCTACAGATCCGTTACTGGTAGCCAGATATTCTATGCAAAATCATGGTTCAGATCTTACTAAGACTTTGATTCAAAAATTCGCTTATCATGATCAAAGCCAGGGTAGCGATTTTTTACTGTCCACTGAACAGATAGATCATTATTTAAAAATTTCTTCCACCTTAGATGCTGTTTATAATGGCGGCTTTTTACTTAATGAACACATGGAAGTAATTGGTATGCTTTTTGATTCTGGAAAAGAGCAGATTCGTTTGGCTGTTCCCAGTTATTATTTAAACTCTACTGTTAATAATTTTCTGGAAAGTTCCGAAGAAGTAATTCGTAGTTTTTTGGGGGTGCGTTATGTTGATTTAAGCGAAGCTTTGGGTTTAAGCGATAAAATTACTGAAGGTCAAAGTAAGGGAGCAGTGCTTTTAGGGGATAGTGAAAATGATATTTTAGCTGTTATTGATAAAAGTCCGGCAGCTGTTGCCGGCCTTGAGGCAGGGGATGTTATTTTAAAAGTTAATAATGAGGATGTTGATGAGAAAAATTCTTTAACTAAATTGATCAATGATTACACTCCTGGTCAGGAATTAACTTTAACTATTAGTAGGGCAGGGGAAGGTCAGGAAATAAAGGTTATTTTAGGGGAACTGTAATTATTGGCTATAAGGTTAATTAGTTATTAGATTAAAATCTTTACTTTATTAAGTGGAGATTTTTTGTTTTAAAAAATGATAATTTATCTCAATACTTTAATAATTGTACTTTCGGTTTATTTTCGGTATAATAATAGTAAAGGGAAATATTGTTTCTGTGGATAACTTATACATATTTAAATCCTAAACAACATTAAAATTCTAATTTCAAATGTTTAAAACTATTTTGATATTTGAATTTCGGTCATTAGAATTTGTTTAGGGTTTAGTATTTAATAAAAAAGTTTATGAACAAATTATCAAAACGTCAAAAGGAAATTATAGATTTTGTTGTAGAATATATCCAGAAAAATAGTTATTCTCCTAGTTATATGGAAATTGCTGCACATTTTAGCATTTCCTCGCCAGCCACTGTTCACCAGCATATTAAGGGTTTACAGGAGAAAGGCTATTTAAAAGCCAATTTTAATCAAAAAAGAGCTTTAGAGCCTGTATTTTTATCAAATTACCGTGACGCTATTGCTGTTGATCTGCCTTTAGTTGGTTTAATTACTGCTGGTGAGCCAATTGAAGCAGTTGAGGATAAAGAAGCAATGGCTGTACCTGCTGATTTTGTAGCTAATGCTGAAAATTCCTATATTTTAAAAGTAAAAGGTCAATCCATGATTGAGGAAGGTATTTGGGATGGTGATTATGTTATTGTGGAGAGAAATTATAGTCCTAAAAATGGCGATGTGGTTGTGGCTTTACTTGACAATGCTTATGCTACTTTAAAGAAATTTTATCGTGAAAAGAATCGCATTCGTTTACAGCCAGCCAATTCTACTATGAAGCCGATTTATTCCAAAAATCCCTTAATTCAAGGGATTGTTAGAGCAATTATTAGAAAATTTAGTATTGTTTGACTTTATACAAATATAAGATTATTTTTCAGGCTTAAAATAATCATTTCTTAATTTATCAATAAGTTCTGGATTAGGGCTGTATTTACGGTTTTTAATTTTCCATTTTTCTACGAATTTTCCTATTCCTTCTGTGGATAAAATATTTTTTCTTCTGGTTGATAGTTGTGACCATCTAAGAACACTTTCAAAATTTATTTTATATCTATTTTTAACTACAATATATCTTATTTCCTGATTTTTTATTGCTTGTCTTATTGTTTTTGTGGAAACGCCAAATAATCTGGAAGCTTCACTTATAGAAACTCTAATTGGCAGTAGTGGTTTTTTATTATCATTATTCATTATTTATATTTTAACATATTATACACTATTCTATAACTAATTTATGTTTTTAATAAACTAAATAAATTATTTTAGTATTTAATTCCAGAATAATGTATACTTTATAAAATAAATCTATACCCGCTGATTTAGTGGGCTGGATAAACATTTTTAAAATTATTGAACAATAAATCATTTTATAAGTCAAATTAGTAAAAAGAATAGAAAATTTAATAATATAAAATATTTATCTTGGATTTATATAGTAGTCCTATTTTTTTGCTAAAAATAAGCAAAATAATATATAGACAAAAATATTAAAATATTTTATAATAATCGCTGTAACATTTTAAAGATTATTTCGTCTAATTTAATGAGTAACGATAATAAATATTCAGAGAAATTACTGATTTTTAGGGCTATAAACGGTGAACCTGAAGCGTTTGGTTCCTTATTTGATTTATATAGTAGAAGAATTTACCGCTATATTTATTTTAAAGTATCAAATGAACAATTAGCAGAAGATTTAGCTAGCCAGGCATTTTTGAAAGTTTGGGAATATATATATAAAGGAAAAAGGATTAAAAATTTTAAGTCATTCATTTATCAAACAGCCAGGAATTTAGTCATTGATTATTACCGGAGCAGAGAAAAAAAAGAATTGCCTCTTATATATATAAGTGAAGAATTAGTGGATGAAATAAAAGTAGATCCTGATCAGGAAATTGACAGAGAAGCGTTGAAAAAATTATTGAATACTTTAAATACTGATCAAAAGGAAATAATCATTCTACGTTACATTGAAGAAATGACTATTAGAGAAATATCTAATATTGTGGATAAGTCTACTGGTCATGTCAGAGTACTTATCCACCGGGCCTTAAAAGATTTACGTAAATATATAAAATAATGTCAGAAAGATTAATAAAACAATTTAAAAAACTGGAAGAAATAGAGCCCTCTGGAGAATGGATTAATTCCACCAGGGATTTTTTTGTAAATACAGTGAAAAAGGACACTATTGTTTATCGTACTTCTTGGACTTATAATTTTAAAATATTTTGGTTGGCGGGACAGAGGAAATTAATGCCTGTTGCTGGTAGAATTACAGCCCTTGCTTTAGTGATTGTAGTAATTGGTGGTACAGGAATAGCAGCTGAAGCTGAATATGTGCCAACCAAGCCTTTGTATAAAGTTAAACAAACCATTGAAAAAGTGGAGTTAGTTTTAGCTACTTCGTCTAAACAAGAGACTGAAATATATTTAAAACATGCTAAAAAAAGAGTGGGTGAAGCGTTAAAACTTGCTCAAAAAGACACTTCTAGTATTAAAAGTATTAAAGATAAAGAAAAGAATATTAATACAGTGGTAACTAAACTGAAACAGGATTTAACAGCAGCAGGAGTTTCTCTGGATATTGTTAAACAAGATGAAGAAAACATTGATACTGCTAAAGATTTAGCTAAAAAAATAACTGAAAATGTTAAGGATACAGTAGTAATTTTAGATCAGGTAATTAAGGAAGCAGAAATAAAAGCAGTTGATAATACTGTAACTGAAGTAATAGCTGCTAGCGAAGAGGTGGAAAACAGCGCTATTGAATTATTGGTTACTCAAGGTAAAGATAAGGATAATATAATTTCTGAACAAAATCTTTCTGCAGAGGAAAAAGAGATTTTAGTTGGGGATAAAATAGAAAGAATAGCTGAAAAAATAGAAAAAATAAAAGATGAATTAAACCAGTATCAGTTTAATAGTGGAGATTTAGCTAATTTAAGCGGAGATTTATCAGCAACATCCACAATTGTTGTTTTAGAAGATGAGAAAATTCAAGAATTAGAAGAAAAGTTAAAGAGTGCTCAAATTTCTTTGGATGAAGCAAGAAAATTATTAGAAAGTGATTTATATATAGAATCTATGGATAAAATGAAGGAAAGCAATCAACTGGTTGGTGAAGTAGACCAGGTAATCAGCAGGATTAACGGTACAACCAGTAGTGTGGAAAATAAAGAAATAGACAGTAATCAAGCCACCTCAACTAATCAATTATTGGATAATGATCCAGCATCAGCAGAGATTTCAGAAGAAAATCAACCTTTTTCTGTTGGTGTAGATGATTCTGTAGAAATCACTGAATAAAGGAGGTTCATTAAAATTATCCCCGTTAAAAGCGGGTAGAGTACATTTTTAGTTTTTGACACCGCGTCGCGGCAAGCCCCAATGCTTGGCATTGGGGAAGGATAGCGACCCGTAATCTTTCGCAAAAGCTCTCGTATGATATTATCTAGGCATGACAGCCATTATTCACTCCAGCCATGCCA
>JAHITV010000011.1 GCA_018817315.1 Patescibacteria group bacterium
AAAAATTCTTAAAAAAATACCCGCTCAAAACAAATTATTCTTTTATTCTGGACAATATTCAATTAGTCGCCTCTTTAAATAATAATAGAAAACGTTCCATTAAAAAGTTTAGACTCAAAAAATAAAAGGCCCTGTTTGTCTTAGGACCTTTTTTGTTTCAGAATATTTTTGAATAATTCTGATTTACTGGATCAGGCCGGCAACCAATGGCTATTGCCCTGATTTGTAACGGGGAGCTTTACTGAATCGTTACCGCATAATTGACAACGAAAGACATGGAAGCTACCTAGCACTCCTCCATAAATCCACCTATTGGCACTGCACGGATCAGGAGCAGGACGGTCCCTTTGGAAAGTCATAACAGTAAATCCATGTCGATTGTCAACCTGCCAATCTGATACTGGCTGACCGCTTTTTGACCCGCCACAATGAACAGGTTCAGCACTGCCTCCGCCGCCCATTGACGCAGCAAGAACCATAACATCAGGGGGATTGAACAACTTAACAACTTGGCCGACAACAGGAGGTTGTTCGGCAAAATTAAACATTGAAGTTGTTTTTCTTCTTATCCCTGATAACTGGTGTGTTGATAAGCACATCGGTATTACTCTTATATAAATACTGAAAATAACATAATAAACTATTTTAACACAAAAAAACACTTAGTCAAGTTAATTCCCTAAACTTCAAAAAAATTATAGAATATAGAATATGTTTTTAACTGTCCACGCTACTGCTGCCGCCCTGATCGGCGAACAAACACAAAGCATTAGTCTAGCTTTTATTTTGGGTTTGCTTTCCCACTTAATCTTAGATATGATACCACACGGCGATGAAGTGATTTTTGACCGGCGATTAGGTGAAAAAGTCTGGAAAAGAAGATTATGGCTGGGTAGTACTCTAGACACCTTAGGCGTAGCTATTCTGACGATGGTGCTTTGGAAAAACAACTTAATCAACTTATCAGGACCAACTATTTCTTGTTTAATCGGTTCTTTGCTACCAGATTATCTCTTTGGCTTTAAAGAGACTTTCAAATTGGATGTTTTATTGAACTACCCTCAGAAAATTTTCACTTTTTTCCATGATTTCTTCAAGGTCAGGATTTCTCCGCTCAAAGGCGCACTAGTCCAAATCATCATCCTAACTATTTTCATCTACTTATTAACCCTAAATAAACCCACACCATAAAACCATAAGCCATTTGCCATAAGCTATAAGCCATTTACTATAAACCAACATGATCATCTTCCTTTACGGCGAAGATATTTATAATTCGCAGCAAAAACTCAAAGAAATTAAAGAAAAATTTATTGCCAAAACAGATCCCTCTGGCATTAATATTTTTACTTTAGAAGGAGATAAATTTGATTTGGAAAAATTTAATAGCGCCGCTGGTCAAACAGGTTTTTTGGTCAGCAAAAGATTATTAATTATTAAAAACCTTTTATCAAATAAACTTTCTAAAGAAACCGTGGAAACGCTCAAAGACCTGATAACTGATCTTAAAAAATCAGATAATATTTTTATTTTTTGGCAGGCAGGCAAAGCTGATCCTAAAAATGAACTTTTTAAACTACTTTCTCAAGATAAAAAATACACCCAGGAATTCACTCTTTTAGAAAATCAAAAACTTGCTCAATGGATAAAAAGCTATGTGCAAAAACAAAATGGCCAGATAGATAATGCTGCCATTACTTTTTTAGTGACTGCCACCGGAAACGATTTATGGCAACTGGCTAATGAACTGGATAAACTTTTAGCTTTTAGCAAAGGAGCTATTACAGTCAAAGCTGCGCAACAATTGGTTCAATCTAAACTTGATGAAAATATTTTTGGCTTGATAGATGCAATTGCCGGAGGCAATAAAGCTTTGGCTTTACGATTACTTAATGAACAGCTGAATTTGGGCTTAGGTGAAATTTATATTCTTTCCATGATTATCAGACAGTTCAGAATTACTACCGAGCTTAAATCGCTGGTTGGACAAAAGCTAAGCCAGACAGAGATTGCCAAGCAAATCAAACTTCATCCTTATGTAGTAAAAAAATCTTTGCCTTTGGCAAAGAAATTTACTTTGGCTAAACTGCAGGATATTTATGCTAAACTGGTGGAACTTGAAAAAAAATTCAAATCAACCAGCTTACCGCCACAACCTTTATTAGACCTGTTTATTTTGCAGATTTAATCTTATTGATTTTAATGGCCAATCTTGATTTTTTTCTGTTAGCGGTGTTCTTTTTGATCACCCCCTTTTTAGCGGCTTTATCAAGAGCTTTTTGCACCTGATGTAAAAGTTCTAATAGCTTATCAGTTTCTTTGGCTGCTAAAGCTTTGGTTATTTTTTTAGTTAACTCCTTAATATCACTTTTACGACTTAAATTTCTTAAACGTCTTTTAGCTGACTGACGCAAAGATTTTTTAGCTGATTTTTTTATAGGCATAAATCTAATCTTTATTAGATCAATAAAATAAGATAAGATGATACTAGCACGGTTTAATAAAATAATCAAATCTTTATGAAAACTGAATATTTAACTTACGAAGAACAACTACTTATTGCTGAAGACCTTTATAATATGACTGACTCTGTTGAGGCAGCCAGAAAATTAGAAGAAGAATGCGGTATTGACATTTGCCCAGGTCATTCAGTTAAATTAACTGATTTTGCCAGAAAACTTGATAAAACCAAATTCCTGAACCACCAGATAGAAAAAGCTATCACCCAACATTCTGGACATAACATTCGTTTAGGCGATTTATAGCTTCCGAAGGTTTAATTAAAAATTCTTGCCAGTTTGGGGAGTTTAAAAGATTATCACTGATCTTAAAAGTTTCTTCTATTTTAAAATCGCCAATAGCGGTTCTTTTTAATTCCCATAACACCGCATCTTGGCCAGTTTTTTGACCAAAATCATGAACTAAAGAACGGATATAAGTTCCGGCTGAACAAATCACTTTTATTTCCAAAAAAGGTGACTGCCAATTAATAATGGTAAGCTGATAAATTTCTATTTCCTGGGCTGGACGTTTAACAATCTTATTTTGACGTGCTAAAACATATAATTTTTTACCGTTAACTTTTTTAGCAGAAAACATGGGCGGTATTTGCTGTTTTTTACCGGTAAAATCTTTTAAAATATTTTTTATTTCTGGAAGTGAAATATTAACTGTAGCGGCTGACTCACTTAACTTACCTTGCCTGTCATAAGTATCGGAAGTTACTCCCAATTTTATAGTGGCATAATATGTTTTTGGCAAAACATTAAACAAACCTGTTAAGGTGGTGGCTTTACCAACAGCACAAATTAAAACACCAGTAGCTAAAGGATCAAGCGTACCAGTATGACCAATTTTTCTAATGCCTGTTAAAGTTCTAAGTTTTGCCACTACATCATGAGAAGTATAAGCTGGCTCTTTGTTAATTAATAAAAATCCTGACTGTTTATCTTCCATCGCTTTTCTTATTCTTTTACTGCTGCAAATATCTCCGCTGAATGGCTTTAGTCTAGTAATTTTAAAGGATAAATTTGTCCTAGAAAGCAATTGATAAAGACCGGCAACATAAACTTGTTGATCATAGCCCAAAGCAATAATGTCTGGCTTTTGCTGCTGGATTATTTTATAAGGATCGCTGAAATCTCCTAAGATAACTTTGTCTATTAAATTTATTTTTGACAGCTGTTTTAATCTTTCAGCTTCTTTGAAAAAAGGTTTGTTTCCTTTATTTTTTATTACATTCTTATCTCTGGCTACTAACACCACTAAATAATCGCCCAACTCCTTGGCTTGTTTAAATAAATTAAGATGTCCTGGATGAATAATATCAAAAGTCCCAGCGATTAAAACTTTTTGCATATTAAAGTTACTTTATAGTAATCTAATCTGAAAATCAATTTTAATATTGACTGTAATGTTATTCTATGATATAAAGAAATGTTTCAAAATTCTTCAAGAAAGAGGCAAATGATGAAAATCCTGTTCATTTTACTTACTGTTCTGCTGTTATGCATCTCTGCCCAATCTGCCCAAGCGCAGATTGTTATGCCAACACTAACAGAGGAAGTAACAGATTCACTCGGCAATCAGTTGACGCTTTACAACTGGACTCGCTTTGATGCACGTAGTCCATTCCATCACCCTAACGGCTATGATTATCCTCAAAAAGGCCAAGGGTTAATGTGGGTTTATGCCGAGCCCAAGCGTTATACCAATTATCAAGGTATTTTAACCTTGGCTGGTTTGCTTGGAGGGACTATTTATGTCTGGCAGCAGAGCAATTCCCTTGTTTGGGACGACTGGGATGATGTTGGGGTCTTTTTCGGAACCCTAGCTACCAGCACTATAATTGGCTGGATCCTGGATGACTTAGCCAGACCCAAAACAAGACAACACCCTGCCTATCGTTACATCTGTAGGGGGAGAAGATGATAACAAAAACAATAAGGCAGTGGTTAAAAGTCCTTAGGAAACTTTCCTGGGACTTTTTATTTTCTTAAGTTTAGTAACTCTTTCAATTAAATCTCTTAGTTCCGCTGCTTTTTCAAATTCCAAATTACTGGCTGCCAATTCCATCTGCTTTTGCCAATCTTTAAACAGAAAATTTATTTCATCTTTGGGTAAAGAAATTAAATCTTTACTTATTATTTCTTTCTTTTTTAATTCTCTGCCCTTTAATTCACCTTCTTTAATGTCTTTAACAATAGAACGAGGCGTGATTTTATGTTTTTTATTATAATCACTTTGAACCTTGCGGCGGCGCTTAGTTTCTGTAATAGCTTTTTTCATGGAAACAGTAACTTTATCAGCGTACATAATAACTTTGCCTTGTAAATGACGCGCTGCCCTGCCCATTACTTGGATTAAAGAGGTTTCACTTCTTAAAAATCCTTCTTTATCCGCGTCTAAAATAGCGACCAAAGAAACTTCCGGTAAATCCAGACCTTCACGCAAAAGATTAATACCTATTAAGACATCATATTTACCTAATCTTAAATCACGCAAAATATCCAGCCGCTCCAAAGTTTGAATTTCTGAATGAAGATACTGAACTTTGATATCCAGCTCCTGAAGGTATTCAGTTAAATCTTCAGCTAAACGCTTGGTTAAAGTGGTTACCAAAACTCGCTGTTTTTTCTTGGCTCTTTTTTTGATTTCTTCCAAAAGATCGTCAATTTGATATTTAGTCTTTTTTACTTCCACTTCCGGATCAAGCAAACCTGTTGGCCTGATTACTTGTTGAGCGACTTGAGAATCTTTTTGAGCAATTTTTTTTATTAAATCTTGCTGATCAACTATTTCTTTTTCTATACCGGCAAATTTAGTTTTAAATGTTTTAACCTTTGATTTTCGGTATTCATAAGCTGCAGGAGTGGCCGAAACATAAATAACCTGATTAAGATGGCTTTCAAACTCCTTAAAATTAAGAGGGCGGTTATCCAAAGCCGAAGGCAGGCGAAAACCGTATTCAATCAAAGTCTTTTTACGCGAGCGGTCGCCATAATACATACCACCGATCTGGGGAATAGTAATATGTGATTCATCAATAAACATCAAAAAATCCTCTGGATAATAATCCAGTAAAGTAGCAGGCGGTTCTCCAACACGACGATTAGTTAAATATCTGGAATAATTTTCAATGCCTGTGCAATAACCGGTTTGCTCTATCATTTCCAGATCATATTTAGTTCTTTGCTCTATTCGCTGTGCTTCCAGTAAACGATTATTCTTTTTTAAAAAGTTTACTTGTTGTTTCATTTCCTCTGTAATCTCTTTTAAGGATTTGTTAAACCGTTCTAAAGGTGTAACAAAATGCTTGGCTGGGAAAATCTTTATTTTGTTTACAGTTTTCTTTGATTTGCGGGTTAAATAATTCATCATGGAAATTTTTTCTACTTTGTCGCCAAACAGTTCCACACTGACAATATTATCCATTGATTCAATAGGAAAAATTTCTAAAATATCACCTCTGACTCTAAAGGTGCCTCTTTTAAAATCAATTTCATTGCGGGAATACTGAATATCATTTAATCTTTTTAATAATTTATCAAGTTTGATTTTTTCTCCCTGATTTATTTCCAGATGCAGATTAAGATAATCAGCAGGTGAACCCAAACCATAAATACAGGAAACCGAAGCCACAATTAAAACATCTTTTCTGGTCAATAAAGCGCTGGTAGCTGCATGACGCAAGCGGTCAATTTCTTCATTAATTTCTGTTTCCTTTTCAATATAAATATCGCTTCTGGGAATGTAAGCTTCGGGTTGATAATAATCATAATAACTGACAAAATAATGAACTGCGTTTTCAGGAAAAAAATCCTGGAATTCAGAAGCTAACTGCGCTGCCAAAGTTTTATTATGAGAAATAATTAAGGTTGGCTTTTGCACTTGGGTAATAATATTAGCCATAGTAAAAGTCTTGCCGCTGCCAGTCACGCCAAGTAAGGTTTGATCTTTATAATCTTTTTTTAGACCTTTGACTAATTTCTTAATCGCTTGAGGCTGATCGCCAGTCGGTTTGAATTTTGAGATTAACTTAAAATCAGACATATATTTTAAAATCGTAAACCGCTATGATATTGAATAGATCCTGAGCTTGTCGAAGGATCGGTTTGAATTTCGAAACTAACTTAAACTTCTCCATAAATTTTATAAACTTTAGTCTGTGGACTAATTAAAAAGTGATTGAATAATATCATCATTATTTGACAAAAAGCAAACAACTACTAAAAAAATCAATAAAATTGTATAATTAACTCAAATTCAGAAATCGGGTATCGGCAATCAGTAATCAGGAAGATTTATTATTTTATGACCCCCTACTTATTACTGATTACTAACCTCTAATTTTAAACTTATGATCGCTTATTTAAAAGGCAAGATTATTCTTAAAAAAGAAAGATACATAATTATTGATATTGGCCAAATCGGTTATCAGGTTATGCTTACTGAAAAAACCATTTCCCAGTTAAATGAAAATCAGGAAATTGAACTGTACACTTATCTTTATCACCGTGAAGATTCCCAGGAACTGTATGGTTTTCTAAACTTGCCTGAACTTGAGTTATTTAAAAATCTGATAAACATTTCTGGAGTAGGTCCAAAATCAGCTTTAGCGGCTCTGGCAGTTGCTTCGGTAGAAGATATTATACAGTCGGTTTTATCCGGAGATCCTCTCCTTTTACAAAAAGTTGCAGGAATTGGTAAAAAAACAGCCGAAAGAATTATTCTGGAATTAAAAAGTAAAATTGAAGCGCTCTCTACTCAAATATCTACTTCCGAAATTAAAGCCGCTCCTAGGGATTTAGAAATTATAGAAGCGCTAGGTAATTTAGGCTACAGTCATAAAGAAATAATAGCAGTTATCAGACAAATCCCTACGGAAATAACTGATGTTTCCGAAAGAATAAAAGAAACTTTAAAACTTTTAGGAAAATAATCTGTTTTTGTTATGATAGTTAAAGCAAAATTATAAAATATGGATATAATAACTTTAGATAAAAATAAATCGGATGATTT
>JAHITV010000012.1 GCA_018817315.1 Patescibacteria group bacterium
AAATAAAACAAAAACAGAAACATCCCTTTGTTTTAGTAATAATCTAAAGAAAATTCAATTATAAGGCGTATTACTATATAATGAGAGTTATGGTTACTTTAGATAATTATTCACCAAAAAACGATGCTGAATTAGTTAGACTTGCTTTGCAAAATCAGGATAATTTTTTGTATTTAATCAAAAGATATGAAAATAAACTGCTTAGGTACATTCAAAGGATTTCTAATATTTCTTTGGAAGATGCCAAAGATATTTTACAGGAAGTTTTTATTAAAGTTTATTACAAGTTAAATGATTTTGATCCTGATTTAAAATTTTCCTCCTGGATTTATCGTATTACTCATAATCAGGTTATTAGTCATTATCGTAAGCTACAAGCCAGGCCCAAAACTGTCTTTTTAGACACAGAGAACAACTTAATAGAAAATATAAAGGTTGAATTAAAGATGGAAAGTGATATTGACTTGGCTTATTTACAAAAAAACATTTTTAAAATTTTAAACCAGTTACCTGAAAAATATAAAGAGGTGTTGGTTCTAAAATTTTTTGAAGAAAAGAGCTATCAGGAAATTTCCGACATTTTAAAAATACCCATGGGTACGGTGGCCACTTTAATTAATAAAGGCAAAAAATTTTTTAAAGAAAATTTAGCTAAGCAGGAAATTAACTTAAAACAATATGTCAGATAATAATTTCAGCCAGGAAACTTTGGAACTAATCAAAGAGAAAAAAATCAAACCAGAACCTAAATGGCATTTTTTGCTAAAAAACTATTTAGTTTGGTTTTTTGGTGTTATTTCTTTAATTATCGGAAGTTTAGCTTTTTCGGTTATCCTTTATATGTTAGTGAATAATGATTGGGATATTTATAGAAATATTAATGATAGTTTAGGGGGATTTATTTTAGTGACCCTGCCTTATTTTTGGTTGATCTTTTTGGGCTTATTTATTTTTGTTGCTCATTATAATATTAAGCATACTAAAAAAGGGTATCGTTTAACACTTTTTCAATTAATAGTGGGAATTATTTTAATTAGTATTTTATTAGGGACTTTGTTCTATAATTTTGGTTTTGGCCGTTTAATTGATGCCTCCTTAACCCAAAGATTACCTGTTTATGGTCGGTTTTTAAATCAACGCCATAGAATTTGGGACCGTGTTGAGGAAGGCAGATTAATGGGTATAATAGTAAGTATTGAGAATAGGGAATTTTTCCGGATCATGGATTTAAATCACGAGGAATGGCAAATTAATGCCAGTCAGGCGGTTTGGCGTAATAATTTAGAAATTAAAGAAAGGGAAATGATTAAAATGATTGGCAGAAGATTAAATAACCATAATTTTAAGGCAATGATGGTTATGCCTACTTTTCCTTTGCCGCCTTTTGGCCGTGGCTTTAATCCGCCTCCGCCGGTGATCAGGCATCCCTAAAAGAAAATCAGTAAAGCAGGCGTATTATAAAGTAGAAAGAAGTTGATCACTTCACCTTAATAAACTAACTTATCAATTTATGAAAAAAGTGAAATTTATTGCTCCCCTTGCTTTGTTGGTATTAGTAATTACTGTGGGCACAGTGTTTGCTGCTCAAACCGTTACTATTGGCGACAGTCCCAATGTTAATTTAAGAAATTTCAAAGAGCGACCCAAGTTTGACTCAGAAAAATTTGCTGAAATGCAAGAAAAATTTGCTGCTGTTCAGGAAACAATTAAAAACTCCGATTATGATATTTGGGCAGAATTAATGGCTGATAGTCCGATTACTGAATATATTAATAAAGATAATTTTGCCAAATTTGTAGAAATGCATAATTTAATGGATCAGGCAAAACAAATTGGCGAAGAGTTAGGCATAGAAAAAATGGCAGGACACAGGGGAATGATGAAAGGATTTAGATTTAACCAACCACCGGTTTTAGAAAACCAACAATAAATCTGTATCAGATATAAAACATCTTCCTAAAAAGGGAGGTGTTTTTGGTTTTAAAAAATAAAAAAAGACCCATCAGTTGCCTAATGGGTCTAGTCACATTCAGAGAATATGACTTTAAGAGGTTTATGCTCGTCGGATGTCCAGCAGTTTACAAAGCTTATTCAGTTCTGCTTCTGCTGATTCTTCCAAGTCTTTGTTGTCGGCATAGTCTCTTAACTGTTCTGCTAAGAGTTCTATTCCTGTTGTGATATGTTCTATAGCTTTAGGATCTCCACCACGGTCTTTAAGAATCATAGAACATTTACTAAGCATAGTCATGGCAAGACTGTAGGTCAAGAAGATCCTGCTGTCTCCCATGGTTTCCTTCAATGTGGTTGACATAGTTCTTCCCCTCTTTCTTAATTTTTCTTGATTTTTCCCGCCGATTTTGTTTCCCGCCTTTGACACTTCGACCCTTCGCTCTTCGTTAAACTCAGAGCTCAGGACTCAGTGTCTTTAAAGTTTCTTACGATCTCTTGGTTTAATCCAGACTATAGCCTGATTATTTGCACGATCTAAAGTTATCCGGAAAGGAATTTTTTCTGGCAGACCAGCAGCTTCCCGGGCTTTCTCTACTGTTTCACAACAAGTAGCTGGTATGGAAGTAACTTTCACAGTGTAAACATTGTTGTCTATAGGGTACATAATAAGCTCCCTATCTACAACTAGCGGTTTTTTCATTTTGTATCCCTTTCTATGTCTTTATTTATATAGTAAATGATCAAATTAATAATGATATGTGATAATATCATATTATCTAATTTTTGTCAAGTCTAATACTAAGGGTAATCTTAACAAGTTGGAACAGGCTTTAAGGTTTTAGCTAAGTAATCATTGGGTGAAGTGAAGATTTCTGGTGAGGAAAATCTAAGGCAAAATTCACTCACGTATTCTGGTAAGTGTTCCGGAGTAGTATGATGGTACATTCTCCTGATAAATGTTCTTAAATTACCGAATATTCCTTCAATCTCACTCGTTAATCCAAATTGGAATTTCCTGTGAATATCCACCTTGTGTTTAACTTGCCACCACTGATTGATTTTTTTGTAAATACTTGAGCCATCTGTCTGTAATTTACTCTTAGGTTGAATATATTGAAACAGGAATTGACTGGCTTCACTCTTGTTCACTGAATTTTTGTAAACGATTTGATGAGCGAGTTTTTTGGAACCAATCTCTTTAGCCATTAGGAGCGAAATATTCCTAAAATAGGCTTCATCCATCTGTACCTTGCCTGCTAAAATCGTTTCAAAATCAGGTAAATGAAGCCTAAATTGTCTAAACCAATGATAGACTGAAACCTCGCTTACATGGCAAAGTTTAACAGTTTGCTTAACCGGGACCTGATTCACCCAACACCAGAGCAGCGCCCAAAAAGTTCTCAAAGATAATTTTAGGTTGCTAAGCCACGTGCCTGAAAACAAGCTGAAAGGACGACGACATCTTTGACAACGATACCGAGACTCTGAACAACCCACCTTTCTGGAATTGCAAAAAGGACAACACATATTCCTGCCAAAAACAATTTTCCTTAAAAGCTTCTTGATTTTAGTCTCTGAAGGTATTTGGTTTAGAAGAGCAATCATAGTTGAACAAGGTTAATAATTAAGCTCATTTATTCTAACCTTGTTCCAACTCCTTTAGTATACCCA
>JAHITV010000013.1 GCA_018817315.1 Patescibacteria group bacterium
AGATCGTATCTGGCATGGCTGGAGTGAATAATGGCTGTCATGCCTAGATAATATCATACGAGAGCTTTTGCGAAAGATTACGGGTCGCTATCCTTCCCCAATGCCAAGCATTGGGGCTTGCCGCGACGCGGTGTCAAGTTATTACGGTAATATCTAAAAAGACCACGAAAAAATTGCCAAACTGATAAGGTAGTCTTCATAAAAAATTATTTAACTATTATCTCCTTAACCTTTGCGACCTGTTTAATAAACTCAATATTATTTTCCGAAAGTTTTATGCTGGTAGTATATTCCCCTACTTCTTCTCCTAAAGAAATCTGTTTTTCTGACTTGTATTTTCTAATATCACGAATAACTGACAAAACTTTTTCAAACTCTTCTGTTTCTTTGCTTGAATACTTTAGATTTTTGATAATCTCTGGCCAGGAAGTTAAATGAATGCTTTTTGTTTTTACAAAATCAGCAAAATATAAATTATATATTTCCTCGGCAATAAAAGGCATTATTGGCGCATACATTTTAATAATAGCCAATAAACAATAAGACAAAACTGTTTTAGCTTTTTTGTCTGGCTCGTTTTGATATAATCTGTGTTTAACAAATTCCAAGTAATTATCACAAAAATAATGCCATAAAAAATTATCAACTTCATCTCTGGCTTTGGAATATTGATAATTATCAAAATATTTAACGGAATTTTTTACTGTTTGATTTAAATAATGCAGAATCCATTTATCTTCTAAAAGTAAATCATCAATCTTCAATTTTGAATAATCATCCTTCTTAAAATGTAAAAAGCAAAACTGGGCAGCATTATATAACTTGGTGACTGTGCGGCTGCCTTTTTTTATTTCCTGCTCATTGTAACGTAGATTTTCTCCTAAAGTTGAACCAGTGGCCCAATATCTTACAGCGTCAGCTCCGTATTTTTCCACTATTTTTTCTGCTGGGATAAAATTACCCAAACGTTTAGAAATTTTTTGGCCCTTATCATCCAAACCATGACCAGAAATCATCACCTCATAAAAAGGTAAGGACTGATGATGATAATATGATTTTACTACCGTGTAAAATAACCAGGTTCTGATAATCTCAAATGCCTGCGGTCGCAAATTTATCGGATATAATTTTTTCTGAACTGCTTTATCTTCAATTAAACCGGCAATTATCAAAGGTGTCACAGAAGAAGTCATCCAAGTATCCATTATATCTTTTTCAGGAATAAGTTTATTGCTTTTACATTTTGCACATTGATAATTAGAAGGTTGTGTTTGTAAAGGATCAATCGGCAAGTCTTTTTCCTGGGCTACTATAACTTCTCCGCATTGCTGGCAGTACCAAACCGGAAAAGGCACACCGTAAAATCTCTGGCGGGAAATGCACCAGTCCTGATTAAGAGCATTAATCCAATCAATTGCTCTTTTTTTCATGTAAGAAGGATACCACTTAAGCTTATTTATCTGCGCTAAAAGTTTATTTTTAACGCTTAAAATATCAATAAACCACTGTTTGGTTTTAATAAATTCAACAGGGGTTTTGCAACGTTCATGGGTATTTAGGACATGAATGATCTCTTCCTGTTTTTTTAAAAAACCTTCAGCTTTTAATTTTTTGATGATTTCCTGCCGTGCTTTATCAATCTTTAAACCAGCAAATTCCTTGGCTAGCTCATTCAATTTGCCGTCTTGGGTAAAAACCGCCCGATACGTTAAATCATATTTACGGCATTTTTTAACATCTTCAATGTCGCCCCAAGTACAAACCATCATCAAACCAGTGCCATAATCAATGTCAACATCTTCATCCGCTAAAATCGGCACTTGCTGATTAAACAAAGGTACTTGCGCTTTCTTCCCTGCCAGCTTTTTATAACGTTCATCTTTAGGATTAAAAAACAAAGCTACACAAGCAGGCAAAAGTTCCGGCCTACTCGTTGCTATTAAAAATTCTTTATTATCCTTAGTTTTAAAAGTAAGATAATTTAGAAAACTACTCTCTTCTGTATCTTCCAAATCTGCCTGCGCCAAAGCTGTCTGGCAATTAGTACACCAGTAAACAGGATCGTCTTTATGGATTAATTTGCCTTTTTTAAAAAGATCTAGAAAAGACCATTGGGAAATTCTTTGGCTGTGTTGATTAATGGTGCTGTAAGTTTTAGTCCAATCAACAGAGATTCCTAAAATTTGCCACAGATTCCGGTAAGTTTGGATGGCAATTTTTGTCTCAGCTAAACACTTTTTAATAAACTCCGCCCGATTAATATTATTTTTATTAAGATTATATTTTTTTTCCACATATCTTTCGGTCGGCAGACCATTATCATCAAAACCCATGGGATAATACACTTCAAAACCTCTCATTCTTTTGTAACGAACAATAAATTCTGCCTGCGAATAACTCATAATATGCCCAGCATGCAGATAATCAGCTGAAACTGTTGGCGGAGGCGTATCTACAGTATAAAAAGATTTTTGACTCTGGGGATTAAACTGGTAAATCTTTTCTTCTGCCCAAAAATTCTGCCAATGTTTTTCTTTTTCTTTAAAGTTATATTTAGCCATAAAATAAGGAAACAATAGCTAAATTTTAATATATTAAGCTAAAAAGTCAACTACAAAACGTAGGAAATAAATAAGATACAAGTTACAACCCACAAGAAACAAATAAATTTTAATCTTCAAATTTCAAAATAGAAGTTCTATCAAACTCAATTAATTCGTCTGCGATTTTTTTCAAAAAATTAGTATCATTAATTCTAATCTTTTTAAACCTTGCTATAAGCATCCTTTTAATTTCACTAATCAATTGTGATTTGTTTTTATACGGCAAACTTATTATTCCTAAAATAAAATTGCGACGTTCATTGTCATCAGAAAATCTTATAAAATCAATGAATTGCTTCTTATTCAATATTCTTTCAATCAATTTTACTTTTTGTTTATAGAATAATCTATTTAATATTCTAAATCTGATCAAATAGTCCTTCTCACTTATAATAAATTTCTTTAATATTTTTTTAAAATTCTTATTATTTTCATTTTTAACAAAAAATAACGAATTTGCCAAAATACCTCTTTCTGTTTTATTACCTTTAAACATTAAATTTAAATATTTTTTTCTATACGATGGATATTGATCAAAAAATCTTGAATAAGTAGTCAAAGTCCAACCACTATAATCAGTTCTTGACCATAACTTTAGCGTTCTTATCAATATTTCTGCAATCCTTTTTTCTCCAGAAAAAAAACTCAATAATATTGCGATAGAACATTTTGTTTCAGCATCTCTAGATTTGGAATATAATTCTATTAATCCACTAACATCACTCTTATCTAATTTTTTTCTCTGAAATAAATTCCAATAATAACTAACATTATCACTTTTTAACATAATCTCTTTTAATTAAATTATTAATTTTCTTTATTAAATTTCCATCCTTAGTATAAAAAGCGTTAGCATCTCTTGGATCAGGCAATATCTTACCTATTTTATACAACTCATTAAATTCTTTTTTTAATAACTTAAATTGAAATACGAAAGGTTCAATAATTTTTGACCATCCCAGTGAATATCTCTCTGCATCGAATGCAACGGGTGTAAAATATAATTTAGTTTTTTTAAATCCATTTTTTACAATATCAGTAAAATTATTCGTCCCATGATATAAAGTAATAAACTCTTTCTCAGTCTTTTTAGATAATTTATTACTTATCTTATTAGCAATCTTATTTTTAAATCCAAGAATAAACGGAATACCTCCCCTAATAACTTTAGGAATCTTATTATAACCCTGAATGGAATCACCGAAATCCTTAGTTTTGACCATCGGCGGTGTAGAGTTTTCATTGGTTGGGGCATAGGCAATCGGAATGTCATAAAATAACAAAGCACTAATAACACCCAAAATAACAGGA
>JAHITV010000014.1 GCA_018817315.1 Patescibacteria group bacterium
AAAAATCGCTTTTTTAGCGATTTTTTTAAATCTTTTTGAAAAGACAGTTTATTCTTAATTTATTGAAAGTTATTTATTTAAGGACAGAATTATTTTTGAGCCAATCAAGGATTCTTAGGGTATCAGTTTGGCGATTTTTTGAATAAAGAAGGACGATAGCAATAGGTTCTTCGTTTACATTAAATAATAAGGCCGATGTTTGTTTGGCTTCTGGCAAATACCCGGTTTTTCCGCCAATAAAATCAGGTTCTTGATAAAAATTATTTACATTTTTGAATTTAAGCAGTCTTCCTGTTTGATCAGGAAGCCAAAAGTTATTATCTTTGGTAATACTTAAAATTTCCGGATGATTTTCATAAATATAAGTTAAAAGTTTAGCGATGTCAGGGGCGGTAGAACGGTTAGAAGGATTTAATCCATGAGCGTCATAAAAAAAGGTATTGGTCATATTAAGTTCTTTTGCTTTTTGATTCATTAAATTTAAAAACTTTTCCTTTTCTAAAAAATAAGTTAAAGATTCAGCAGCATCATTAGTAGATTGAATAAGACTAGCCTTTAGAAGATTTTTTGTGCTAACATTTAAACCCAAAAAAAGAGACGGGCTATATCCTAAGGGTTCAAGCATTTTTTCTGTTAAAGTTATTGTTTGGCTAGTATCAATATTTTCAAAAGCAATTACGGTACTCATTAGTTTAGTAATAGAAGCGATAGGATATAATCGATCAATGTTTTTTTCTAAAATAACTGAATTGTCAGAAAGGTTTACCACTAGGCATGATTCAGCGTTAATTTCTTTTTGTAATTTAAAATTTGAAATTAGTGCTTTAAGACGTTGAATTTCTTTTTGAATGGCTTGGATTTGCTGGATTAATCTAGCTTTTTCTTCCTGAACAGAAGCTTCAACTGTTTTAATTCCGGAGAATAAAAAGACTAAAAGTAATATATTAAATAAAATAAAAAAGATTTTATGTCTCATTTTTAAATATATTTTAATTACGTTTATTCTACCATAATACTAAAATAAAAAATGAACTTGAAAAAATTTAGAAAAGAAAAGAGCCCTCGACAAAATTTCCGTCGAAGGCTCATCAGCGAGCGTTAATCGCGGAGTCTAGACAAAAGAAGGTGTCTAAGGGGAAAAGTATGGTCTCCCGGGAACCGTAGAGATGGAGACCAGCACCATCCAAGCACTTCCCTAAGATCCTTTCTGGACATCAAACGCCATTTTAAGTCGGGTTCTTGTCCTTTAATGCGTCTGTCTACGGAAAACAGGAAA
Organism: Patescibacteria group bacterium; assembly: GCA_018817315.1. Taxonomy (GTDB): domain Bacteria; phylum Patescibacteriota; class Patescibacteriia; order UBA1558; family UBA10009; genus JAHITV01. The sequence goes on from JAHITV010000014.1 coordinate 1,277, forward strand.
AGAATATGGTCCTTCTTTTCTTGGAGTTCTTTATCACTAAATGGAATTTTGGGTATCTTTTCCACCTCTTTTTTTAGAAGAAGTAGACTGGAGTCCCCCATCACTTCATTTAGTGATAAAAAATTTTTACCCAGGATTTCTTGGGCTCGCTTTTGACTGATGTTGATGTTCATATCAACCTCCTTAAAACCTAATTTAATAAACTATTCTAACGGTAGCATATTATTTCTTATATGTCAAGGCTTATGATAGCAAAATTTGAAAACTAATCATTAGACAGTTTTCATATTCGTCTTATCATAGCTTCAGGAGATTTAATAAAATTTACTCACCATTTGGCGAGTAAACTTCGAGGTTAAGGTTTAGATCTTTCAGCTCTTCTTTTTTGCCAGCACTCTCTACAGTAAATTGGTCTGTCTGGTGCAGGTTCAAACGGGAGCTCAGTTATTTCTGTTCCACAATCAGCACATTTCCAATTTCCCTTAAACATCTTTCGAGGGAAATCCCCTTTTGGTTCAAACTTTTTGAAGGCCATAAACTTAATAAATTATATTGGAAGAAAAAAAACGACCTTTACCCACACACCAAAGAATGGTACAGGGCAGGTTCTTATTTGGGCCTTCGTTAATTTTTTGAGATTATTAAAGACTTACTTTAAGATACCTCAACTTATAAAGTCTAAACTTATCATACTCCTTATTTTAAACGAATCAAGAGGTTCGAATCTTATTGTACATAGCTTTCCTCTTTATTGATTTTTAATATGTAGTTTTAAAAGCTGTTGATAATTATTAACATATTGACAATAATTTTTATTGTTCAATAATAAAGTAATAAAGAGATTTTGTGGAGAGAGTCGACTCCAGCCAATCTCTTGTAGAAACGGTTTAGACCGTTTAACCCAAATGGCAAAAAAGAAGACAAAGAAGACAAAGAAGAAGAAAAAATAACTTTCTCTCACCGCCTCGTAAAGAGGCGGTTTTTTATTGGGGATAAATAGGACTTGACAAGGTATAGTTATGGGTATATACTCATAATAGATAGTTATTATTATAAAGGTCGGGCTATCAAACAATCATTAAATTATTAGAAACAAAAATATGCCAAGATTTGACGCAACTGGTCCTTTAGGTTTAGGTCCTGGCACTGGCTGGGGATTAGGTCCTTGTGGGACTGGAATGGGTTGGCGCAGAGGATTTGGACGAGGTTTTGGCTGGAGAAGGTTTTATACCAAAAAAGAAGAGTCAGGGATATTAAAAGAAGAAGCCGAGGCTTTAGAAGACGAACTAAAAGCTATTAAAGAACGCCTGGCTGAACTAAAGACCAAAAAATAAAAGAAGGCCGAGAACCCAGCTCTTTCTGAAAGGGAAGAGCTGGGGTAGCCTTCTTCATCTATAGAATATCATTAGGTTTTAATAATTTCAACTATGGTTAGACCAAGGCTTTGCCGAAGAATTAGATTTAATCCAAATGTAACCTATTTCAAACCTCAAAGTGTACCAATGAGGTCCTTAGAAGTGGTTGAATTAACTGCTGAAGAAGTAGAAGCTTTAAGATTAAAGAATAGAAAAGATTTAAAACAGGTGGAGTGTGCTAAAAAAATGAAAACTTCTCAAAGCACCTTTCAGAGAATTTTATCATCGGCCTATAAA
>JAHITV010000015.1 GCA_018817315.1 Patescibacteria group bacterium
AAGTAACAGTAGAAAAACCCTGGTCATAATCAAAGGAGATTTCACCTGAACTATTAGCTTCTAGGGTAGTTAATCTGGCTTGATCTTCTCCATCTTTGGTATACCAGACAGTATAGTAGGTAGAAAGGCTTAAATCACCTACGGTATGACTTACTGTAGGAGAAGCACTGGAGGTTTCTGTCCATTCTTTAGAATAGTCACCACTAGTGTTCCAGGTGGTGAGAGAAAGGTCAACTGAGTCTGAATCAGGGGTGATTTCCATGTTAACTGATTCGATAGTGGTGGTGGTAGAAGTGGAAACGCTGGGTGAGGTAAAAGAAGTAGAGCTGGCTGAAGTGATGGAAGTGGTAACGCCTGAAAAAGGACGGTTAAAGTAGTCTAGGACAATATCAGTGGTGGTAGCACTAGAAATAGGGTTTTCTAGGACAAGACTAGCATCATCATCAGAGTCTTTAGTAGCTGATAATATGATGAGGTTGTCATTGCTTGTTGACTTGACTGCTGGATTAATGGAATAGGTGTAGGTGAAGTCAGTGTAGGAGGGTAAATCTGGGGTAGAGCGCCAATAGGGGTTATTGCCTCGAAGTTTGGCGGCTAACCAGTACCAGTTGGTTTGATAATCCATCATCCAATTTGTACTATTAAAACTGGAAGTGTTCTCGGTGTAATCCGCGACAGCAAGAACTGACACACTCTGATCAACTGTCTTGCTATAAGTAACAAATCTTTCAATACCAATATATGCCCCACTACTTCTTGATTGTTTGTACCAACTATGAATATCCACACTATCCAAATTAGCTAAAGGATAATTAGGCAGTTCATCGGGGGAATTTTGAATCCAAGTAACACAAAACCAATCTTCTGTTTCAGAAGGTGGTGCAAAAAGCATGCTATGAGCATCATCGCCAGCTAATGGAAATGGTTGCCCATGAGTAGTATTATCATCTCTCAAATAATATCTAATGGTAGAAGAAGTAGTATCCCCAACTAAAAAAACGAAATTTCTTTTGGTTACATTACTGTTGGTATCAGTGATTCGAACATCTAGGGTATAGAGGCCATTTTTATTAGGAGAAAAATAGCCGGTTAAGGTATTGTCTGTTTTAGAAACCCCAACTGTTTCATAAGGATTGGTGGTCACAGAGTAAGTACAATTAGAACAAGCCGTACCTTGAGGATCCTTCATAATTAAAGTGAAATTAACAGTATCATTAATATTTACAATCCTGTCAATTTCAGGAAAAGCAAGGGTTGTAGAAGTACTATTATGTAGGAATTGGTTACTTGTGTAAGTGTTGGTAGCACCGGAATTATATATGGAATATCTATTATTACTAAAAATGTTTTGCTCAAAAGTATTCAAAGAAGCTATTGGGTAAATACCATAGGTGCTTAGACTAACAGTATTGCCAGTTAAAATATTATCGGTGCTGCCGATGTAAATACCATAAGAAGAATTACTACTAACAGTATTGCCAGTTAAAATATTATCGGTGCTGCCGATGTGAATACCACGAACATTTAGACTAATGGTATTGCTAGTTAAAGTATTATTAGCACCGTTGATGTAAATACCATGAGAAGAATTACTATTAGTAGTATTGTTAGTTAAGGTATTATCGGTGCTGCCGATGTAAATACCATAAGAAGAATTACTATTAGTAGTATTGTTAGTTAAGGTATTATAATTGCCGGAAATGAAACCGATACCGGAATTAGAATTATTATTTGCTACATTGCTAGTTAAAGTATTATTAGCACCAATAATGTAAATACCATAAGAAGAATTACTATTAGTAGTATTGTTAGTTAGGATGTTAGAATCGGAGGAAGAAAGATAGATGCCATAAGTATTTGAATTAGCAGTAATATTCTGGATAGTTGAACTGGAAGTGTTGCTAAAATAGACACCAGCACTAAAATTAGTAATAATTAAATTAGTAGTAGTTGCATAATCATAATCGTTATTATAAATCCCATAATCATTAATATCACCATCTCCAGTTAAAGTATGGCCATTTCCATTAATTGTTATACCATCAGCACCAATAATTAAGCCGTCTTCATCACAATTCAAATCACCGGTTAAAGTGTGGTCTGCGACTACTGTGTCTCCGCATGAGCAAGCGCCTACACCATCGCCACAATCAGCTGCTTGTGCTTTTTGAAGTTTAGATAAATATAAAGCCCCAGTTAAAATTTGAATTATTAAAAAAACTACCAAAAAAATAAAGGGACTTTTCCTAAACCCCTTTTTTTCAGCTGGTTGATTAATGATTGTTTTTTGTAAGGGTTTAATATTAAAAAACATAATTATTTTACCCAAAATTTTCAATAATATACTAAGGTATTATTATCTATTTTAAACATAAAACAATAAAAAATCAATGACTTAAACCTTCTAATTTAATAATATTTAAAAACCAAAACCCTACCTTAAGAGGGCATGATTGGAAATTCCTTTAAACCAGATGTGCCACCTATGAGCTGTTAGCTAGTTGAGATATCTCTTATAACTGACAATCCATGGGTTACGGCAGCTGGGTGTCCGCAATTCCAAGTCCATAGACCGGAATAATGTAGAACTCCCAAGCAAAGAGATTGTAGAGCTCCAATCCGCCTAAACAGGTAGGGTACTTTTACTATAGCAAATTAAATAATAAATGCCAAGTAAATTTTAGAAAAATAGCTAAAATAAAAGAAAAAAATGGGTAAGCTCTAAGACTTACCCATTTCTACTGTTTCATTGGTTTGATGATAGCAGAAGAATTTTATACCCAAGCTGAAAAACCTTTGGGTGGAATATGCAAAACCGTTATCCCGGTAGTAAGACACTGTGGCGATAAGACAGGATTATGTGTAACTACAGTATATCCACAGCCATTACCGCAAATTCCATGAAAACCTGCTGAATAAAGACGTCCTCCAGTCTCAAAAGTGAAACTCTCAAAACCATTCACCTGCCAAATCTGATTAATTGATTCACCACAGTGAGCGCAAGTTAGATTCAATGCCTGACTCATGATTCTGTTCTCCTAAATTTTGATTTGTTCGGAAATTTAGGCCTTAAACTCAATTTAAAGCTAAGGTTTCAGGACAATCAAAAAAGCCACCGGTCTGGTGGCAAGCTAATTACTTTAAAAACAACTAAACAACCACCAGACTAGGGGCTAAAAAAGAAAAAGAAACCAAAATTCTTACTTTGGGGAAAATACTGTTTCTGATTGTTGGTTTCTTGGCTAATCATAGTGGTTATTGATTTGATAACAGTATATCAAACAGTAAAAAACCTGTCAAATTAATTAAAACTGGCAATTAGGTATTCAAGGAATAATCTCTGATTACTGATTACCAGTTACTAATTACTGATCACGAATCAACCCCCTCCTCATAAACCATAAGGGAGTCAATTTTTTTATAATCAAATAATTCATCTTCATTGAAAAAGAGATGAATTTCTTTTTTGGCAGTTTTTAGTGAATCAGAAGCATGCACCAAATTGAGATTAGTCATAGCTAAATCTCCCCGAATAGTACCTGCATCAGCTTCCACTCCTTTAGTTGAACCGCACAATAAACGACAGGCCTGGATAACTTCTGGGCCTTGCAAAACCATGAGAATAATCGGCGAACTTTTCATGAACTTTTTAAGATTGCTAAAAAAGGGCTTATCTTTGTGATGAGCATAATGTTCATCCAGTTTTAAATCATCTAATTCATACATTTTCATACCAATGATCTTTAATCCTTTTCTTTCAAAACGGGAAACAATCTCTCCTACCAAATTTCTTTGTAAAGCATCCGGTTTTATAATAATTAATGTTCTTTCCATATATTATTTTAGTTACTCATTATAAATGCAAATATTCTTTGACCTTTTCTACAACTTGAGCCGGCGTAGTGTTAGCTTTGACTAAATAACCAACGACTCCCATTTTTTTACCTTTCTCTACATCTTCATCCTGGCCTAAATTAGTTAATAAAACCACCGGCACATCTTTTAAATTAGGATCCGCTTTTATTTTTTTAAGAACAGTAAAGCCATCCAGTTTAGGCATAATAATATCCAAAAGTATTAAATCCGGTTTTTTTTCTTGAGCCAGTCTTAAGCCAGTTTCCCCGTCCAAAGCTTTCCTGATTTCAAAATTCTCCTTGCTGAATTTAGTTTCATACATACTGGATAACATCTCTTCATCTTCAATTAATAAAATGCTGGGATTTTTTTCAGTCATAAATTCTAAAAATTCTTCTTAATGATTAAAGTGTTGTGCTATTATTATAACAAAAGTTATAAATAATTCAAGAGTTAAAAACTTGCTTTTATGTTGACATCTTGTCCGTTACTAAAAAGAAGTATATCCCCCTTAAGATCATTACGATATATTTCGGCGCCTAATCTTTCCAAATTTTTTAGAACCTCTAAAAAAGGATGATTGAATTTATTATCTTGTCCCACTTGAATAATAGCATATTGAGGATCAATTGCCTTTAAAAAAGGTAAAATTGATGATGTTTTACTGCCATGATGTCCTACTTTTAAAACTTGTGATCTTAAATTAAAATCTGCTTTTTCTTCCCTTGAATTTAAATAATCTAAAATTTTTTCTTCTCCTCCTTTTTCTAAATCACCGGTAAATAAAATTTTAATTTGCTCATATCTTAATTGGGTGACCACCGATGTTTCATTCAAGTTATCTGCCTCTTGCGAAGAAAGATCCTCAAAAGGATAAATCACCTCCATAATTACTTCGTTGGACTGGCAGTTATACTTTCCAGAACAGTCTTTTTTAAAGATAAACTGCTGTCCGCTTAAAGCAATTTTAAAAGGAATATCTTTTTCTTTGATTAACTCCAGCCAGGTAAAATAAGCATTGCTGGAATGCTCTACGCCGGTCGCTAAAATCTGCTTAACTTTATACCTTTTTAAAACTTCCACCAAACCAAAAAGGTGGTCATCATGCGGATGAGTTAAAATCATTAAATCAATGGTTTTGTCATAAAAAGGTAAAGTCTGCCCCAGCTTGGTAATAAAAGTGTTGTCTGGCCCGCCGTCTATGATAATGTTGTGGTGCGAAGGAGTTCTAATTAACATGCCATCACCCTGGCCAATATCAAAAAAATAAACTTGTAAATTATTTTCCTGATCTGAATAATGAACAATAGCCAAAAGAACGGATAAAATGATTATTAAACCAATGAGGATTTTAATGATTTTTTTCATAATATTGATAAATATTTACTTTTGTGCTTTAATAAAAGTATCAAGATCTTTTATTAACATTCTCTAACCCCTAAACGCCTGGGAGGTCAATGATGAAACAGTTTAAATGGCAATCCACTACAGAGGTAAACTCTCCTCCTTCAGGTCCTCAAGTTTCGCTTCCAGATATTTCAGCAGAAGAAGGAGCAAGACAATTTATAGCTGGTATAGAAGGAGCAGGACAAAGAAGTGAATTTCACCCTCGTGCAAATCTTCTGATAGGAATATTTGAAAGAAGGCACCAGGAAGAAACATCTCGGCTTCTCTAAGAAAGTCTTTCTTCACAAATCAAGAAGACTTACGCGGAACCATCAGTGTTCCGCTTTTTTTATAAAACTCTTTTGTTGGTTTCTAAAAATTAAATAACCAATTATTAAATAGCCAAAAACCATAAACAACCAATGAAGATTAGGCACTGGTAGTGAGGCCCATTCAACTTTTGCTAAAATTTCTGTTAATTTTAAAACATAAGTTAAAATCACCCAGGAAATCCAAGCAATTATTTGACCCAAAGGAATCCAGATTAAACCCAAAACCACGGCTAAAAAACCAATAGCCATATTAACAGGAATAATCGGCAAAATTAATAAATTAGCCAGAGGCGCTAAAAAAGAAAATCTGCCGAACTGAAACAAAATCAAAGGTGTAGTTAAAACAATGGCTGATAAAGTGGTGGTTAAAGATTCTCTGATAGAAAAAACTTGCGGTAGCCATTTAGTGTATTTTTCCAAAACCGGCACAAAATAAATCAGGCCGATAGTCGCGAAAAACGATAATTGAAAACCAGCATCCCAAATTAAGACTTTGGGATTAAAAATTAACATTAAAAAACAAACTATCGCTAAAGTGTTATGCATTTTAGTGGCTCGACCAACAGCAGTGGCAATTAATGCCACAATTCCCATAATTCCCGCTCTGACAATAGAAGCTGGCGAACCAGTGATAATGACGAAAAAAATTATGCCTAAAACAATCAGCCAAAATGCTTTTTTTCTGGAAAGGCCAAAATTGATAAATAAATTGGAAAGCATGACAGCAATAATAGTGATGTTATAACCAGAAACAGCAATAATATGCGTCACTCCAGTCCGGTTGAAACTTTCTAAAATGTCAGCTGGCATGCCTTTTTTTGCTCCCCAAAGCAAACCGCCTAAAAACGAACTTTGCGGTTCAGGCAGAATCTGGCTGACTGTTTCTACAACTTTGGTTTTGATTTTAAAAACAGCGGCTTTAAAAAAATTACCTTTGCCTGATTCAATTAATTTTATTTTTCCGCCATAACAAATTGAATAAATATCGGACTTGGCTAAATATTTATCATAAGAAAAACCGTTAAACGGCTCTGGCTCAACCAAAGCACAAAAAATTTCCAGAACATCGCCATATTGATAAAAGGGAAATAATCCTGTTTTAATCAAAACTCTTCCTTTAATTTTTTGCCAGTTGTTTTCAACCTTTAGTTTTTGACTTTCAAGATTTAATTTAATATGGTCCTTCCTCGCATCCGGTTCATCAGCTATGATTCCTTGAAAAACAACTGATTGACGATCAGAAAAATTGATTCCTCCGACATTATTGTAAAAAGCCAGATGATTTTCATTAACAATCGGTAATGATAATTGACATCTGACTATGCCTAAAATTAAAAAAATTACACACCAGCCAATTGTTCTGGCCAAAGTCCTTTTATTGGATAAAATAACAACCAGCAATCCTAAAATAATAACGCCATATAATACTAGCCAAGGCAAAATAAAAAATGAGGCAAAAGCAACGCCCAAAATAAAACATAAGCAACTGTAGAATATTATCAATGATTTACGTATCTTCATCGCTTTTCAATAACAATAAAAAAGGCTTGCAGTAATATACCGCAAGACCCTGTTATTATTTAATTTGACCTTAATTTATTTTTTCTGATTTGTCAACTATTCTAACTCATATCCGCCGTCTGCTTTATCCTTAATTTTAATCCCCTGTTTTTCTAATTCCCGACGGATTTTATCTGCTGTTTTAAAATCTTTTTTTTGACGGGCAAGCTGACGTTCTTCAATCAACTCTTTTATTTTGGAATTTAATCTTTTTTCCTGTTTATATTGATTTAGATTTAACCCTAAAATTTTATCAAACTTAATAATGGTTTGACGTTTAGCAGAAGACGGATAATCTGATTTAATCAATTCCTGAAGAATTGCTAAAGTCTTGGGTGTATCTAAATCATCATTAATTGCTTGCAAAAATCTTTGTTCAAATTCAGCACAACCTATTTTAGGCGGATCAAATGTGGAAATTTCTTTAATTAAATTATCCAAACCATTTTGTGCTGCTTTAAGCGCTTCCCAACTGAAATTTAACTTTGAGCGGTAATGCGCCTGTAAAACAAAATACCGATAAGCCAACGGGTTAAGCCCCTTAGCTTTCAAGGTTTGTAAAGTTACAAAGTTTCTTTCGGATTTTCCCATCCGTTCTTTATTGATGACTAAAAACTCACCGTGCAACCAGTATTTGACTGTTTCTTTATCAGTCACTCCCCAATTCTGCGCCCGTTCATTAGTATGATGAATAGGAATATGATCAATACCGCCGCAATGAATATCAAATTCTTTACCTAGATGTTTAATGCTCATGGCAGAACACTCCAAATGCCAACCAGGAAAACCAACACCCCACGGAGATTTCCATTCCATCTGACGTTTTTTATGTAATTCTTCGCTTCGCTCAGGATGAGTGCCCTGCAGGGCACTCAATTTCCATAAAGCAAAATCAGTGGGATTTCTTTTTTCCTTGTTAATTCCTACGCGCGCACCTTCTTTTTGACCTTCAATATTGAGCTTAGCTAATTTTGCATAAGCTGGATATTTAGAAATATCAAAATAAACACCATCAGAGATTTGATAAGTTAAACCTTTTTTTTCTAATTTTTTGACAAAGCTGATTTGCTCTTTAATGTAATCAGTGGCTTTACACCATTTGTCTGGAAATAGAATATTCAAATCTTTCAAATTTTCCTTAAAAGCTTTGGTATAAAATTCAGCAATTTCCTCCACAGTTTTACTTTCTTTTTGAGAACTCTTCTCCAACTTATCTTCGCCTTCATCAGCATCACTCGTTAAATGACCGACATCAGTGATGTTCATAATGTATTTGACTTTGTAATTGTTATATTCCAAAACCCGGCGCAAAACATCTTCAAAAATATAAGTACGAAGATTTCCAATATGCGCGTAATCATAAACAGTCGGACCGCAAGCATATAAACCAACCTTGTCCTTTTTAATCGGCTTAAATTCTTCTTTTTTGCGATTTAAAGTATTGTATAAAAAAATTTTCTCCATGAGGTAATTTTACTATAAATTGATAAAAACATAAAGATTTAATCAAACTAAAAGTTAGCCGACGGTTTAAAACCGTCGGCTAACTACAAGTAGTGATTATTTTTTCGTCAAATATTCTTGAATAAAATTTTCAATTTCTCCGTCCAAAACTTTTTGAGGATCACTTTCCTCATAATCAGTCCGGTGATCTTTAACCATTTTATAAGGATGCAAAACATAAGAACGAATCTGATTGCCCCAGGAAGCTTCGGTAAACTGGCCTTTTAATGCCTGGCGCTCCTCTTCTAGTTTGGCTTCATAATATTTTAAAAGTTTACCCTTTAAATATTTTAAAGCAGTTTCTTTGTTTTGATGCTGGGAACGTTCATTTTGACAAACAACTTTAATACCGGTCGGTAAATGAGTGATTCTCACAGCTGAATCAGTAGTATTAACTGATTGTCCGCCATGACCCGAAGCCCTAAAAACATCAACTTTTAAATCATCCTGTTTCATTTCAATTTCTGAATCCTGTTCAATTTCCGGAATTACTTCTACCAGCGCAAAAGAAGTATGTCTGGCATGATCGGCATCAAAAGGAGAAAGCCGAACCAAACGATGAACACCGGCTTCGGCTTTTAAATAACCATAAACGTAATTTCCTTTAACTTCAATCACCACGCTTTTCACGCCCACTTCCGTGCCTTTTGACTGATCAATAATATTGGCCTGCCAATTTTTACTTTCAAAAAATCTAAGATACATTCTAAGCAACATTTCCGCCCAATCTTGAGCATCGTCGCCGCCAGCACCAGCATAAATAGCCAACACTGCGCTATCAGCATCATATTTATTGTTCATCATCGTCACTAATTCTATTTTAGAGAAAAATCGTTTTAGCTCAAAAAATCTATCCTGTATTTCTTTATTAAAATTAACTGATTGATCTTGATGGTCTTCTTTGGCAAATTCTAAAAGTTCACTAACTTCTTTATTTAACTTCTGCCAATCAGCAATCTCTTCTTTTAAATCAGCCACTTTTTTAGAAATCCAGGTAGCTCTTTTTTGATCATCCCAAAAACCCGGCTCGTTCATTTCTGCTTCCAGACTTTTAATTTCTCTTTCTTTTGCCTGAAGATCAATCTTTGATTCTAAATCCTTAACTTTTGCTTTTAAATCTTCAATTTTATCGAGTAATTCCTTCATAAATTTAGGAATATTTCTTAATTAAACTCCGAGCTGCTTCTTTTAAATCTTCCAGTTTATAAAAAATAAATTCTTGGTTTTGGTCTATTGCCCATTCCAAAATGATGTTTTCTCTTTTGACTTTATTTACTGCTGATAAAATTTTTCTTCTTAATGCAGACGAAAGAAATTTACTCTCACCAACGGATTCCAATAATTTTTTATTCTTACCATAAATTAAGCTAAGCTTTGTATTTCCTCTTCGTATTAAATTAGAAACGTGACCTTTGCAGGCTTCTATAATAATCTGATTTGAATCAATTAACAAAGTGCCACTCTTGAATAATTTCCAGGAAGGATATACCGCTATTTTAAAATCCTTTTTAGCTATTTTGGCAAATTGATCAATCTTTTTTGACACTTGTTTTTTAGAAAGCCAATTGACGTAAATAGGCTGGCGAAAATTATCACCTTTGGTAAATAACACTCGGATAGTCCAGCCGCAATAATCTTTAATCTTTAAAAATTTTTTTAAGTCTTTAGATGATGTAACAAACTCTCATTTAGGATGAAAAATTTGCCATTTGTCAATCAACTTAAAATTTTGATAAAGATTCATGAGCTAATTCTAGCAAAATTTGCAGGTAAAAACAATTTACCCCGAACTAGGCAAGTTCAGGGTAATTAAGTCTTATTTTCAATCTTGAATTTACTCTTTATATTCCTCAAGTGTTGCTGAAATATTTTTTTCTTCACCTTGATGTATTATTTTTAAAGTAATAGTATCGCCTGGTTGATGTTTGGCTATTTCTTTGGTCAAGATGTTATCTTGATTAATCTTAACCCCGTCAACTTCTAAAATAATATCATTTTCCATCAACCCTGCTTTATTAGCAGGCGACCCCGGTAAAACTGCTAATTCTTCTTCACTACTACCCCGTACAATTAAAGCGCCATAATCTACGCTAAGATTATTTTTTTCTTTGATTTGTTTGTTAATAATCATATATCTTACACCTAAATAAGCTCTAATAATCCTCCCATGCACTTTAACATTTTCTACTACTGATTTAGCTACATTTATAGGAATAGCAAAACCGATTAACTGACCCTCAAGGTTAATAGCACTATTAATGGCAATTACCTGACCTTGTAAATTAATTAAAGGACCTCCAGAATTTCCAGGATTAATAGCAGCATCAGTTTGAAAAACGTCTTCTAACCTTTCTGATTGTCCGCCACCGCTGGCTACAATATCCCTGCCCTTACCTGAAATCACTCCTTTGGTCACGCTATTAGAATATTCTCCCAAAGAAAAACCAATAGCTACTACAGTTTGACCGATTTTAACCTGATCAGAATCGCCTAATTCTACTGTTGGTAAATCTTTAGCTTCTATCTTTATTAAAGCCAAATCATTAAAAGGATCACGAGCCACTACCTTGGCTTCATAACTTTGTCCGTTATTTAATACAACAGAATATTCAGCGTCAGCATCACTAACCACATGTTTGTTGGTTAAAATCAGACCATCAGTTGAAACAATAAAACCAGTACCTCCTCCCACTCTTTGTTTTTCTGTAGCTGGAGGTTGAGATTGGTCTTGCTCGGGTGGGCTGAAAAAAAAGTTGTCAAAAGGAAAATTATCATTAAAGAAATCATCAAAAGGAAAACCTGGACCGCTGTAATTATAAAACTGCTGTAATTCTTTGGTAACAATAATACTCACCACCGCCGGAGCAACTTTATTGACTGCCTGAACCACTGCTTCTTCTTCGGAACTAATAATTTGTAGCTGTCCTTCTGTATTATTCTGATTAGTGTTTTGACTATTTACTCCTAAAGGATTTTTTAACCATTGCTCAAGAGAACCACTATAAATACTGCCAGTTATTAAACCAGCCACGCCACCGGCTAAAGCACCAAAAATTAAGCTCACCACTAAAATAGGGACAAATAACCGTTGAGGTAAATAATCTTTTTTAAAGGAATTTTTTTCTTGTTTTTCCATATAAAAATTTTAATTAATTATTTATCTTATTATCCATATAAAAAAGGAAGTAGTCAACTTTTCTACTTTCCTTTTATGTTTAGCGATTATATAAACTATTATCCAGCAAATCTTGTAAATACTGATTAGGAACCACTGATTCGGGTGATAATTTATCTATAGTTTTATCTAAAAAAGACGGTAAATAAATAATACTCAGAATCAAAGGCACAACTATTAACAAGATATAAATAAGTCTAGTAACCTTTGTCCAAAGTAAATGTTTTTTTATTTTTTTGGTTACTTTTAGAATTTCTTCTACACAAACTAAATTCTTTTCCAAAAGATCTTTAATTTGTCCATCAGTATTGATATTTTTTTGATCACCATTCATAAATTTAAATTATTTTTTAGACTTTTTATTTTTTTGTTTCTTAACGGTTAAATTGCCTTTCTTATCCAATAAACTATCTAATTCCTTTTGAAAAGTTTGAACATCTTCAAATGCTCGGTAAACTGAAGCAAAACGAATGTAAGAAACTTTATCAAAATTTTTCAATCTTTTCATAACTATCTCACCAATAGTCTGACTAGTAATTTCATCCTTCTTTTTCTTTTGAATATCACGCTCAATGGTATTAACTAACTTTTTAAACTTATCTTGAGTGTATGGTCTTTTTTCCAAAGCGTGTTTTAAACCCCTTTCCAGCTTTTCCCGCTGATAAGGCTCTTTACGTCCATCCCTTTTAATTACCATTAAATTTAAAATTTCAATTTGCTCATAGGTAGAAAATCTAAAACCACATTTCTGGCACTCCCTTCTTCGTCTAATGGCAAAACTGTCTTCAATTAAACGAGAATCATTGACCTTAGTCTCACTGGTTAAACAAACAGGACATTTCATAAAAATTGTTAATAAGCCAAAAAATGGAAAGTTAAATTTTGTTGATTCTATTAAATCTATTTATCACCCATTTTCTTTCTAATAAAAGCGGGAATATCCAGTTCTTCCTCTTCTTTGGTTTTAGGCGGCAAAATTACTTTATCTGACTCCTGACTTTTACCAGTTTTTTTAGAAAAAATATTTTTGGCGACGGTTTCAGTTTTAAAAAAAGGACCGGGAGTTACTGCTTCTTCATCCTTTGCTTTCATGCTTTCTGTTTCTGTCTCTGTACGAGCATTAAAACCAGTAGCAATAACTGTTATTTTAATCTCATCATTTAAAGATTCATCAATTACTGCTCCAAAAATAATTTTAGCGCTAGGATCAACAGAAGAAGTAATTACCTCTGCCGCTTCGTTAACTTCGTGCATGGTTAAATCTGAATCTCCCGCTATCGTAAAAAGAACACCTTTAGCGCCTCTGATGGAAAGCTCTAACAGCGGACTGTCAATGGCGGCACGAGCTGCTTCCACAGCGCGATTTTCTCCGCTAGCCCGTCCAATACCCATGAGTGCTGAACCTGCGTTTTGCATAATAGACTTAACATCAGCAAAATCAACATTAATTAAACCAGGTACAGTGATAATTTCTGAAATCCCCTGCACTCCCTGTTTTAGCACTTCATCCACTATGGCAAAAGCATCCAGTAAAGAAGTTTTTTTATCAATAACTTGTAACAACCGATCATTAGGAATAGTGATAATAGTATCTACCTTATCTATTAAACTTTCCAAACCTCTTTCGGCAATAGTGCGACGTTGAGCACCTTCAAAAGAAAATGGCTTAGTAACAACCGCTACAGTTAAAGCTCCTATTTCTCTGGCAATACCTGCTACAATCGGCGCTGCACCTGTACCAGTTCCTCCTCCAAAACCACAGGTTAAAAAAACCATATCAGCTCCTTCCAAAATACTCTTAATATCATCCTCGCTTTCTTCTGCTGCTTGAGCGCCTAATTCTGGATCCATACCAGCGCCCAAACCTCTGGTGGTCTCTTTGCCTATATGCATCTTCTTGGTAGCTTCATTACTGTTAAGAGCTTGAGCGTCTGTATTGACAGCAATAAACTCAATACCTCTTAATTTTGATTTAATCATGCGGTTAATAGCTGAACCACCAGAACCACCAATGCCCAAAACTTTAATTTTGGCAAAAGTTTCAATATCCGGTTTTATTTCTATGGATTTAGATTTAGTCATGATATTTATAGTTAACAATCTACTTATTTACTAAGGTAATAATGA
>JAHITV010000016.1 GCA_018817315.1 Patescibacteria group bacterium
AACGAAATGATATTGGATGTCATAGGTAGCATTAAAGGTGGTTTTCTTCATGACCCTATCCTACCATATTGCTCGCTTCGCTCGCAAAAGGTGTCACATTCATCTCCAGCCTTAAAAGGCTGGAGTATTCTGCGACTTAAAATAAATTATTCTTTTTCTTTATAAATCGCTCCTACTATAGCACCATTAATTAAGTTAAGTACTAAGGCCTGGATTATCCAATAAATAACCACTGTTGTGGCAATATTCATATAAAACGGCATGCTTAATATTCCTGATAAAGCGCTTACTGTCCAGATAATAAATCCATAAGTCATGCCCTTAACCGCGCCTTTGCCTGGAAGTGCTTTATAAATTAAGGTGTACACCAAGACAAATATGATTGAAACCATAAGTCCCACCAAAAAGGAACCAATCATATTACTGGCACTCATCATCATACTGGCGTCTTTCCAAATGTATGTTGGCGAGAGTGTATAAACCCAATTAAAAAGCCAGCCGCAAGTTAACCAGCCAAAAACTGAACCCACTATCCAAATAATAATACTGGCACTTATAATTTTACCTGTTTTCATAGTTTTTAAATTAATGTTTAATGAATTTGTTAATAAGTTATAAAAAGACCTTTCCTTAATTATAACATAAATATTAACAGATAAAAAATTAATCTTGATTTTTCTCATTAGTTGCTTATAATAGATGTGTAATTATTCATTATTAATAAATTTTTAATAAAAATTTATGACTAAAAAAGGTATTCTCATTATTTCTCTAATGGTTATAATACCATTAATGTTGAGCGGCTGTAACTTATTTAAGAAAAATACTAACAAAGAAGAAATACAACAACAAGAAGAAACTTTTAGCGGCTCAATTCAGGATTTAATCAAGAAAGGTAAAGCAGCTAAATGCACTTATGAAGGTGGGGATGAAAGCCAAAAATTCTCTGGTGTAGTGTATATATCTGATAAAAAAGCCAGGCAAGATGTAACTGGCGAAGAAGATGGCGAAAAGATAGAAACGCATATTATTGTTGATGACCGCTGGACTTACATGTGGACTTCCAAAGATCCGGGTAAAGGTATGAAAATGTATATTGATACCAGCGAAGAGGAAATAAAAGAATTCAAAGAAGAAGCTGAAGAAGCTTATCAAGAGCAAGATTTAGAAAAGGAAATTGATTTTAAATGTTCAAAATGGAAAGTTGATCAGTCAAAATTTACCCTTCCCAGTGATATTGATTTTACAGATATGAGTGCGATGATGGATGAAATGAAACAGACCTTTAATGATGATGTAGAGGAGCTGGATGAATCCCAGGAAATGTCAGAAACAGATATTCCTGAAAATATGCCTAATGCTAATATGGATGCTATTAAAAAAATGATGTGCGATTCCTGCGAAAATTCTCCTAATCCTAGTGAGTGTAGAGCTACTTTTGGCTGTGAATAATTAAAAGTAAAATATAAAAAATATGATTAAATCTCTTAAAATTGATTTTTGGATTATTTTAGGAATAATTTTTTGTTCAGTGCCGGTTATTCTATGGTTTAGGGTTAAGCCACTTACTTCGGCTTTATTATTTTTTGTTATTCCAACAATTTATTTATTCATTCGCAGAAAAAAACCAATTAAGAGAATTTTTGCAGGTTCAGCTCTAATAGGAATTGGACTTGGTTTTATTTTTGATGTAATTCTTTCAGCAAACAATGCTTGGTACGAATTGGGTTCCCAGCTTATGTTCAATTATCGTATTTTTGGCTTTTGGCCAGTAGATGAACCAATTTGGTTTATTCTTTGGGCCTTATTTATTATAGCTTTTTACGAACACTTTCATGAAAGAGAAAAAAAGGGGGTTATTTCAAAACGTTTTCAATATTTAGCGATTCCGACATTAATAGCACTTGTTTTTGTTTTGTGTATTTTTACTGTAAGAGAAAGTATTTTTTATTTTCGTTACGCCTATTTTTTTCTAGCCTTGCCATCAATAATTCCAATAGTTTTAGTAATAAAAAGATATCCAGCACTTTTCATTAAGTTTTTTAAAACGGGACTATTCTTTTTTATGCTATTTTTAATCTACGAGTTGACAGCTGTAAAACTTGGTCAATGGTATTTTCCAGGAGAATACATTGGTTGGATAGAACTTGTGGGCTTAAGATTTCCGTTTGAAGAACTATTCTTTTGGATGATGTTAAGTAATTTTACAGTTTTATCTCTTTATGAGTTTTTTGTAGATGATAGTAAATAGAAATTTAAAGCCATTAATTTAAGTATATTTACTAAAAATAAGTTCGTTTTTAACTGCGAACTTATTTTTAATGATTGACATTTTATCAAAAAAATATTATTATAGTTTTATTATTCATTATTCGGAGGTCGTCTAGGGGCAGGACAGCGGGTTTTGGTCCCGCCAACGGAGGTTCGAATCCTCCCCTCCGAGCCAATAAATTTTTTATTGAATAATTATGTCCAAAATTCAAGAATTATTATCAGGTAAAACAGATCAAATTGACTACGAAAAAATAGTTAAAGATTATCCTTGGATAATAAAGAAAGGACAGGATTGCATTTTAAGTCCCGATAGCGATGGTTTATTATGCGGTCTATTTATGTCTACTTATTTAGACTGGAGAATAAAAGGTTTTTATGATGGAAAAATAATGTTGTTAGATAAAAATATTTCTGCTAAAGATTGTATATTCTTAGATATGGAAGTTTTTAAGAAAGACATAAAAAGTGTTGGCCATCATATGGTTCAATTTAATAAAAGAAAAAAGCCATCAAATTGGGATAATTATAAGAATTGCATCCAGCTAAATAATTTAAGAGATTATGATGGCTATAATGATTTCCGTTTAAAATATCCGTTAGCGACAATACATCTTTTAATTGGGATAGTTGGTTCAAAAATAAAATTTAAAATACCCGAAACAGCAATTCGCGCTTTATTTTTTACCGATGGAACTTTTAATGTCCTTTTTAAGTATCCAGAAAATGTCTTGAATTGGTTAAACTATTTACGAGCGAATGAAGAATCGAATCCATTAAAAGATGTTTTTGAAAATGAGAAATATAGTGTATTTTCTTTAATGAAAGCAATGGATGAATTTTTTAGAAAAAGAGATGAAATTAGTATTATTAAAGAAAGAGGTGATAGATTGAGAATATCAGAAACTGATGGTTCACCGGTTAATATCGAAGGACATAATGATTTTTATAAAATAAATTCAGAAGCTAAAGAAAGAATTGAAAAATTTATTGAAATTTTATCTAATTTAACCAATTGGAAATATAATCAGAGTAGTTGGAGTTGGGAAAATCTCAAATTATACAAATTTACAAAGAGTGATTTTGCTGGTAAAAAAACTCGTTTAAATAATAAAACATTTGAAGAACTTTTATCAAAAAAGCCGCTCACTTGGGCAATGACAAACGGCCAAAATATCGAATATACTCTTGAAAAACCAGATAAATTATAATAAAGATTCTGGTATCCTTCGTATTCTTTCTTTTGCTAAATTACAATACTCTTCTGATATATCAATACCTATGTAATTTCTTTTTAGATGTTTTGCCGCAACAGCAGTTGATCCACAGCCAATAAAAGGATCAAGGACAATTCCGTCTTGAGGACAAAAACATTGAATAAAATCCAGAGGTATTTTATCGGGGAACACTGCGGGGTGTTTCCTTTTTAGTTCGTCTTTATCTCCGGCCATCAAATAATCCCAAATTGTTCCTCTACATTTCATTGGATTTATTGGTCTAGTAACAGTTTTTGTTGTTGTTCCGTCTGTTTTTCTATTACCGCTCCCAGTCATGATTTTCCCGCCATGTTTTGATGGTACCTTTAATGGTTTTTTATTAAAATATTTTGGTTTTTCGCCTTTCAGAAAAATTGGCATATATTCATGGTCAACTCTAAATCTATATTTCCACCATGCTCCCTCGGTCCCGTGTTTTCGATAAATAACAGTTTCAAATAATTTAAAACCAATATTGTCAACCCAATCTACTATGGTTCTAAATGAGGTTAAGGATTTACCAAAATTTTTTGTTTGATCTTGAATAACCATAGCTGCAATGCCACTTTCTTTTAAAACTCGATATATTTCTTTGCCGGTAGCGTGCAAATCAAAACTAAATCCATTATATTTTCTAATTCTATCATAAGGGGGTGATGTAACAACTAAATCAATAGAGTTGTCCGGAAATTTTTTAAGTTCTTCCACTGCATCACCGCAAATAATTTTATTGAGTGGTAATATGTTAAATTTCTTTATTTCCTTTTGGGGTAATAATTCCGTTGCCTGTAGTTTTTCTTCGTTTTTTATTACGTCTATTACAATACCCTGAATAGTTAATTCTTTACCCCTTTTTATAATTATTGGCTCAATAGTTTTATTGGCCGGTTGTAATCTTATATATCCTCTCTCCTTATAGAATTTTTTAAGTGTTGCTTCAGCGTTATCAATTAAAGCCACGACTTTTTGTCCATTTTCAGCAATACTTTGTTGTTTGACTAAAACTATGTCGCCGTCATTTATATTTTCGTATATCATGCTATTGCCTAAAACTCGTAATGCATAAAATTCACCAGAACGAGGAAGTTTATTTTGCGGCACGGCAATTGTTTCTTTATTTTGTATCGCTTCAATTGGTTGCCCGGCAGCTATTAGGCCCAAGAGGGGGATATTAACCATTTTTTCATTTTCATAAAGAGCAATGGATCTCGGTTTATTATATTGTTTTTCCAAAAATCCTAAATCTTGCAATTTTTTTACATGAAAATGGGCAGTGGAAACCGAGGCAAGCTTAAATTTCCTGCATATTTCTTCCAAAGAGGGAGCATATCCTTTTTTCTTATGATATGAGGATATAAAATCTAAAACTTGTTTTTGTCTTTTTGTTAACATAATACTTGACTTTATTTTTTATTAACTCTATATTTACAGTATAATAGAAAGAAAATAGAAAATCCATAGTGGGTTATCCACACATATTTATTAATAATTTAACATAAGTATATGGCTCAATTTACAAACGCAAAAAAATTTAATAAAACTAATATAAAAAATATTCCGGAAGATAAGCCGATTGTTTATCGATTGTTAAATAATTCAAATAAGGAATTGTACACAGGCATAGCAAAAAGAAATAGACCACATGACAGATTATTAGAACATCTTAATATAAAGAAAGAAAAAATTAGTGGGGCAACAAAAATAAAAATTATCCAAGTCCCAAATCTAGAAAATGCTAAAAAATTAGAGCAAAGACTTATCAAAAAACTCCAACCTAAATTTAATATCAAGGATAAATAATTTTATGGAAAATAAACAAAAACATTTGGAATTTATTCAGGGAGTAATTAGCAGAATGGCTAGCAATTTATTTTTTTTGAGAGGATGGACGATTACATTAATTGCCGCACTTTTAGCATTATTTGTAAAAGATTCAAGTCACGATTATATCTTAGTTATTTATTTTCCAGTTATTATTTTTTGGATTTTGGACGGTTATTTTCTTTCGCAAGAAAGATTATTTAGGGCTTTGTATAATCATGTTAGAAAACTAGATGAAAAAAATATTGATTTTTCAATGGATACTAGTAATTTTAAAGCTTATGAAAACGGCTGGCTTTGTTCAATTTTTTCTAAAACATTATTAATTTTTTACTTAACATTAGTCGGTGTTATGTTAATAACTATTTATTTAATCAAATAAAATTATGAGAAAAGTATTTTTTAGTTTCAAATATGAAGATGTTTCAAGAGCAATGGTTGTGAGAAAAAGTTGGGTTGCACAAGGAAGAGATGCTGCTGGCTTCATTGATGCGGTAGATTTTGAGGCAATAAAAAGGCAAGGTGATCAAGCTATTAAAAACTGGATAGACAAACAACTTAACGGAACTTCCGTAACGGTTGTTTTGGTTGGAGAAAAAACCTGCGGCAGTAGATGGGTAAAATACGAAATTAAAAAGAGTATAGAAATCGGAAACGGTTTATTAGGCATAGATGTAAGCAGAATAAAAGATTTACAAGAAAATACATCTAAAAGGTGTGGAAAAATTCCCGAAGGATATAATTTTTACCTCTGGAATAACGATGACGGATATCATAAAATGGGTGATTGGATTGAAAAAGCGGCGAAAGATGCTGGGAGATAATTAGGTAGCGGAAAAGCGAGGGCGGGCAAAAAGAAAAAAAGGAAGGTGGTCTAGGGGGAGGAATTTTTACCCGCCTGTCGGAGCACATTGAATACAATTTTTTAAATAAAAAAATCCCTCGTCATATGCCGAAACGAGGGAAGGGAAAGAATCTTTTATAGAAAACAAGCTTCAGCATCAATAATAATCATACCTAGAACTTCTGCTTGAAGGAATTTCTCGTTTAACAACAATTTTCATCTCTTGATGTCCAGCTTTACCTATTTCATTACGTGCATGCCTTGCTTGTCTTGCTCTAAATCTTCTTAGCCGATCGCATTTCTTCCAACGGTGAGTTGTGCTTCTTTTACCCATCTCTGAATTTCCTCCTGCCGGATTACAAATGATTGTGCAAATAATAAGGTATTATACACGAAATAAAAAGAATGTAAAGAGAGAAAATTCTTAATTATTTTTTACTAAAAGCAATGTAAGCTTTTAGATTTTCCAGAATAAATCTTGGTAAAAGAAATTTTCGCTTAACTGATTTAACGGCAGCTTTGCCCAGTCGCAGACGTTCATTATTATTTTGCAGTAAACGTACAATTGCCGTGCCTGCTTCTTTAGGGGATGAAATTATTATCCCGTTTTTTTTATTTTTTATCTGAACTAAAGCGCCTTGCGATTTTCCGGCAATGACTGCTTTGCCTTTCCACATTGCTTCGGTAATCGTCAAACCAAAACCTTCCCGAATGCTTTTTTGGATCATAATAGTGCTGGCTGTATAAACTGCATTTACAAAAAGGTCAATAGTCACAGATTTTAATTTACGGGGATCAGAAAAAAGGAATATACCTGAATGGCCATGACTAAATTTTTTTACCTCTTTAAATACCGACAATGCTTCTGGGTCGTCTTGAGCTAAAAAGAAACCCGCTAAAATCAGCTGAAGTTCAGGAATTTTCTTTTTTGCTAAAAAATAAGCTTTAACCACGCCAAGAGGATCTTTCCAATAGTCAAAACGGGAAACTTGGGAAATTATCGGTTTAGAACAATCAATGTTATAATTTTTTAAAATACTTTGCGCCACCTGCATATCCATTAGTCGGTTCTTTTCAGACAAAGGATCAATGGCCGGCATAATTATCCTTATATTTTTAGATTTAAGCCAAGGAAATGAACGACTATAACTGCTGTTACTTAATATCATGCCGTTAAAACGAGTTATAAAAGGTTTAAGAAGATTGATTGCTTTTAAACAAGGATGGGAAAGATCAGGATGAAGACGGAGTATAGCAGTAAGATTTTTGGGAATAAAAAGGATTAAGGGCAAGGGCTGGGGATCATGTATCATTATAATATCAGGTTTTAAATTATCTAAAATTAAAGTTAAAGATTTTCCTATTTTATGGCTAATAGCCAAGTAATAATCTTTTTCTTTTTTATTAAGCACATTACTGTCGCCTTGCAACAGATTATGTATTTTTTTAGTTATAGCAAAAAAGCGCTCTGGCACCTGCATCACAAACCAATAACTTCTTATGTCTAATGATTGTTCTATTGCTACCTGACTGCGCAGTAATTCAGCCACACCGCCGCCTTTACAAGCGCTATTTATATGTAAAACAACCTTACCATCCAGTTTTTTTGCTGACTTGATGATTTGTTGATAGGTAACGGTATTAAATTTTTTATACTCAAGAATAGTTTTCTTTACTTGTGAGGGTTGATATTCAATCAGTTTATTCATATAATAATTATACTACATAGACTAACATAACTTTATCCACAAATATAACAATATGAACATTATTCAAAAAATTATTTCTGTTATAACTGATTGGCTGGCAGCTCACGGTTTCATGATAGTTGCTATTTTACTGGCACTTTATCTGGCGAAAAAATTCGGGAAAATTTTTATTGAAAAACTGGTTCGAAAAACTGTAGTCGCTGACCACTTTTTAACTAAAGAAGCAGAGAAAAAAAGGGAAGATACAATTATCCGTATTTTTAATGGCGTTACCAGCATCTTAATCTGGCTAATAGCTATAATGATGCTTTTATCTGAAATTGGTGTAAATATCGGACCATTACTGGCTGCCGCTGGTATTGCCGGACTGGCTTTTGGTTTTGGCGGACAATATTTAATCAGAGATATAATTTCCGGCTTTTTTCTGATTTTGGAAAATCAATATCGGGTAGGGGATATTGTTTGTTTTGATGATACCTGTGGTTTGGTTGAAGATGTAACTTTACGGATGACAACTTTACGCGATTTAGACGGTACTGTACATCATATACCTCACGGTGAAGTAAAAAAAGTTTCTAATTTATCTAAATATTTTGCTAGAGTAAATCTTGATCTTGGTGTTTCCTATAATACTGATCTGGAAAAGGTGATAGCAGTGGTTGATCGTGTCGGTAAAGAACTTGCCGAAGATTCTACCTGGAAAGAATTAATTATAAAGCCACCAGCTTTTTTAAGAGTTGATGATTTTGCTGATTCTGCGGTTATTATAAAAATTCTTGGTGAAACCAAACCTCTTAAACAATGGGAAGTAACCGGCGAACTTAGAAAAAGACTAAAAATTGCTTTTGATCAGGAAAAAATTGAAATACCATTTCCTCAACGAGTTATTCATCAAGTAAAAAATTAATATATAATAAATAAAATTAATCCCGATATATTTATCGGGATTTTTTTGAAATAAAAAAACGCCCTGCAACATATAGAAGAAAAACGACATCTCTCTAATACATTGCAAAGGCGTTAAGAGGGCACAAGATGATTTCCAACACTATTGGTCTTGAAAAAAATGGAGGAATTTACTAAACAACACAATCTCTTGAAAAATCCACCTTATTGTAAGTCAGTTGGCAGTTGTTTGATTTTGGAGTGTTGGTTTTTGTGCCCTAAACCACCAAGCTGATCTGCCTGAATAATAAAACCGATATATAATAGTGTCAATAAGGATTATCCACATTCTAATTTGGCAGGCTAAATAAAAATGGCCTCGCAAAAAACGACAGTGCGAGATAGGGTTAACACCGAGCCCTGAGCGTAGTGAAAGGCCGAAGTGTCAAAATAATTAACTTTAATTAGGTCTCCGTATTAGTAGCTTCAACGTCAGACAAGATTTCATAATCTTTAAAAGGATTGTTTATTTTATTTGGCTCAATTAACACATCTTCTTTATTCAAATTTTCAATTACTTGTTTTGCTTTTTGTGATTCAATTTTTTCTAAAGGCACATTCTTTAGATATTCCAGAACTTTACTGCCATTACTTAAGGAATCCCAATAACGGTTAATAGATAAAAAAATTGAAATAACCACTAATCCTAACAAAAACAAAATAATTAATGTTGAAATAAATTCTTTGTACGGTATCTTTATCTTAATCATATTGTTTAGGGTAAATACCAATAAGTGTATCCCAAAAGCTCTGCTGTGACCTTACTTTCTTCTAACTTTTCAATTTCTAGACTCCGAATAATTAATTTATAATTTAATAGTTTAAGTTCCAGTAAGTAATTTACAAAATTATTAAAATCGCCGTTAACAGAAAGATTAAATGTCATTCTTTTTAAATGATTGTCAATCCTTTCTTTTTGTGTTCCTAAAGTTATGTCCTGTGAAATATTATATTTAATGGCAATATTTTCTACAATGGTTATTAAAGATAACTCATCGCCTTCTTTGGTAAACATCTGTTCATAACTGGGTATTTCACTTTTTATACTGTGGTAATCAGCTAAAAATTCTTCCAAATTCTTCTTTGCTTTGAATTGTTGTTCTAAATTTGCCCGCTGGCTGGATAAATCGCTATTTATCTTTTGAATATTTTTAAAATTAGGCAGGAAAACAAAAAAGAAAGCACCGCCCAATATTATCAGCAAAATTGAATATTTAATTATTTCATAACGTGATAATTTCATATTTATTTAAAAGACCCCTTAATGGCAAAATCAATATCCTTCTTTTTTAGAATGTCAGAAAGAGAAAATTCTAACTGATGAAAGGAATCTGACTTTATTAAATTATCCTTAAAAATTAAATAAGCTTCTCTAGTTTGAGCGTGACCTTTGAGAATAAATTGATGATCAGATAATTTTGCATTAAATTCCATTAAGAAAATTTGATCTGACACCAGTCCTGCTAAATTACTGATTAAAAGAGGCCAATTGTAAGTTGATGACTGAATATCGTCCAAGATAATAACTTTGTCATTAAAATCATCTATTTCATCAGTTATATTCTTATTCTTTAAAGAATTTTGTTTTTCCTCATTATTAACTCTCTTATGTAATGAAGTGAGGGAATGGTTTATGGGTATTAAAGTTATGCTTATTAAAATTACGGCTATAACAAAAAGTCCTAAAAAATTCTCTATATAATAATAAATAGCTTTAAGTCTAAGAGCATTATGTTGTTTGACAGAAATGAGATTTAATTTAATCATAATTTAATCAGTCAAATAAAGATTTCTTAAAGCTAATCCAATAGCAGTAGTGTAAGACTGAATATTCTCTTTAGGTATTGTTAAACCGCCAGACGACAAATTAACCAAGGGATCTGCCAATTTTACTTCCATGTCTATTTCTCTTGCTAAAAATTCTGCTCCGCCCGGAATCATGGAAACACCACCAGTTAAATATAACTTTGTAATATCTCCCTGTCCATAAAAATGCTCATGATAAAAATATTTCGCCTCCCGAATTTTTTGACATAACTGTTTAAACAAGGGTGCTAAAATTTGATAGACATAACTTTGAGCTTTACTTTTATCAAGGCCAATCAAACACTTAGCTTTTTCTGCCTCTTCAACGTTGATTTTCAACTTCTTCATTAATTCCTGGGTTAAAAAATCTCCGGAAAAAGTTAAAGAAAGAGTAAAAGGAATAGTACTGTTTAAGTAAACAATAAAACCGCTTCTATTTGCTCCTAAATCCAAAATCATTACTGGTTTTTTTATATTTTCCTTTACCGGAAAAATACTTCTAACAATAGCCGCTGCCTCTATTTCTAAAGCTAAAGGTATCAGCCCAGCTTTGATTAAAACTTCCTGATAATTTTCAACAATCTCTTTAGGACAAACGCCAATCAGTACCTGTTTTTGATCACCGCTATATTGCCAGTCCAAATAAACATCCTCTAAGGGATAGGGGATATGTTTTTTTGATTCTTCAATAATCTCTGGAACAATGTCTTTATCCTTATTTTTATTATCTTTCTCTTCCAAATTAATCAGCTTAATAAACGTTTTAGTTTCAGCTAAGCAAGCAGTGACAAATCTAGTAAAAATTTTTTTGCCTTTTGCTCCATGAATAAGTTGATTAATTAAACTAATGGCTTTATCTTGGGAAACTATTTTTCCATCCTTAAGAATACCTTGAGGGATATTAATAGAATGATAGCTAATCAACTTAATCTTACTGCCATACTTACTTAACTGGACAATTCTAAAAACTTTCTCACTGATATCTAAGCCAAAGGATTTTTTTCGCCAATTAATGAAAAACATAATAGTAAATGGTCTACAATTTTTAAAATTAATATTCCTCCTCCCAATGTTCTATATTAATTATAGGAGAAGATCCGGGATTAATGGTTAAATCAATAACCGTTTGATTATAAGTCAGGGTTTGGGGATTCCAAAAATCATAACCATTAAAATCACGGCAAATAATTCCTCCATTAACTATAAAATCCACTCCCCAAGCACTTACTGTAATACTATCATTGGCATAAAGCAGGCCAGAAACATTCACCTCATCAGTGTACGTACCAATAGTAATTTGCCTTTTACTTAGTAGTCCTGCTGGTTGATCAGGATCAGCTGATGCTATTACTATAGGTTTAAATTTCCAAAAAGGCCAAAAACTTGTACCAATACTTATATTGCCATCATTTACTAACACGCCATTCACTGTTAAATTCTGACCACGGGGAATTGTCACGTTTCCCTGAACATAGGTAATACCATTAATAACCAAATTTGGATCATTATTCATTAATTCCTGAAATTCAGATTCAGTGTATGTATTATCCGCTCTATTGGCATATGAACCAGGATCTTCTGAATCAAAGTCTATTTGCGGCATCTCTATAGCAGCAGGAGCAGGGGGATAATTTATGGAATATTTATTCTCTGCATTTAAATTAGATGTCCAGGAAATATTAATGTTATCCACTGCCGCAGCATCTTTCTCAACAGTAACAGTGCTCCATAAACTTAAACCAATATCATCATTGGCAAATATCCCTCCACCATTAAGAGTAAATATTGAACCCCAAAAATCCGCGTCTCTATCCGTAAAAATAACTACCTCTTCTGGAGCGACAGGATTTAATGCTTGAAAGACCTTTGTTTCTACTATCCTTTGACCGGTTATTCCTTGCCAATCATAACTTCCAGGGGAATCTATTATTGCTTCACCCAAAGCAATATTCTGAACATTAATAGTGTATGAATTATTCTGACCAAAAGGATTATCGCGAGTAAATTCTTCTGACCATTCAGGATCTGTTTGGAAGTTTATTTCCCAAGTAGGATCATTTTTTATTTTCCAAACAGCTTCATGAACACCGGCTTCTGCCAAATAATAAGTTCTAGTAGCTAAACTTTGGCTTTGTGATATTTTCACATCGGTTAAAATAAAATTTAAAAAATAATAGGCTAAAAGCATTACTGCTCCTACTACCAAAGTTGAAGCAATTAAAACAAATCCTGATTTGTTTTTGTTAACTGATTTATTGATCATAAGATTTAGTAAAAATTATTGTCTGGTATTTCTCCCCCAAACTCCAGTAAAAAGATGCTCGTTGGTCTCATTTTTATTTAGTAGAACATCAATATATATCACTTTATTGCCGTAAAACTGGATATTATTAATATATTCGGCAATTGTTTTTTCTTCCAAAATAGAAAATTCTGGAGGATCTTCAAATTCATCATGTGAATCCCAATATACGTATGTTTCCGGCTCATCAAAAAAATAATAAACAATCCTTTGCCTGTTTAATAATTGGCTATTTAAATAATATCTTAAATACTGAATATCTTCTAAATCATGACCATCCTGAAATTGAAGCTCATTTGCTGGCGGAAAACCAACTTCATCTTTAGTGCTGGGCAGTTCAGTAACTAAATCCGGAGTTTGTCTTAATTCTCTGGATAAACGATCCAAAATTATCCGGCCATTTTGAATCAGTTCTAACTTTTCATCTCCTAATCTATTAGCTTTCTGGGAAATTAGGAAAATATCATAAATTACAAACAAAATAATAAAAGCTAAAGCGCTAACAATAACAATCTCAATAAAAGAAAAACCTTTAGGATGATTAAATTGATAAGATTTTTTTCGCATTTTTATAAATCAGAAATTAAAGTATTAATAGTAACCGTTCTATTACTGTCTCCGCCCGGCCAGCTAACAGTTACATCTACCCTTTTTAAACCAATGTCTTGCACCGAAGACTCTAAATCCTCATCTACATAATAAATTACTGTTTGCCTGCTATATCTGGCAAAATCATCGTCAATAGTTACTAATGATGCTTCAGCAAAAGTACCGGTTAAAACTTGATCATATCGTTCACTGATTATTTCCTCCATTTTAGCTTGAGCTAAAAAAACAGCTGTCGTTTCACTGCGCGAATAACTGGCATTTTTTAAACCTAAGGGAAATAACTGAACCATCGTCAGTAAAGCCAAAATTAAAATAGTTAAAGCAATCAAAGTCTCAATTAAAGAGAATCCTTGTTGATTTTTCTGAATTTTTATTTGTTCATTAAGGTTCATAATTTTGCCAAGTAATATAACCTGATGGTTTAATCTCAATTAATGTTTGAGCTTGATTTTGTAAGTGAGCAAGGTAGACATCACCGGAGAAATCAACAGCTCCAGCTGAATTAAAAACAGCTTCATCATCTTCTAAACCATCTATATAGAAAAAATAAACCGAGTTTGGCAATTGCCAACTATTGATAATTTCCTCTGGATCAACTTTTTTAACCAGATAATAAGTATCTGCTAAAGCTGTAAAACGAATGGCATATTTAAACTGTTCAGTTACAGCAGATTGTTGAGCTAATCTTAAACTTTGGATAACTGCTTTAGTGCCATTTTTCAATTCTAAATTTTTAGAATATTCTCTGATTAAAGGAAAAGTAACAATAGACATTAAAAATATTATAATTAAAACAACTAGTATTTGTGTTAAAGTGAAACCCTTATGAGAAAAATTTATCATAAGATAGCAATCTTAAATTTTTTCTGTTATAGAATACATCGGCATGATAATAGCCACCGCCATTAAACCTACGCCTGCCCCTAAAATCAACATTAATAATGGTTCAATAATTGAAGGCAAAGTTTTCATAATACGGTCTATTTCATCTTCGTAAAAACTGGCTAATTCCGAAAGAATATCATCTACCTTTCCTGTTTCCTCGCCAGTTACAGTCATTTGGATAATAACAGGCGGAAAAAGTTTTGGATACATTTCTAAAGTTTCTGCTATGGAAGATCCTTTTTTTAATTTTTGTGAAGCTTCCAGTAAAGCTTTTCTATAATGGGCATTACCAAGAATTTGTGAAGTAATTTCAAAAGTTTTAACTATGGGAATATCGGTTTTAATCAAGGAACTTAAATTTCGGGTAAATTTAGCTAAATTAATTTTACTGATTATCGGCCCAAAAATAGGAAGAGAAAGTAAAAAACCATGAAAAATATATTTACCTTTGGAACTACGAATAAAAACTATAAAGAGGGTAATCAGGATAATAGCTACTAAAGATACCAAAATACCATTACTGACTATGAAATCCGAAGTGCCAATAAGCATTTTAGTTGGCAGTGGCAAGTCACCTCCAAAATCATCAAACATAGCAGTAATTTTAGGAATAACAAAAATAAGCATACCAATACCAATCGACACCATCGCCACTACCACTATTACCGGGTAGGTCATAGCAGATTTAACATTGCTTTTTAACTCATTGGCCTTTTTTATTTGTATATATATTTGCTTTAAAACTTCATCCAATCTTCCGGAAATTTCCCCAGCTTGAACCATATTAATAAACATTTCACTAAAGGTGCCTTTATGTTTACTTAAACTTTCGGCAAAAGTAAGTCCTTTCTCTGTATCTAAATAAAGATCATTGAGAATTTTTTTAAATTTAAGATTTTTAGTTTGACTTGAAAGTGTTTTTAAAGATCTATCCAAAGGCAGCCCTCCGCTAATCATCACCTGTAAATTCTGAACAAAAAATTGTTTATCTCTAGAAGAGATAGTAGTTACCTCTCTAATCCTGGTGATGAATTTCTGGAAAAAATTCCCGCTTGCTTCAAGGGTTTTTTGTTGTTTTTCTTTATTTTTAATTTTTTCAATGTCAATAACCATTTTTATTTTATTCTTGAGTAACTCTAAGCACCTCTTCAATAGTGGTAATACCTTTGATACATTTCATAAAACCATCCTGGGTTAGAGTTAACATTTTATCAGCTACAGCTTGTTTTTGAATTTCTTCGCTACTAGCATGGCTGGCAATTAATTCAGCAATTACTGGACTTATCTCTAAAACCTCATAAATTCCAATTCTGCCTTTATAACCCCTTTGTCCGCACTGCTTGCAACCTTTACCTTTATAAAAAAGAATGGATTCAAAAGTGTCTTTTTGTGAAGAAATTAATCCTTCACTGATTAAAAATTGCTGAAGAACCTTTAAATTAAAATGTCTGTTTAACTCATCGATTATCTCTTTATCAAGGTTATAGCTAATCATACAATTTTTACATACTTTTCTGATTAAACGTTGAGCTAAAATTAAAATAGTAGTAGAAGCAACTAAAAAGGGTTGAACGCCCATATTAAATAAACGTTGCGGAGTTGTAGCTACATCATTAGTGTGAACAGTTGATAAAACTAAATGTCCGGTCATGGCTGCATTAATGGCTATTTCGGCAGTTTCTTTATCTCTAATTTCTCCCACCATAATAATGTTAGGATCCTGTCTTAAAATTGCTCTAAGACCAGTAGCAAAAGTGTAATCTATTTTGGGATTGATCTGGCTTTGATTAATTTTCGGCATTCTATATTCAATGGGATCTTCAACGGTGGTAATATTAACTTCTGGTTTGTTTAGAATATTCATGATGGTATAAAGAGTAGTGGTTTTACCAGAACCAGTAGGACCAGTTACCAGAATTATGCCATGCGGTTTTTTAATATTTGTTTTTAATATTTCCAAAGCCACTTTTTGAAAACCTAAATCTTCCAATGATAAAATTTTAGTGGATTCATTAAGTAAACGAAGGACAATTTTTTCACCATTAAAAACCGGTAATACAGAAACCCTAAAAGCGACTTTGTATTGAGGACTGCTTATCTTAAAACGGCCATCTTGAGGTAAACGATGTTCATCAAGTTTTAAATTAGATAGAACTTTTATTCTAGCCACTACGCCGGATTGTACAGTTTTAGGTAAAGTCATCACATCCTTTAATAAACCGTCAATCCGATAACGTACAATAACATGCTTTTCTGTTGGTTCAATATGAATATCCGAAGCTTCTTCAAAAATTGCATACTCTAAAAGAGTGTCCACAATTCTTATCAAAGGTAAATCTTTAGCTAACTCTTCTAAATCTTTGCCTTTCTCTTTAAGATCTATTTCACTTTTACTAATATCCTCAAACTCTGCTTCTAAACTTTGATGATATTGTTTTAAGGCATTTCTGATCGATTGAGGTGTGGTTAAGTGAATGATTAAATTTTTATCATATTTTTTCCTTAAAAACTCAATAGTTTGTAAATCTGTTGGGTCAGTCGTGGCTATACTAATACCTTTTTCATTCTGATTAAAGGCAACTATTTCATGAGTTTGAGCAATAGGTTCTGGAATAAGAAATAAAACATCCTTACGGATTGATTCGTTTTTCAGATTTATTAAAGGTATTTTAAAGAAAGCAGCTGCCTGCGAAAATAAAACTTCGGTATCTACTAAATTTTTATCCAGTAAATAATAAAATAAGCTAATCTGCTTTTTCTGGCTTTCTTTCAAAGCTATTTTTAAAACTTCCTCATCAATCAAGTTATCTTTAAGTAAAAGATTCTTCAATTTTTGATCTTCAATCATCTTTATAAATACCTTAAAATACTTTATTAGTTAGTTATCGGCACTTCGATGACAAGCTCCGATGCTTATCATCAGGGTTACCGAATAGGTTGACATCTAGATAACTAAATTATACCATAAACGACATATTTCTGCCACATGGATCTCGATTTTTAATGTTATTTCTGTTATAATTACCTAGTAATGAAAAATATTTTAGATAATATCTCTAAAAATTTACATTTTCCTCAACATTTTTATGTTCCGCTACTACTGGCTTTGATTTTTAACGGGTTAAGCTGGTTTTTATTGCTTTGGCGCATTCCTTCCACTACTGAACTTATTCCTTTGCATTATTATGTATTTTTTGGTATAGATTGGTTTGGTCCGTGGATTTACATATTTATTTATCCAGCTTTAGGTTTAGTATTTTTTTTGATAAATATTTTTATGGCTTGTTATTTAGCAACTAAAGAACTGTTTTTAGGTAAACTGCTTATTTGGATAGGTATGATAATGCAAATATTCATTATTCTTAATATCTCTGCCTTAATTATAAATTATTTCAGCTAAGATGATAGAAAATTTCATTGTCATAAAGATTCTTCTTTTAACTACTGTCTCTTTTTCTTTAGCTATAATTTTTACTCCTCTTTTAACCCACTTTCTTTATAAATACAAAATTGGAAAACAAATAAGAAGTTCAGAAGCAACGCCAATTTTTTCTAGTCTTCATAAAAAAAAGGAAGGTACGCCCACTATGGGTGGTATTATTATTTGGTTTTCTGTCCTGTTAGTTTCCTTGATATTTTTTTATTTAGCCAAATTAATCAAACTAGATTTTTTTGAAAACTTAAACTTTCTGACAAGAGCGCAAACCTTTTTACCTTTAGGAGTATTAATTGCCTCTGCGATCATAGGATTAATAGATGATTTTTTGGGAGTTAAAAGAATTGGTTCCCGAGGTGGTGGTTTAACCATGAAACACCGACTTTTAATTTATACCCTTATTGCTATATTTGGAGCGCTGTGGTTTTATTTTAAACTAGACTGGGATTTAATCCATCTGCCTTTTATCGGAGATTTTGAAATTGGAGGATGGTATATTCCTATATTTATTTTTATCATTGTCTCTACCGCTTTTTCGGTTAATGAAATAGATGGTTTAGATGGTTTAGCCGGGGGAGTATTACTTTCTGCTTTTGCTACTTTTGGCGCCATTGCTTTTATTCAACAAAAATACGATTTAGCCGCTTTTTGCGGAGTTATTTCCGGTGCTTTACTGGCTTTTTTATGGTTTAATATTAATCCTGCCCGCTTTTTTATGGGAGATACTGGTGCTATGTCTTTAGGGGTAACCTTAGGAGTAGTAGCTATGTTAACTAATACTACCTTACTCTTACCGCTTATTGGTTTTTTACTTGTTATTGAATCTTTATCAGTTATCACCCAACTGGTATATAAAAAACTTTCTGGCGGTAAAAAGTTTCTTCTTTCTTCACCTTTACACCATCATTTAGAAGCCAAGGGTTGGTCTGAACCAAAAATTGTCATGAGATTCTGGGTTATTGCCGGTGTCTCATCGGTAGTTGGCTTAATTATCTTTTTACTGGATAAAGTTTGGTAATATATTAAGATACCATGACTGAAAATCTTTATGAACTAAAAAATAAAAATATTCATATTTTAGGTTTGGCCGGAACAGAAGGTAGTAGTCTGGCTCTTTTTTTAATCTCCTTAGGTTGTAAAAATATTTTTGGACATGATTTTTCCCAGCAATCTGACTTTGTTAAAAATTACTATTACTATCACCAAAATTTATCTTCTGCTACGATTTCAAAACAAATAAAACAACTAAAAAATAATCTTAAAGCTTTTTACTTCAAAGATAGCTATTTAAAAAATATAACCAAAGCTGATTTTATTCTTGCTCCTTCTTCTTGGTTTCGTTATAAAATTAATGCACCATTGAAAAAGAACTATAAAATCTGGAATTGGTACAATCTTTTATTAAAATATTTTCCCGGCACAGTAATTGGAGTAACTGGCACAGCCGGTAAAGGCACGACGGTTAATCTTATTTATCAAATTCTAAAAACTGCCGGCAAAAAAGCATTAATGATAGGGGATAGTTGGCAAATGATGGATTTGAAAAATATCTTTTCCAGTAATAAAAAAACTTTGGTTGTTGCCGAAGTATCAAATCGCACCTTAACTTTTGCCAAAAATCTAAAAAAAAGTCCTAAGATTTCTGTGGTCACCAATATTACTAAAAATCATTTAGATGATCATCAAGGATCATTTAATAAATATATTGCTACTAAAAAAGAAATTGCCAAATATCAAACTTCCCATGATTTTTTAGTGATTAACAAAAATGATTTAATTAGCAAAAAGCTGAAAAGCTTTAGTCCAGCTAAAAAAATATATTTTTATTCAGCAGATAAAAACAAGAAACTAATAAAAAATCCTGACTTAATAGGCGAGCATCTTATTAGTGACGCCGTCGCAGCTATTAAAGTGGTTAAAATCTTGAAAATTTCTACAGCTGATATTATTAAAGGTATAAAAAAATTCAAGTCACGCCAAGGTAGATTACAATTCATTAAAAAAATACAGGGTATAAGTTTTTATAATGACGCTGCTTCAACCAGGCCAGAAGCTACTATAGCAGCCATAAAATCCTTTACTAAAAATAAATTAAATTTGATTTTAGAAGGTTCACGATATAAACCGGAAAAAAAACAGTTTTTGCAACTGATAAAAACAATTGATAAATTTAAGGTTAGGAAAGTAGCGGTAAGTGGAAAAATCTCTAATTTTTTATATCCTTTACTGCTGAAATCACAGGCAGAAATTTTTAAAACTAAAAACCTCAAAGAATCATTGAAAATCTTAATTAAAAAAGCAAAAAAAGACGAAATTATTTTACTTTCACCGGCCTGTGAAAGTTTTGGCGAATTTAAGGATTACCGCGAACGGATAAATTCTTTTAATGAATTTGTAAAGAAATTAAATGAGACATAAAAATAAATTTAAAGCTGTCTTTAAAGATCTTTTTGGCCACTCCAGCGGCGAACACAAGCCAGATTTAATCTTTATCAGTTCTTTAGCGGTGCTTTGTTTTTTAGGTTTATTAATGCTTTCTTCGGCAAGTTCTGTACAGGCATTTCAAAAATTCAATGACAGTTATTATTTTCTCAAACATCAAATCACCAGAGGTTTATTACCGGGACTTTTGGCTTTTGTTTTACTCTCACGTATCAGTTACCGTTATTGGAAAAAGTATGCTTTTTGGCTATTAGTAATATCCTTAGCTTTATTAGTTCTGGTTTTTATTCCTGGTATTGGAGTTGTTTATAATAATGCTCACAGCTGGATCAAAATAGGTGGCCTAAGCTTTCAACCTACTGAAGTAGTCAAGTTAACTTTTTTAATTTATCTGGCCTCATGGTTTGATAAAAAAAATAAACAAGAAATGAAAAATCCTGAATACAGTCTTATCCCGCTTTTATCTCTTTTGGGTTTAATAATTTTTTTAATTTTAGCTCAACCTGATACCGGTAGTTTATTGATTATTTTGGCTATTGCTTTGATGGTTTACTTTGCCGCTGGCGCGCCTTGGAAATATATCTTAAGCATGGTAGCTGCTGGTTTGATTGTTTTGATAATTGCCGTCCAAATTGCACC
This sequence comes from Patescibacteria group bacterium, assembly GCA_018817315.1. GTDB lineage: Bacteria > Patescibacteriota > Patescibacteriia > UBA1558 > UBA10009 > JAHITV01. The sequence goes on from JAHITV010000016.1 coordinate 20,966, forward strand.
TTACCGGCTTGATCGTTTTACTTCATTTTTACATCCTGAAAAAGATCCGCAAGGTAAAGGTTATCATATTAGTCAAGCTAAACTGGCTATTGGCACAGGCGGAATATTTGGTTTAGGCATAGGCAAGTCCCGCCAAAAATTCAATTATTTACCGGAAGTTTCCGGGGATTCTATTTTTGCTATTATTGCCGAAGAAATGGGCTTTATTTTTAGTTTAATAATTATTATACTTTTTTTAATGTTAATGATTAGGGGTTTTAAAATTGCCAGAGCATCTCCAGATAACTATGGCATGCTTTTAGCTTTAGGTATTACTGGCTGGTTTTCTTTCCAAGCTTTTGTTAATATCGCTGGCATGGTAGCAATATTACCTCTTACTGGCATACCCTTACCTTTTATCAGTTATGGTGGAACTGCTTTATTTGTTTCTCTAGCAGCTTGTGGTATTTTAGTAAATATCTCTAAATATAGCCGTACATAATTTTATGAAAATTCTTTTAGCAGGGGGTGGCACCCTAGGTTCGGTTAGTCCTTTAATTGCTATTTGGCAATCATTAAAAAATAAGCAGGCTTTAGACGCTACTCTTTTTGTTGGCACAAAAAACGGTCCAGAACAATTTTTTTTGAAAAACTATGATTTATCTTTTGTAAGTCTGCCACTGGTAAAATTTAGAAGATATTTTAGCTTACAAAATATTTTAGACATCTTTAAATTTTTCCTAAGTTTAATTCAGTCGTTTTTTATCTTAAAAAAATTCAAACCTGATGTTATTTTATCAGCCGGCGGTTTTACTGCTGTTCCTTTGATTTGGATCTCAATATTTTTTAAAGTTAAGGTGGTGTTTTATCAATTAGATCTAAAACCGGGTTTAGCTAATAAGTTATGTCAAAAAAGAGCTAATTTAATTTTTACAGCTTTTAAAGAAACTGTAAAAAAATTTCCTCTTTCCAAAACAAATTGGGCTGGCTCTGTTATTCGCCAGGAATGTCAGTCAACAAAAAATGAAAAAGAGTCTTCAAATATCCCTAGTATTATGCTTTTAGGTGGAAGCAGCGGAGCAAAATTTTTTAATAATCTAGTAATAAAATCCCTACGGGAATTAACTCAAAAATATTTTATTATTCACATTACCGGTAAAGATAAAAAGCCAAAGCTTGAACTTAATAATTATGTTTCTTATGAATTATTAACCACTGATCTTTTTGAAAAAATCGCCCAAGCGGATTTAATTATTAGCAGAGCAGGACTGGCAACTTTAATGGAATTATCACATCTAGAAAAAGCAGTTATACTAATTCCTCTACCCAATTCAGCGCAAACTGCCAATGCTCAATACTTTTGTGATAAAAATGCTGCTTATTGCTTACAACAAAAAGATTTGACTGCTGATGATTTAATTCAAAAGATAAATAAAATATTCGCTGATAAAGACTTATTAAATAATTTAAGAAAGAATATCAAAAATATTTTCCCTGCCCAAGGTGAGGAAAAAATCGCCCAAGCAATAATTGAATTATGCAAATAGCAAAAATTAAAAAAATCCATTTCATTGGCATTGGCGGAATTGGTGTTTCTGCTACGGCAAAATTAATGCTTAAATTAGGCAAAAAAGTAAGTGGTTCTGATCTTTGCACCAGCGAAATAACTGATAAATTAGAAAAAAAAGGAGCAAAAATATTTAAAGGCCATCATCAAAATCAGCTGGATAATGATACAGATCTAGTTGTTTATTCTGATGCCGTACCGCCAACAAATCCCGAAAGAATAAAAGCCGAAAAAAAGAATATTGAACAAATCAGCTATTTTCAATTTTTGGGAATAATCACTAAAAGCAAAAAAACCATTGCTGTAAGCGGCACTAATGGCAAAACCACTACCAGTGCTATTTTAGGTAAAGTTCTGGCGGATCTTGGACTTGACCCGACTGTAATTATTGGTAGTCAACTGCAGGAATTTGACGGAAATTTGCGTTTTGGCCATTCAAAATATTTTGTTATTGAAGCTGATGAATATTATGCTCACATGTTAAGTCTTTTGCCTTGGTGTATTTTTTTAACTAATATTGATATTGACCATCTGGATTTTTATAAAGATCTTAATGATATTATTGAACACTTTCAAAAATTTGTTGATGGCCTGCCGCCAAACGGTGTTTTATTCTATGCCGCTGATGACAAAAATATCCAAAAATTAAAATTGTCTGCCAATTCTTTTGGTTGTAGTTTAAAAAACGATAAAGCTGATTATCAAGCTAAAAATTTACAATTAACAGAAAAAAATTATGAATTTGATGTATATTTTAATAATGAATTTTTAGAGCATTTTAAAATATCCCTTGTTGGTAAATATAATGTCTTAAACACACTTTTAGTAATAGGGTTTTGCCATCAGTTAAAAATGGATCTTGGCAAAGTAAAAAAATCACTGGCAGAGTTTGCTAATCTTTGGCGCAGATTTGAAACTTTAGGTTATCTTAAAAAAAATGATGATGTTTTAGTAATTTCTGACTATACTCATCATCCTCAAGCTGTAAAAAAAACTTTACAAGCTGCTAAAGAGTTTTATCCTAACAGGCGTTTATTTTTAATTTATCAACCACATCAGCATAACCGTACCAAAAGTTTATTTAATGATTTTATCAAAAGTTTTAATCAAGCAGACTTAATTATTATACAGGAAATTTATGATGTGGCTGGCCGTAAATTAGAAAAGGATGAAAATATCAGCTCAAGTGATTTAGTCCAAAAAATAATTTCACAAAAACATAAAAATAAGCAAGAGATTCTTTTTGCTAAAAATTTTAAACAAACAAAAGAATTACTTAATAAAAAAGTAAAGTCCCATGATCTTTTACTGATCATGGGGGCAGGGGATATTGACAATTTAGCCAGAGAATTAACTAAATAAAAATAATGAACTTTTTAGAAGAAGCCGAAAAATTAAAAATTAATTGTCGCGAAAACGAACTTTTAAAAAATTATACGACTTTTAAAATCGGCGGACCAGCCAAGTATTTTGCCGTGGCCAAAAGCAGAGAAGATCTGATTAATTTAATCAAACTGGCTAGGCAACATAAAATTTCCTTTTTTTTGCTGGGCGGAGGCAGTAATATTCTGTTCAGTGATCAAGGTTTCAAAGGTCTGGTCATTAAAAACGAACATCAGGAAATCAAAATTGAAGATGAAACCATTGAAGTCAGTAGCGGTTATTCTTTGACTGATTTACTTTCCCAAAGCATTAAACATAATTTAACAGGTTTGGAATTTACTGCAGGAATCCCCGGCACTATTGGCGGAGCAGTAGTGGGTAATGCCGGCGCTTATGGCAAAGCCATCAGTGATTTATTAATAAAAATTGAAGTGCTAGATAGTAATGATGAAATCAAAAATCTAAACAAAGAAGATTTAAATTTTTCCTACCGCCACAGCTCACTTAAGGAAAATAATGATTTACTACTAAAAATTTATTTAAAACTTAATAAAGGCGATACTGAACAAAGTTTAAAAGAAATAAACAAAATAATTCAGGATAGAAACTCCAAACATCCACAGGAACCTTCGGCAGGCAGTATTTTTAAGAATGTCATAATTACGCCGGAAATTATTAATAATCTAAAAAAGAAAAATGTTCCCATCCCTGATAAGTTCTATGAATTCAAAAAAATTCCTGCTGGTTTCCTTATAGAATATTTAGATTTAAAAGGTAAAAAAATCGGAGAGGCGCAAATTTCTGTAAAGCACGGAAACTATCTGATAAATCTAGGCAATGCCAAGGCCGAAGAAATAATCCAACTTATTAGTTTTATTAAACAACAAGTAAGAGACAAATTAAGCATTCAACTGGAAGAAGAAGTAAGATATATTGGATTTTAATACTTGTTAAATAAAGAAAGATCTGCTAAAATAAGCTCCACTTATGGGTTTAATGGAAAAAATTTTTGGAGATGCTAATCAACGTTATTTAGATTCTCTTAAACCACTCGTTGATAAAATAAACTCTAAAGAATTAGACTTGGAAACTTTATCCCAAGAAGAATTACAGCAAAAAACCAAAAATTTAAAAGAAAATTTAAAAAACGGCAAAACGCTTGATGATATCTTACCGGAAGCTTTTGCTATGGTCAGAGAAGCTGCTAAACGAACGTTAAAGCAGCGACATTTTGATGTGCAATTATTAGGCGGTATAGTTTTACATCAAGGGCAAATTGCAGAAATGAGAACCGGTGAAGGAAAAACTTTAACAGCAACCTTGCCTGTATTTTTGAACGCTTTAGCCGGTAAAGGCTGTCATCTAGTGACGGTTAATGACTATTTAGCTAAACGTGACACTGTTTGGATGGGTCAAATTTACAATTATTTAGGGCTTTCTGTAGCTTGTTTGCAGCACGAAAGCGCTTTTTTATACGATGAAAATATTACTCCCTCCCTAGAGGAAGAAGAGCAACGTGACAGAGGAATTAAAGCTGACAGTAAATTTGTACGTGCTGTTGAACGGAAAGAAGCTTATCTAGCAGATATTACTTATGGCACTAATAATGAATTTGGTTTTGATTATCTACGGGATAACATGATCCAGAATCTGGATCAACTTGTCCAACGACCTTTGTCCTATGCCATTATTGACGAAGTGGACTCTGTTTTAATTGATGAAGCCAGAACTCCTTTAATCATCTCTGCTCCGGCAGAAGAATCAACGGATAGATATTATCAATTTGCCAAACT
>JAHITV010000017.1 GCA_018817315.1 Patescibacteria group bacterium
AGATTTTAAATTTATTTACTTTTTTAAGGTCTTCTATTGTCTGTTGGTCTAATAAAGTCCCGTTAGTACTAAGATTAATCTTAAAATTTTCTTTATCCGCCTCTTTGATTATTCCCAAAGAAAGATTTTTCTTGAGCAGCGGTTCCCCGCCAGTAACTGTTAATTCATTAAAGCCAGCTCCCTTCAAATTCTTAATTAAATTACAAAAATCAAGAGAATCGAGTTTATCATCTTTTACGCGAAAGCTGTCTTGTTTATAATAACAAAAAGAACATGATTTATTGCACTGGCTGGTTATGATTATAAAAGCGGTTTTAGACATAATAATTACCCCTTAAACCAAATAGCCCATTCTAGAAAATCCTTAAAAAACTTGCATCTCTGATGGTCAATTTTCTTGGAAAATTTATCAAGCTCATAAATCTCCAGAGGACAAGGTCCTCCACAAACATTCATAGCCGGACAATTAAGGCATTTTTTAAAATAGTAGGGGGACTTAAACTTCCAGTCGCTAAAAGCGCCCTGATAGCTGAATTTATCCAAAGAATCAAGAAAGTCCCCGTGATGCCAGCTGACTATACAGGGACTTAATTTCCCTTGGGGCGTAAGCGTGGCCGTAAAATTATTCCCGAACTTGGAGCAGGAAAAAATTAGCGACTTTTTATCATTTAAAGCGTAAAGAACCCTTGTGCCGAAACTATTTATAACCGCCTGATGTTTTTTAGCCACTTCAAAACATTTTTTAATCTGCTGGGAAAAAACAGATCCATCTACATCCCAGTTGCCTTTAATTGGCTGGGGCGTATTTATGGTTATAAACTTAAACCCCAGCTTATTAATAATATACTTGCAAGCATCAGACAACCTCTCTATATTATTCTTGTCCGGAGTAACTAAAATACCTATCTCATTTTTATCTTTTTGGATAACCTTTAATCCCCTAAGAGTATTTTTGAAACCTCCCTTGCCATTGATATCGTAGCGGTTTAGATTGTGAAGTTCTTCCCATCCGTCCAAAGAAACACTAACTAAAAAATTATACTTTTTAAAAAAACGTGATTTTTCCTGATTGATTAATATTCCATTAGTAGTAATTCCGTAATACGCGTTATTGATCCTGCCTTCATCAATTAATCTACCTATATAACTAATTGTTTTTAAAATTAAATCCCATCTTAGCAATGGTTCACCCCCGAAAAACTGAACCTCTATGTCTTCTTTTTTATTTAAAGAAACAAGCAGATCTACGCCTTTTTTAATAATTGCAAAAGATATATCATTATTTTTCTTCATTTCCCTATTACGAACAAAACAATAACTGCAATTTAAATTGCACCTCTCAGTTAAAATTATTCTCAAAGAATTAAGTTTTGAATCAATACCTAGTGTTTTTCTCCTATTTTTTTCTTCCAAGATAACTTCTTTACGCAGATCACCTGATTCATCTAATCCAGAAAGAACAATAAAACCAGTATTAATTAACTTAGTAATGATACTTTCCGACTTGCTATTAAAAAAAGAAAAAACCTCATTCATGGTCCGAGGCTTTTTAAAATATTCAATTAAATCTACAACTTCCTGATCAGCAAAAAAAACTTCTAAATTTTTACTATTTAAGACAGCAAAATCATCCCTCCCTCGTTTGTAAATAAAAACCCAACGAGATCTAACAAACTTCTTCTTACCATCCATTATTTCTTTTTAGAGGGATTATCTGTGCATCCTCCCGACTGCATACATAATTTCACTTTAGAAGAAGTTTTTATTTGTATTTTCTTCCTATTTTTTAATTTCATTTTTATGTTTTTTATCCTAATAATAGGCGACCTTTATAGTTTTAACCTACCCTAAAAAGAAGTAATATGTCAAGTTTAATTTACTTTTAAACAGGCACTCCGGTCTCTCGAATTGCTGTCCACGATAGCTGGGTTTCGTGGTTTTGAATTCCGTTGACTTTTATAACTATATCAGACACTATACTATAAGGAGGGCTAAAAGCCCTTTTAAAATTGAATATTGTATAGACTGGATATAAACCAAGTTTCAGAAACTATTAGAAAAGGAGGTATCAGATATGAACGATTTGTATAAGCAGGAAATCATTGACCCGGGAGATAGGGCTTCGGCAGTGGCCAAAGAAATCTGTTTTCAGAGCCACGGAAACTGTCAGGCCATTCATGTCATTCCTCAC
>JAHITV010000053.1 GCA_018817315.1 Patescibacteria group bacterium
CAATCTGGTTTTCTTTATCAGTTTTCGCAAGCAGCAACTTCGAACTTTCAGCAATCTTTTTCAAATCAGCTTTTTTTACACTTACAGGTTTGGTTGTAAGTAAACGGAGAAGGTAATTAATCGATTTTACTTCAAAATCCGAGCATTCAGAAGGGGACAAGAATTTGTATTTAACCATGATTTGAAATTATAACAAAATTAAGCGAAAGTGACCCCACCGGGATTCGAACCCGGATTTCTAGGATGAGAACCTAGTGTCCTAAGCCATTAGACGATGGGGCCAATATGCATATTCTATCCTAATTCAGCCTCAAAAACAATTAATTGGCAGCTATATAAGAAGGTGTTTTGGGGATTTGTGTTTTTGTCTTTTTAACAACAGGCCATTTTTTCATTGCGACTTTCAATACTTCTTCAAGCCTGTTTGTGTAAACAAATTTAATATCTTTTCTCACATGCTCAGGGATATCTTCCATATCTTTTTTGTTGTCCTTTGGAAGGACAATCGTCTTCAACCCCGCACGGTGACCGGCAATTATTTTCTCTTTTACCCCACCTATCTCAAGCACTCTACCCCTTAAAGTTACCTCACCAGTCATTCCTACTTCCCTTTTGACAGGAACACCTGTTAGAGCCGAAACCAAGGCTGTTGCTATAGCTACACCAGCTGATGGGCCATCCTTGGGAACTGCTCCTTCGGGGACGTGAATATGCACATCAACTTTGCTTCCAAAATTCTCTTTTAATCCAAGTTCATCCCAATGAGCCCTAGACCATGTAAATGCAGCTTTTGCAGACTCTTTCATAACATCACCAAGTTGCCCCGTTAAAATAAACTTTCCCTTCCCGGGCATTAAAGATACTTCAATAAACAATATCTCTCCACCTGTTTGAGTTACAGCCAGGCCAGTAGACATTCCCACCTCATCGGTTTTTTCAGCAATAAGGGAAGTAAATTTTTGCGGACCAAGGAATTTTCTTACATGCACATTTCCTATACTTCTTGGTATTTTTTTATTTTCTGCAACTAAGCGGGCAATCTTCCTGCAAATTCCTGCCAAGTTTCTTTCCACATTTCTTACTCCAGCTTCTCTTGTATAGCGATTAATAATTTCATAAATTGCTTCTTTGGAAAGTGCAATCTTTCTGTCTTCAAGTCCGTGAAGTCTTAACTGTTTTGGCCAAAGAAATCCTTTCACAATATTATATTTTTCTTCTTCGGTGTACCCCGGAAAGCTTATTACTTCCATCCTGTCTTTCAAAGCAGGGGGGATTGTGTCTAGAATGTTACCCGTTGCAATAAACATAACTTCCGATAAATCAAACGGAACTTCCAAATAATGATCTGAAAACTCCCTGTTCTGTTCCGGATCCAAGGCTTCCAAAAGCGCTGATGATGGGTCTCCCCTAAAGTCCACACCTATTTTATCGATTTCATCAAGCATAAACACAGGATTTTTTGTTCCCGCATCTTTTACCCCTTGAATTATTCTTCCCGGGAGCGCACCAACATAAGTTCTTCTGTGTCCTCTAATTTCAGCTTCATCCCTAATTCCACCAAGCGAAACTCTTACGAATTTTCTACCCAACGCTCTTGCAACCGATTTTCCAATAGAGGTTTTTCCTACACCGGGAGGGCCTATCAAGCAAAGAATTGTCGGTTGGCTTTCATTTACCTTCTTTGGTTTTTTATTCTTCTCCTCGGCGATTTTCTTGACCTTCATTACAGCCAAATATTCAATGATTCTTTCTTTGGTTTTTTTGAGTCCGTAGTGATCATCTTCCAAAACCTTTGCAGCCCTTTTGATTGAAACATCATTCGGGCTTACCTCACTCCAAGGCATATCAACAAGCCAATCGAGATAATTTCTGATGTACCCGCCTTCGGGATTGTTGGGAGAAAGCTGAGTAAGTCTTTTTAGTTCTTTTTCAGCTTTTTTCCTTACCTGTTTGGGCATTCCAGCCTTTTTGATCTTTTTTCTCATTTCCTCAAATTCTTCTAAAGGAAGCTCTCCCTCTTGAATTCCACCCAGCTCTTCTTCAATGGTTTTTTTCTTTTCCCTAAGCATTGCTTTTCTCATCTGATCCTCAAATCTTTTTTGGGTCTTTGAGGAAATGGTTCTTTCCAGGTCCAACACATTTACTTCTCTTGCCATAAGATCCATCACTTTCTTCATTCTCTTTTTAACTGAAAGTTCTTCAAGCAATTTTTGTTTTTCAGCTGTTTTTATCTCAAGAAGCCATCCAATTTGATCAACCAATTCCGAAGGCTCAATCTGTCCAGAAAGAAGCTTCATAACAGTCATTATTTCTGCTTGCTTTCCAAGGTTTATACTTTTTTTGAAAAGCTCGAGAAGTTGTTTGGAGCTTGCTTTGGCCTCATCGCTAGTTGCGTCTTTTTCTTTTAATTCAACTACATTCCCCAAAAGATATGGATCACGTGCTTCAATTTCCTCTAATCTAATTCTTGCCTGTCCTCGAATCAAGGCATGGACCTCCCCATCGGTGGACATCATTTGGGTTATAGTGGAGATCGTGCCTATCTTATACAAATCGTTTTCATTAGGATCTGAAGTACGGGGATCTTTTTGAGTAAAAATTGCAATG
>JAHITV010000052.1 GCA_018817315.1 Patescibacteria group bacterium
AAGTGGGTCACCAGGAAGCCCCGGGTCAGAAGCGCCAGTTGTCCCAAAGACAGGATGTCCGACGGGTGAGAAATGTTACACTAGTGCGGCCGATCCAGGCGGTAACCCCGTATGTCTTAATCCTAGCGACACAGGAGCTGTGGACGTTGGAATGTATACTGAGGTGAATATAAACCAATGCACCTACCAAGCCGCCGGAAATCCCGCGTCAGATCCGGCTGTACCCTGCGATGATGAGGCAAAATGTATCAAAGAACTGGGCGCGGGATTCACATGTGTTCAAAATGTATGCATTAAAACAGGTGGCGACGCCACAATCGCCGGTGTGGCGGGACAAGGAACTGCCGACAACGTCCCCGTAGTCCCTGTTGCTGCTCTCGGAAATTCAGGCGCGCCGGGTGGAATCGGAACTGTCACATTTTCGGCGTGGCGAAACTCATACAATGGTGAGATTACCCCCCCTGAAAGTGATGTCCCGATAGTACCCGTTGGTGGCGTAACGCTAACATTAACAGGAAAGCCCCTAAAGAGTGCCGATACAAAGCTGGCTGGATTAGTAGCAGAAGAAGGGTTCGCTAACAACGAATCGTGTTCGTTCTGGCAGAATAATGTTTTTAACTTTCTTTTTGGAGGTTCTGAAAGACACACGATTATTACCCCTGATAACGGATTAACAGGAAGCAAAACTCAGGTGCTTGGCTTACCGGCCGGGACTTACATCCTGTCTGCCAAAAAGAACTCATTTATAATGCCAAATACTAAAAACCCCACCGGAGATAACAAGATTTGCTTCAATGTAACTAAAGATTCAAAAACGGAAGTTAAAGTTCTTCTTTTGGCCCAGCCGTCACAGGCCGAACCACCTGGAATTAACGCGGAGGTTATTTACCAAAAGCCGAAAAATGCCAAGCCCCGATTCTTCTCTGTTGGAAAAAAATCTCAATATCAATATATGCCCGAAGCTCCATATTATGGTTGGCAAAAAATCGATAAGAACAAAACCAATCTCGGTTATAATTCCGAACGTCCGATTGTATTTACAGCAGAGGGCGGTATGACCCCCGGAATTTCAGTAGGCCTAGGGATGCCGGGGAGAAGTATGCAAGGGTTTATTAATCTTTGTCAGGGAATCAGCTTGACCGTGGGTACTAAAAATCTTACTGACACCGAAAAGATATTAATGACAGCTGGAGGATTCGCCACAGCATTATTGGGTAAGGACAACTCCATGATCAAAAACCTGGGGATGTTACTTGGAGTTAGTGGAGCCGTTGGTTTAATGGGAAGTGATACAGATGTTACTATTAACTTAAACGATGTAGGTCAGAAGTGCGCCGCTTTTAATCAGCTCGGTATTCCCCCGCAGTGCAATATCTGTCTTTCGAACCCAAACCTTTGCCCTCAAGGATGCTGGGCTTACAGTGCACAATTTCAAATGTTAAGTCAAATGAAAGATTTCTTTTAATATGAAATATAGATAAAAACCATGAAAAAATTTATTATATTACTTCTTCTCATCACCCTGCCGGCACCGGTTTTTGCTCAAAATTCTGCGAGTGGAGAACCTCCCGCTGGTGAAGCTAACGATGGAAGTGAAGCAGCACCGGGCCAAGATCCCAATGCTGCGAGTGGAGAACCTCCTCCTGCTGATGGTGCTAACGATGGAGCGATTGCACCGGTTCAAGACAAAGTCGTTGCACCCGTTCAACCTGCACCATCAGGCGACGAAGATGCAGATAAACCCGTCTACAAATTAAAGTTCGCCGCCATTAACAGCAAAACAGAACGAAGACTGTGGAGCGTCAAGGTTGTCATAGACGAAGATGGAGAGAAAACTGACAGGACGTTGACATTTCCCCCAAAGTTCCAAGACGGTGAGGAACTTTTTGAAGCTACTCCTGGTAAATACAAAATTATTGCCAGTCGAGCTGGATATAAAACCTACGAAGGTTCATTTGAAGTTATAGATAAAAATCTTGAGTTCACTCTAAAGTTAGTGCCTTTGAGCACGACACCAGATCCCAAAACTGAATTTATAACACGCTACACCCTGATGCAATACGCTATGGCAAACTCCTCTACGCAAGGATTTCCCTATGCCCAAAACAGCCCCTACCAGACAAACCCAACTTTTGGCAATCCGAATTACGGCAGTTACGGTTATCCAACCAATACTCAAAACGGCTATGCGCTTTCTGCCAATCAACAGGCAGTTGTGCCCCTCGCCGTCACAGTCTCGACAACAGCAATGCTCTCAAACTACCAAAGCTTCGACGTACAAATAGTCGATCTATCAACTTCATCTGTTGTAAGCTTGATTAACTCTCAAACTCCATACGGCTATTCAAATAATTCCTATACCACGAATTTAAATTTCTATAACTCTATCAATAGATACGGCTGCCT
>JAHITV010000018.1 GCA_018817315.1 Patescibacteria group bacterium
GAGATCGTATCTGGCATGGCTGGAGTGAATAATGGCTGTCATGCCTAGATAATATCATACGAGAGCTTTTGCGAAAGATTACGGGTCGCTATCCTTCCCCAATGCCAAGCATTGGGGCTTGCCGCGACGCGGTGTCAAATTTTGATACAGGTTAAATATAAACTAAATATCTTTAAGAGTATTTTTTAAATAAAAAAATCCCTCCCTAAAAACGCTAGAGAGGGGGGGGTTGATTAGCGAAAGTAGAAAGAGGAGATTTTGGATTGTTTAGCGGACGGCTCTGTGGACTTGCATTTCAATGGCATAACCACTTTTCAATTTAGCAGGTCCTGTCAATGCCCGCGTTGGTGGTTCTTCCATGTCTCCCAACCATTTAACATACGCTTCGTTGAAGACGGTATATCTTCGTTCGAATTCTTTGGGTGAAATTTTGGGAGAGCCAGTGATCCAGATTTCAACAGCACGGACGTTTCTTGCGGTCAGAGCTTTGCTATTCAGTACTTCATCCATATTAGCGAATAGATTTCTGATCTGTGTTTCAAAATCATCCGTACATTTTTCTGTAACTGGACCCGGAAGGATACCCGAAGTATGGAACTCTCCGTTGGTTTCCAGTATTAGTGAAAATGGCAATTTTGCCATGATTCCTCCTTAAAATAAAATGTGAAAAGTGAAATGTTTGATTACAGATAATGAGAACAAAATTACAAAAGCACCTTAACGTATCTGTTATATTTTGTCAATCCTAAGTGTAGCGAAGGGCCGAGGTATCAAGAAAAAATAAAAAAGCGACCCTAGAAAAGAGTGGTCGCTTTTGAGGGCCCGGGGGGAATCGAACCCCCAACCCCCGGTTTTGGAGACCGGTGCTCTACCTAATTGAGCTACGGGCCTTATTTATATGAATGAGCTTATTATTAAAGAGAAAGCTTTTTCTTCATGGCATCTTCAATAATATTTTCAAAGCCAGGCCTGGCTTTAAGTTCATAACCAACTCTGATAATGGGTTTATCACTTTTTACAATTCTGGCAAGATCAATGGGTGTACCGCTAAGCACAATTTCCGCTTCTTTGATATTATTAATGGTGGTTTCCAAATCTTTTTTCTGTTCATCAGAGTAACCCATGGCTGGCAAAATGCCTTGGCCAATTTCAGGATATTTCTGGTAAGTTTCTTTGATTTTACCCACGGCCGCTGGTTTGGGGTCAATCATTTCTGCGCCGGCTCTTTGCGCGGCTACAGCAGCAGCGCCATATTTCATACCGCCGTGCGTTAAAGAAGGGCCATCTTCAACCACTAAAACTTTTTTACCTTTTAGGTCGCTATCAACTAAAAGTTCGGAATCAGCTTCGACAACCTGGGCAGTGGGAGTAAGTTTTTTTATGTTTTGTTTGACTATCTTAATATCTTCTGCTTTGGCAGAATCCATTTTATTAATTATGACAATATCAGCCATTCTAAGATTGACTTCGCCGGGATAATAATTTTCTTCATCGCCAGGCCGGTGCGGGTCAACAATAACAATCTGCAGGTCAGATTTATAAAAAGGCATATCATTATTGCCGCCATCCCATAAAATTATATCAGGATTATCAGTTTCTTCAGCAGTTCTGACAATGGCTTCATAATCCACACCTGCATAAATGACATTACCAGCTGCAATATGCGGTTCATATTCTTCCATTTCTTCAATGGTGCATTCATGTTTGGCTAAATCATCAAGCTGGGCAAACCTTTGAACTTTTTGGGCTGCTAAATCACCGTAAGGCATAGGATGACGTATGGCCACCACTTTTTTATTGAGTTTTTTAAAAATGTCGTAAACATAACGCGTTGTTTGGGATTTGCCGCAGCCGGTTCTGGTAGCACAAATAGAAATAACAGGTTTTGTTGATTTGATGGCAGTTTTATCATAACTAAGAAGGGTAAAGTTTGCTCCCAAGGCATTAATCAAAGCGCTTTTATTCATGACATATTTATAAGGAACGTCACTGTAAGAAAAAATAACTTCATCCACCTGATATTCTTTAATAAGTTTGGGTAAATCAACTTCATCATAAATTTTAATTCCTTGAGGATAAAGTTTACCGGCAAGCTCTGCTGGGTATTTTCGCCCTTCAATGCCGGGGATTTGAGTGGCAGTAAAAGCCGCGACTTCGTATTCTTCATTGTCGCGGTAAACTACATTAAAGTTATGAAAATCTCTGCCAGCGGCTCCCATAATAATAATTTTTTTTCTGGTCATATTTTTATTCCTTATTTTTTTAGTTTTTTAATATATTAAATAATGTTTACAGTTTACTTCTTTTTCTAAAAAAATTCAATTATGAGAAAGCCATTGTTCTTTGGGAAAAACAATGGCTTTACTTTTGGAGGCTTAAAGGGTTCACTCCTTAGAAGAGAATAAACATATTTCATAAAGATTTCCTTTTAGAAGACGGGATGGAAAACATCACCGCTTTTGATTTGAGCAGAGCTTAAAAAAGTACATCCACATTTTGGATTTGAGCAAAAATTACCGGTAAAGCGTGCTGGTTGGTTACAGCGAGAACATTTTCCCTTGATCATTGTGGCCTGTGGTCGTCCACGGGCTTTGGCAATGACATCCTCTGTAAAAGCGTTCCTTCCTCTTCCGCGAAGTATTATGAATCCTATAGGAACCCTTGTGCTTCGTTGTTGAGTTACTGGGCTAATTGTGTTCACCTTACACCTCCTTTTCTTGTTTGACGGGTTGAGGTTAACACTTAATAAAGATCATGATAATTATAACTTATCAAGTTATACATTTTTGTCAAGACCCATCAAAAATTTGTTTCATAAATAAAAAAAATGGCTAGCAACGTTGGAACTCCTTATATATAGCTGCTAGCCGTGTAAGGGTTATTCTTATACCCTCTTATTTTTGTGAAAGTCACTTTTAGGCATTTTTCAGCCATTTGTTGAAGGGATTTTTAGCCCCAGAAGCGATAGGAGGACCATTAGGTGTGACTACCCCCTTAAAAGCCTTCGCTTCTTACCCTATCGCAACTGTCCAGACGTGTTGCTCGCGGGTATTCTTCTTCTTGGTGACCATTCTTTCGGTCGTCTTCTTGGTGGTACAATTCATCTTGGTTGCTACGCTTGCGCGTTCGCAAAATCGCTCGGTCATTTTGGGGTTCCCTTTCTTTACAGTAAAATTCATCTCAATCCAGAATTTTGATCCCGCCAGATTTTTACGGGCACATTATCCTTTATTTAATAGGACAACTTTTATTCTATTATTTTTTAAAGAGGTCGTCAAGTTTTGAAGTTTCGACAGACTCAACTTATAACAAGCTCAACTTGAATAAAATCCTTAAGTGTCTGAACAGTCCTTTTTATTAATAATATGGTAAAATAAAGTTATAAATATGCAAATACCTTATCATAAAAAATGGGTTATTCTGGAAAAAGAAGATTATGCTAATTATCTTTATGTGGTTGGTACTTGGGAAGGATTTACCATTAAAAATCCGGAATTTGGTTTTGTTAATTGTTCATGGCTTTCGGCAGAATATATTAATAAAGCATGCAATCTTTTTCTTCCTCAAGATGTCTACCAACATATTTCCAAAACTTTTTTAGAAAGTATTTTTACTACGCCTGATGTTTGGGATAAACTTCATCAGGAAAATATTTATTATGCCAAAGCAACCATTAGTCTGGCTAATAAGATTAAAAAATTAAATGTCCGCCAACTAACTAATCATCAAGTAGTCAAGTGGCTTACCAAATTTGCGGCGATACAGATGGAAAATCATGACCGTCGCGGCCCGATGTTTTTGGTGGAAGTTAAAGACAATCTTTTTTCCAATTATTTATATGAATATCTACGAGAGCGCTGCCAGGATCTACGGTTAAAAATTTCTTCTCAAGAAGCATTCCAGATATTAACAACATCCTCAAAAAAAAGTTTTTTACAAAAAGAACGGGAAGATTTAGTAAAAGTAGCAATGATTAAAGAAAGAGAACAACAAAAAAAAGCTTTTGCTCGTCATTTCAAAAAGTATGAGTGGCTGGAATATGGATTACAAGGAAAGATTCTTAAAAAAGATTATTTTCAGGAGCGACTTAAAGCTATAAAAAAAGGCGTAGCAAAAAAATTATTAATTCAGATGCAGAAGGAAAAAATTAAATTGTTAAAAAAGCAGCAAAAATTTTTAAAAGAACTAAAAATTCATCAAACTCATCGTCACTTATTTAAAATCGCCCGGGATTCAATTTATGGCAAAAATTTTAGTAAAGATGCCCAGTTTTATTCTTATTATGCTGCGGAAAAGTTGTTTAAAGAAGTTGGCCGGCGCAGTAATTTAACTTTAGAACAGTTAAAGTTTTTAACTTTTCCTGAATATAAGGAGATATTACTTAAAGGCAAAGATTATGCCATAAGGGCAAATGAACGGATGAAATACAGTATTCATTTTGCCAATAAAGGAAAAACTATTTTTTTTCATGGTAAAGACGCAAAAAAAATCAGAAAAAAATTACATTTTATCAAAGAAGGAGGCAGGATAACAAAACAAAATGAATTAAAAGGTAACCCAGCTTATCCTGGAAAAGTAATCGGTAAAGTTAAAATCATCAACACGGTGCAGGAAATGATGAAAATGCATCGTAGCGATGTTTTAGTTTCGCACATGACTAATCCTGATATTGTGCCAGTGATGAAGCAGGCCAGTGCTATTATTACTGATCTTGGCGGTATTACTTGCCATGCCGCTATTATTTCTCGCGAGTTAAAGATACCGTGTATTATTGGCACAAAAATTGCCACTCAAATGTTAAAAGATGGTGATAAAGTAGAGGTTGATGCTAACAAAGGAATAGTTAAGAAGTTGTAACAAAAGCACTTTGGCCCCACAAGGTCATTATTTTTTATTGACTTTATTTATTTTATTGTTAAACTCCAAGTGTTGAGAACTATTAACAAAAGAATATTTAGGAGGGGATCATGGATCCTAGGTATATTTTACCTGCGATAAAAGGAATTTGGACCAGGGAGCGCAAATATGAGTTCTGGCTTAAAGTGGAACTAGCAGTGTTGCGTGCTCGGTATGAATTAGGACAAATATCCGAAAGAGTCTACTTGGCTATTCGAGATAATGCGAAGATCAATATTGAGTTGATTGACCAGATTGAAGCCAGGGTTGATCATGATGTCATTGCTTTTATTCAAGCCGTTCAACAGTCATTAATGGAAGCAGGCGTAGGCGAGTATAAAGAGGAGTTTCATCGCGGACTTACCTCCTTTGATGTACGTGACCCAGCAGAACTTTTGTTACTAAGGGAAGCAGTTTCTTTGGTTTTTGCTGAAGTAAAAAAATTGGAAGCTGTGTTATTTGTTAAAGCCAGGGAATATAAGTGGACTTTAATGATTGCCGATACTCATGGCCAAGATGCAGAACCTTCCACTTTCGGCCATCTTTTGCTGGTGTATAAAGAAGCAATATCTCGGAGTATTCGCAGACTCCAACACGTACTTGATGAGGAGTTAATTGGGGCGAAGATTTCTGGTGCTGTTGGTAATTACGCTGATACTGATCCGCGGATTGAAATGGCTGCGCTTTCTTATCTTGGACTCAAACCGGCTAGAGCAGAAACACAAATTCTACAGCGTGATCGTCATGCCATAGTTATTTCTACTTTGGCTGTATTGGGTGGCACCATTGAGCAGATGTGTCGCACTTTTTGGGAAAGGATGACCAGTCGTGTTCACGAGTTGGAAGAACCACGTATGTCAGAGCAAAAAGGTTCATCAGCCATGCCTGGTAAAAAGAATCCAATTTTGATGGAACGTTTGCAGGGATTAGCTCGTCTTTTGAGAGGTAATCTAATGGTGGCGATAGAAAATATTAATACACCAGGTTGGCGTGACATTGCACAATCAGCTCCAGAACGTGTTATCTTGTCAGACACCACGATGTGTGCTTTTTATATGGTTTGCAAGATGAGCGATGTCCTTGAGCGATTAGTTGTTTTTCCTGAACAGATGGCTAGTAACCTTAACGAAGCCACTTTCGGTGTTTGGGCAGGACCTCAAGTTCGTAACGCCTTAATGAAAGCTGGCGTGGATTATGAAACAGCTTACTTGTACGTGCAAAGAACATCATTTGAGGCAGTGCAGACTAAGACCCATATTCGTGAACTTTTTGGCAGTTGTTCGCTTTCAGAAACTGATCAGCGGACTGCTGAACAGATTCTTAGCACAGGAAAGCTGGACAGCTTCTTTGATGCTCTGGCCTACATTAGGGAGGGGATTGAGCATATATTCAGTCAGCAAACTGTCTAAAAAGCTAGGGATTATAATAAAAGATAGTCAGGTCATGAGCACCTGACTTTTTTATTAACTTTAAATAATTAAAAAAATTTGTTAAAATATAGTTAATAATTATTAATCGAAAAAATTATGTTTTTCCCCATTTTAGTGGTTGTAGTAGGCATAATTTGGCTACTTAAGAACTTGGGCGTAATTTCTACTGACGCCTGGTTAATCATTTTTCCAGTAGCTGTGATTTTAGCCGGTCTTACTATGTTTTCTAAGAAAAGTTGTCCTTGGTGTAGTTACGTAACCAAACAAAAAGAAGAGACCCAAAATCAATAAAATTTAAGATTTTAATCAAAGGTTAAAAGACAGGCCGTTTTGAGCTATTTTTATTGAAACTAAAAAATAATTAAAATTTATGAAAATAAAGATTGATACAGATAATTGTATTTCCTGCGGCAGTTGTGCTTCTATTGCGCCAAACACCTTTAAACTAAATGAGGATAATAAATCCGAAGTTTTAGATAAAAATGGTGATAGTGATGATAAAATTTTGGAAGCGGCTAAAAGTTGCCCGGTAAGTGTAATTACCCTTTATGATGCTGAAGGTAAAAAGCTTTGGCCTGAGAATTAATGTTTTAGCGTGTTATTAATATGAAAGAAAATATAAACTGGAAAATAGGTGGCCAGGCCGGTTATGGTATAATGGTAACCGGTTTAATGTTTGCTAAAACCTGTTTAAGACACGGTTGGGAAGTTTTTTGTTATACAGAATATCCTTCCTTAATTAGAGGTGGTCATAATACTTATCAGGTTCATGCAGCAAAGGATAAAGTCAATAGTCAAAAAAAGAAGATAGAAGTTTTAGTTGCCTTAGATCAAAACACTGTAACTAAGCATTTGCTCGAATTAAGTGCAGGTGGTGTGATTATTTTTGATCCAGAAAAAGTCAAAGTTAATTTAAAGAAAAATTTAAAAGTTCAAAGTTTAGCTATACCCATTGCTAAAATCTCTAAAGAAATCTGCGATTCGGATTTAATGAAAGATACTGTGGCTTTGGGCGCGAGCTTAGCTTTATACAAAGCAGATTTTAAAATACTAGTTTCGGTAATCAAAGATGTTTTTAAAAGTAAGTCAGCAGAAATTATTAAACAGAACATTGAAGCAGCTAAAAAAGGTTATGATGCAGTTAAGCCAAATTCAAAAATTAAAGTTTTAGCTAAACTCTCCAAGATAAAATCAGCTAGCAAAATAATTGTCACTGGTAATGAAGCTATTGGTTTAGGAGCATTAGCTGCTGGTTGTAAATTTTATGTTGCTTATCCTATGACTCCAGCCACTGCTTTATTACACTTTATGGCTAAAAACGAACGCGCTTATGATTTAGTAGTTAAACAGGCCGAAGATGAAATTGCTGTTATTAATATGGCTATTGGTGCATCTTTTACAGGGGTACGTTCTATGTGTGCGACTTCTGGCGGCGGTTTTGCCTTAATGAATGAAAGTTTTGGCTTTAGCGGCATAGCAGAAATTCCTTTGGTATTAATGGAGGGCCAGCGTACAGGCCCGGCTACTGGTTTGCCGACCTGGACAGGTCAAGGTGATTTGCTGTTTGCCATTAATGCTTCGCATGGCGAATTTTTAAGAATAGTGGTAGCGCCGGGCGATGTTCAAGAAGCTTTTACTGCCGCAGTCAGCGCTTTTAATTTGGCGGAAAAATATCAGCTGCCAGTAATTATTTTAACTGATAAATATCTGATAGAAAGCCCGCAGTCAACAAAAATTTTCAGCACTAAAGGAATTAAAATTGACCGCGGTCAGATTTTAATTCAAAGCCAGCTTAATAAGATCAAAGATTTTAAACGTTATAAATTCACTTCTTCGGGGATTTCTCCCAGGAGTTTGCCGGGCGCAAAAGGCGGAGAGCATCAGGCCAATTCTGATGATCATGATGAATATGGGTTTAGCACTGAAGATATAAAGACCAGAAATAGAATGATGGCTAAACGCGCGAAAAAAATCCAGAACTTAATTAAGGAATTGCCTGATCCTAAAATTTACGGCAATAAAAAAGCTAGCCGTACAGTTATTTGCTGGGGTTCAACTAAGATGCCGGTTTTAGAAGCATTAAAACAAAATAATAATTTTAAAGTGGTGCATCTGCAATATCTTTGCCCTTTTCCAGTGAAATTTTTCACCAAGAACATCATCAACCCGCAAAAGTCAATGATTATTGAAGGCAATCACACTGCCCAACTTAAACAATTAATTCGCCAGCAAACAGGTTTAAATATCAGCAAAACTTTATTAAAGTATGATGGTCGTCCTTTTTATCCAGAAGAAATAATAGAAGCGGTTAAGAGATTATGAAGTTTGGGTATCGGTAATCAGTAACTAGTAACCAGTAATCAGTAACAAGGAATTTTATTAATACTCATCCTCAATTCCTGATTACCGATTACTGATTACCGATTACTAAATAATAAAATTATGCCAGAAAATTTAAATATCAAAAGTTACGAAACTCCTGTTAAGCCAAGTTGGTGCCCGGGTTGCGGCAACCATGCTATTTGGGTGGCTTTAAGGCAAGCTTTAGTTAAAATGAAGATTAAACCTTGGGAAGTGGCTTTTACTTTTGGCATTGGCTGTAATTCAAACGGCGCTAACTTTATTAAAGGTTATATTTTACACGCTTTACATGGCAGGCCGCTTCCTTGCGCCGAAGCTATTCGTTGGACCAATCATAAATTAAAAGCAGTTATTGCTATTGGCGGTGATGGCGACAGTTTTGGCATTGGCCTTTCGCATTTTATCCATGCCTGCCGCAGAAACGTGGATGTTTTATATTTAACTCATGATAATCAGATTTATGGCTTAACTACCGGCCAAACTTCACCTACTTCTGTTAAAGGCTTTAAAAGTAAATCCACGCCTTTTGGCAATATTGAGGAACCCATTAATCCTTTGGCTTTGGCTCTTTCTAATGGCGCTTCTTTTGTGGCCAGGGGCTTTGCCGGCGAAACAGAACATTTAACCAGTTTAATCATTAACGGTATTAAACATAGGGGCTTTGCTCTAATTGATGTTTTCCAGCCCTGCATAACCTTTAATCATTTAAATACTTTTGCCTGGTTTCGTGAGCGGGTTTATAAATTAGAAGAAACCAATTACCAGCCCACTAATAAAAAGCTGGCCTGGCAAAAATCTTTGGAGCTTGGCCATAAAATTCCTCTTGGTTTATTTTATCAAGAACGCAAAGCAACTTATTTTGATGAACTGCCACAGCTTAAAAAAGAAGCTTTAGTGGAAAAATCTTTGAAAAATATTAATTTAAATAAAGCTTTGGAAGAATATCAATAAAGTTTTTTAATTAAAGAAATATTATTTATAATAAAAACCTCTAGCGTCTTGCCAGGGGTTGTTTTTTTTGTGTGCGTAAGTTGGGTTTGACTCGGTTGGGCGAGATAAGTAATTATTAAGATTTGATAAATTCATTAAAATATGTTAAATTAATTTAGACTTGTAAATTTTCACAATTCACAATTTCAAATCACCCAAGTTCAACAGGAGGTTAATCATGTTGAAAGTAGGATTATTTTTCTGCTTAGCTATTTTATTAGCTGTTTGCTCTGTCATTGCCCAGGATGATCTACCTTGCGTTGTTTCTGAAGAGTGTCTTGAAAAAGGTGTCGGATACATTGTTAATAAAGATGGTGGGTTAGAAGGGATACTATGTACGATAATCAGTGGTAATGACATAGTTATTGGGTATAGTGAGTCTGATAACAAAGAATGGACAGAAAAAGATTTTCGGATTATGGGAGTTCTTCTCAGATCTACTGATAACTTTGATACTCTTTATTTCCGTAAAATGGGAAAGGAATGTAAATTTTTAAGAGAATGTATCCAAAAGGAAGCTTATTTCTGCCTTCCTGCTTGTAAAAAAGTTTCCTGGTGGGATAAATGAAGCTTCTAAGCAACATACCAGGATCATATCCTGATTTGTTCCCCGATAAGAGAAATAAATTTTGTTGGGGATTTTTTATTTCTTGGGCTTGAAATTTTTTAGTTAAATAGTATGATGAAGATAATGTCTAAAAATAAAAAAATAGTATATTTAGATCATGCAGCCACTACTTATTTAAGACCAGAAGTAATAAAAGCCATGGCGTCTTTTGGCAGTGATAATTATGGCAACCCTTCTTCTTTATACAGTAAAGGCAGGGAAGCTAAAAAAGCTTTGGAGACAGCTCGCAGTAAAGTTGCTGCAATTTTAGGTTGTCAGCCGGAAGAAATTATTTTTGAAGGTTCAGGCACAGAAAGCGATAATCATGCGCTTATTGGCACAGCTTATGCTAATCGGGGGCGTGGTAATCATCTTATTGCTACGGTCATAGAACATCATGCGGTTTTGCATGCTTGTGAGTTTTTAGAAACCCAAGGATTTGAAGTGACATACTTACCAGTAGATAAAGACGGCATAGTAAAACTTGAAGAACTGGAAAAATCAATTCGGCAGGAAACAATTTTAGTTTCTGTTGTCTTTGCTAATAATGAAATCGGCACTGTCCAGCCGATCAGGGAAATCAGTCAAATCATTAAAAAGAAAAATCCTAAGACATATTTGCATACTGATGCTTGCCAGGCAGCTGGTTTTTATGAATTAAAAGTTGATGAGTTGGGCGTGGATTTAATGACGATTAACGGCAGTAAAATTTACGGTCCTAAAGGCACAGGACTTCTTTATGTAAAAAAAGGCACGATGATTTATCCATTTATTCATGGTGGCGGGCAGGAACAGGGCAGACGGGCTGGCACGGAAAATGTAGCCGGTATTATCGGTTTAGCCACTGCTTTGGAATTGGTACAAAAAGAAAAAGCAAAAGAAAATCAGAGATTAATTAAATTACGTGATAAGTTAATTACCGGGCTGTTAAAAATTCCTAAAACTGTTTTAAACGGTCATCCGACACAAAGGTTGCCTAACAATGTTAATGTCACTGTTTTGGATATTGAAGGCGAAGCCATGCTGTTACATTTGGATGAAGCAGGAATTTGCGCTTCTACTGGTTCGGCCTGTTCTTCTGGTACTTTAGAACCTTCTCACGTGATTATGGCTTTAGGCCATCCTTATGAAATGGCTCATGGCAGTATGCGTTTTTCCTTAGGTCATGTTAATACTGAAGAAGACATTGATTATTTATTGGAAGTTTTTCCGCCGATAGTGGAAAAATTAAGAGCAATGTCACCAGTCAATTTAAAAAATCCTAAATCCTAAGCACTAAATCCTAAACAAATCCAAATGACCAAATTACTGAATGTTCAAAAGAGTTTTGGTCATTTGAATATTAGAAAATTAGAATTTGTTTAGCTTTCGGCCGCGAGCTCAAGCCGAACGGAGTTTAGGATTTAGAATTTAGAATTTAATCATTTATGTCTAAAATATCTAAAAAAACAAAACCTTCTAAACCCAAGGCTGCTACTCAAATAAATGGTCAGGATATTATGGGAAATGAATGGGCATATTCAGATGAAGTGAGAGAACATTTTTTTAAGCCGCAAAATTTTGTCACTGAAGCACCCAAAGATTACAACGGCTTGGGCATGGTTGGCTCGCCAGCTTGTGGCGACATGATGAAGGTCTGGTTGAAGATTGATTCCAAAACCGAAAAAATCACCAAGTTTTTCTGGCAGACTTTTGGTTGTGCTTCGGCTATTGCTGCAACTTCCATGCTTTCTGTCATGGTTACAGAAAAAGGTGGCAAAACTATTGCTGAAGCTTTAAAGATCACTCCTACAGATATTATTAAACGGCTTTCAGGATTGCCCAGTAGAAAAATTCATTGCAGTGTTTTGGGTGATAAAGCTTTGGAAGCGGCTATTAATGATTATTTTCAAAGAACAAATCAAAAAGAAAGGATTAAGGCAAGCGGCTCCAGAGTAATTGATAAAGAATTAAACATTACTGATAAAGATATTGAACAAGCAGTTAAAGACGGAGCTAAAACTTTAGAGGAAGTTCAGCAAAAAACCAAGGTTGGCTTAGGTGATCCTAATTGTTTGCCAGAAGCAGAGGAGTTAGTAAGGTTTTATGTGGAGAAGTATTATTAGTAACCAGTAACCAGTAATCAGTAATCAGCCCGCCCGGCACGCCTTTGGCGTAGCCAAGGCGGATGGGTAACCAGTAATCGGGGGATTGACTTGTCAATAATTTAGGGCAGGTGTAGGGTAAAAGTATGGATTATCTTGGTATAAAAATTGACCATTTTGAGCAAAGTGGCTTTAGAATAAAGGCGGAAAATAAGGTTATTTACCTTGATCCCAGCAATCTTAAAGCAGAGCAGGTGGAAAAAGCAGATTTTATTTTAATTACCCATGAGCATTTTGACCATTGCAGTGTTAATGACCTTAAAAAGATCATTGCTCCCGAGACTATAGTCATTGCTCCGGCTCAGTGCCAGCAACATCTTAAAACTTTAAAAGTAAAGGAGATAATTTATGTTTATCCGAATCAGGCTTTGGCTTTGGATGGCATAAAAGTGGAAACAGTGCCGGCTTATAATTTAGATAAATTCCGTTCTACTGGAATGGTTTATCATCCTAAAGAAGATGAAAAAGTTGGGTATATTGTAGAAATTCAGGGAGTAAGGATTTATCATGCTGGTGATACTGATAATATTCCAGAAATGGCAAAGCTTTCTCATATTGATATTGCGATGGTACCAGTCAGCGGGACTTATGTGATGACTTGGCAAGAAGCAGTGGCGGCTTTAGAGGTTATTAAGCCAAAATTAGCCATTCCTATGCATTATGGCAGTATTATAGGCTCAAAAGAGGACGCAGAAAAACTTAAAAATTCAGCTGATTGTCCTGTAGAAATTATTTAAAAACAGCTATGTTTGTTTTTTTTGTCAGAGTCGGTTATAATTAAGGTTGCGTTTTGGTTTATCCACAAGGACAAGAAAAAATCAATATATAGTGTTATAATAACCCTTGGGACTACTACATCTAGTAGTCTCAAATTATCTCAAATTAAGGAATAATTAAGCTGAAAAGCAATTTTTTATATAAATTATACTTATGGCTTTATATTCAACTTCAGCTGATGAGAAATTTACCGAAGATTATGCCGTTAAAACAGCCGAGGAAGAGGAATTTAAGGATAATCATGATAATTTTGTTTCAACTGGTAAAAAAACAGGAGGTTTAGAGGTAAAAAGACACTTCACCAAAGAAGGCATGCATCCTTATGAGGAAGTTAATTGGGAATTTAGAGAAGCTTCTATTACCAATGACAAAGGAGAGGTAGTTTTTTCCCAAAAGGAGGTGCAAATCCCCAGTTCTTGGTCGCAGACCGCCACTAACATTGCTGTTTCCCATTATTTTCGCGGCCGTCTAGGCACTAAAGAAAGAGAAACAAGCGTTAAACAGATGGTGGATCGGGTAGCTAAGACCATTACCTCTTGGGGCAAAGAGCAGAATTACTTTAAAACAGAGGAGGACGCGGATATTTATGAGAAAGAATTAACCTATTTACTAATTAACCAGTACGCCGCTTTTAATTCACCGGTTTGGTATAATGTTGGTTTAAGCGAGCACCCCCAATGCAGTGCTTGTTTTATTAATTCTGTCCAGGACGACATGCGTTCCATTCTTAATTTAACAGCTACAGAAGGCATGTTATTTAAATATGGCTCTGGTACCGGCACTAATCTTTCTGTTTTAAGATCCTCTAAAGAATATCTGTCTGATTCTTCTGGTAAAGCTTCTGGACCAGTATCTTTTATGAAGGGTTTTGATGCTTTTGCCGGAGTAATCAAATCAGGCGGCAAAACCAGAAGAGCGGCCAAAATGGTTATTTTAAACATTGATCATCCGGATATAAAAGAATTTATTAATTGTAAAGCTTTAGAAGAAAAAAAGGCCTGGGCTTTAATAGAAATGGGTTATGACGGAACATTAAATGGTGAAGCTTATGCTTCTGTTTTTTTTCAGAATGCCAATAATAGCGTGCGCGTTACTGATGGGTTTATGCAGGCCGTGGAAAATGACGGTCAATGGAAAACCAGATATGTAAAAACTAAAGAAGCAGCTGATACTTACCGTGCCAGAGATTTAATGAAGCAAATAACCGAAGCTGCTTGGATTTGCGGTGATCCCGGCTTACAGTTTGATACTATCATTAATGAATGGCATACCTGTATTAATTCCGGACGCATTAATGCCTCTAATCCTTGCAGTGAATTTATGTTTTTGGATGATTCATCCTGTAATTTAGCTTCACTTAACTTAATGAAATTCAGAAACAAAGATAATGGCTTTAATATTGAATCTTTTAAAAAAGCAGTAGAAATAATTATTATTGCTCAAGAAATAATCGTGGATAACGCCAGTTACCCCACACCAGCCATTACTCAAACTTCTTATGATTTTAGACCATTGGGTTTAGGTTATGCTAATTTAGGAGCACTATTAATGAGTTTGGGTTTGGGTTATGACGGTGATGAAGGCCGCAATTATGCTGCAGCAATCACTTCTTTAATGACTGGACAGGCTTATTTACAATCAGCAAAAACCGCTGCTTTTAAAGGACCTTTTAAATATTTTGAGCTAAATAAAGAGCCAATGTTAAAAGTTATTGGTATGCATCAGGTTGCTGCCAATAAAATTGACAACAGAGGAGTAGCAGCTAGTTTATTGCAGGCCGGTAAAGAGGTTTGGGACAAAGCTTTGGTTTTTGGCAAGCAGGCAGGTTTTAGAAATGCTCAAGTTTCTTTACTTGCTCCTACTGGTACTATTGGTTTTTTAATGGATTGTGATACTACCGGTGTTGAACCGGATATTGCCTTGGTTAAATATAAATGGTTGGTAGGGGGTGGGATGATGAAGATTGTTAATAGTGTTGTGCCTTTAGCTTTGAAAAATTTAGGTTATTTACCGGAAGAAATTGATAGTATTTTAGAATATATTGATGAAAACGAAACTATTGAGGGGGCGCCTAAGTTAAAGGAGGAGCATCTACCTGTTTTTGATTGCGCCTTTAAACCTAAAAAAGGTAAACGTAGTATTCATTATATGGGGCATATAAAAATAATGGGAGCAGTGCAACCGTTTCTTTCTGGGGCAATTTCTAAAACTGTTAATATGCCCCATGAAGCTACAACCGAAGATATAGAAGAAGTTTATTTGACTGCTTGGAAACTCGGTATAAAAGCCATTGCTATTTATCGTGATGGTTCTAAACGTACTCAACCACTTACTACTTCACTTGATGGTGAAGCAAAAGTTAAAAGCGAGGTAATAAAGCCTGCCAGAAAAAGATTACCGGATGAACGGCAAGCCATCACTCATAAATTTTCCATTGCTAATCATGAAGGTTATATGACCGTAGGTTTGTATGAAAACGGAGTACCAGGGGAAATATTTATTACTATGTCTAAAGAAGGCAGTGTTATTTCTGGCTTGATGGATTCTTTTGCCACAGCTGTTTCTGTGGGATTGCAATATGGCGTGCCTTTAAAAGTTTTAGTTAATCGTTTTATTCATTCCCGTTTTGAACCTTCTGGTTTTACTAATAATCCTAATATTAGAATAGCTAAATCAATCGTGGATTATATTTTTAGATGGTTGGCTTTAAAATTTTTGCCGCCGGAAGATTTGATGTATGTAGGGCTTAATAATGTGGAGTCGCTAACTAATGGCAATGGCAAAAGTGATTTAGAAAAACTGACAAAAGTGGCTGATGAAGAAGCTATTAAACATGAAAAGAATGTTAATGAAGATACAGAGGAAGAGAACATAATTTATCAACAGGTGACTATGGATTTAAGAGGTGATAAAGAAACTTTTGATATGCAATCTGATGCTCCGATTTGCGATACTTGCGGTTCTATGATGGTTAGAAACGGGTCCTGTTACCGGTGTATGAATTGTGGCAGTACCAGTGGTTGTTCTTAATTTTTTGCATTCGGTTGAGTTTTGGTATACAATGTTTATTGTTAATTGAAATAAATTCAGCCTTGTCAAGCTCAGCTTGACAAGGGGCGATCAGGGAATGGGGTGACTTCTCGACAAGCTCGAAGTTCGAGAATATTCCTCAGCAGTCGCGCTACTGTAATTTAACCTTGATTTTCTAAGGGTTTTAATATAAGCCCTTCGGGACTTCGACCGAGCTTAGTCGAAGTCTAAACTCAAGGTTGATTAGCCAGAGAACTGATCCTGGATTATTATAATTTTACTTACCTTACTTTTCGCGTTAAAGAGGGGTAGTAATTTTCATCTTTTGTTTTCTCAAGGGGTTTTAAAAAGACTCTTTGAAAAAATAAAAGATAATTACCCCTCTCTTAAAAAAGAGGGGTAATTTTATGGATTTATTCAATATTAAAAAGTATTAAATAAAAATTATGAAAGCCAGAATTAAAATTTTATTTATGACTATTTTAATGGTCATAATCAGTTTCCCTGCTAGCTTATTAGTTAAAGCAGAAGTCAGTCAACTAACAATTGATTATTTATTAGCCCAAACCCAGGATCAATGGATTACTATGGCTTTAGCTGCCAGCGGTAGCAGTAATCTAGATTTGAGTTATTTGGATAATTTTAGTGGATCTTCTGCTAATGATTTTTCTAAAACCGTTCTAGCTTTAACCGCAGCTAGTCAGAATCCCTACAATTATAACGGCACTGACTTTATTCAAGGACTTAGTAATTATTATCAGAATAATCAGATCGGTTCACCGTCTTTATTAAGCGATGATTTTTGGGCTATTCTGGCTTTACGGTCAGCTGGCGTAGAAATCAGCGATAACATTATTCAAGACAGCAAAAATTTTATTTTAACTAATCAAAATCCAGACGGCGGCTGGAGTTATGCACCAGGAACTGAAAGTGATACTAATGATACGGCAGCTGCTATAATGGCTTTGTTAGATGCCGGTCTTTTGTCGAATAATAGTCAGATTCAGTCAGCTGTCAGTTATTTACACGCGCAGCAAAATCCAGACGGCGGCTTTGCTTTTACTGAGGGCGGTCAATCAGATTCTGGTTCTGATGCCTGGGTAATCAGTGCCATTTATAAACTAGGAGACGATCCCTTAACCTGGATACAAGGAGAAAATAATCCTCTCGGTCATTTAGAATCTTTAGGTTTAGCTGACGGTTCGTTTAAATGGATAGCTTCTGATACTCAAGGCAATCCTTTAATGACTGCTTATGCCGCCATAGCTTTAGTTGCTAAATTTTATCCAGTCAGCTATTATCAGCCTTCTTCCTCCGATTCTCAATTACATCATTTAAGAATTGAAGGAGCAAATAATACTTATTGTGACGCAGAAGTAGAAGCGGCTAATGCCTTAGAGATTGTGGAAAACGGTGCTACTGTTTGTGGTTATACTTATGAAATTGAACAAACCAGCTGGGGTTCATATTTGGTAGCTATTAATAATGAAGTTGCCACCGGCACTTTTGGTTGGATGTATCGGGTTAATTGGCTTTCACCTATGGTTGGTGCCAATGATTATATTTTGGAAGAAGGAGATGAAGTATTATGGGCTTACAGTGAATGGGGCTATCAACCATTAAAGATAAGTTTATCCAACGATCAGGTTCAACTAGGAGAAGAAGTTACAGTCACTGTAGAATATTTTAATGAAAACGATTGGTTAGCTGCTAATGAAGCCACAGTGTACGCTGGCAGTCAAACTTTGACTACTAATCCCAGTGGGCAAGTTACTGTTTCTTTTGCTGAAGTTGGTGCTTATAAAATATACGCTGAAAAACAGAATTTTATCCGCAGTCCCAGATTAAGTTTAGTGGTCGGTAGCGGCATTTCCCAAACAGTGAACATGATTGTGAATATTGATAATTCTACTCCCACAGATTATTTATCCTTTATTATTGATCCTACTGATTTGGATTTTGGCACTTTAAGGCCTGGTGGAAATACTCTCAATAATCTTACGGTTATTAATAACGGTACAGTTACTTTTCATCTAGAAGCTATAGTTAGCGGAGATTCTTTATTTGAAGGAAATACTTACTTAAATGAATCTTTGTGGGAAGATTATAGCGATAATTATGGTGTTAATCAGTCAAAGGAGGTAGAGGTTGATTTAAGAGTTCCAGAAGATTTCAACAGCAGTGGTCAAAAAAATGGCAGTTTGATTTTTTGGGCTTCTAGAAATTAAAGCAATTTTTCTCAAATGATTATTATGAAAAGAATATTATTAATTTTATTTGTTACTTTAGGATGGATTTTAACAGTTTCAGCAGCAGGAATTGCCGTTACTCCCACTAAATTGTTTTTTCAGTCAGAAGTAAAGAGTTCTAAAACTCAAACATTGACAGTTAAAAATATTTCACCATCGCCTTTGATTTATAATCTTTACAGCGATGAACTTACTGATCAGATTGTTATTCAACCGCAGTCTCTGCGTTTGGATCCAACTGAAAGCCAGAGAGTAGAAATTACCATAAAGCCACGTTACACAGGCGTTTATATAACCAATATTTCCATTTTGGCTCAAAATTTAGATAAACGTGAGTTTAATGCTATTGCTGCTATTAAAGTTCCTTTAGAGATGAGAGTCTTTCCTAAAGAGGGATCATTTTTGTCCAAAATGTATTTATGGTTTATAATTAGTTTTACTGCTTTAGTAATTTTGTTAATCATCTTTATAATTATCAGCAAAAGAAAAAAACGTTCGTTTTGGCAGAAAGTCGGACAAGCGGTCAATTTACTGGATCATCATAAAAAACCGTGGTGGAAAAAATTTATTTAAAAATTTGATGTGGATAATATGTCAGAAAACACCTTTGGCAAAATTCATGTTTATACCGGCGATGGTAAGGGTAAAACAACAGCGGCTTTAGGTTTGGCTATTAGAGCGTTGGGTAATAATAAAAAAATAGCTATTATTTATTTTGATAAAGGCGGAGATTTTTATAATGAAAGAAAAGTTTTAGACCAGTTAATAGGTAATAATTTTCAGTATTTTGTCACTGGTCAGCAAAGATTTGATCCCCTGAAAAAAGTTTTTAGATTTGGCGTAGAAGCAGAGGACAAAGCTGAAGCTTTAAGGGGATTAAACATTATTGAAAGATTATTCAATGAGGCCACCGTAGATTTATTGATTCTGGACGAAATCAATCCAGCCATTCATTTAGGTTTAGTGGAACTGGAAATGTTTTTGAAAATTCTGGAAAAAAGACCTTCCCAGATAGAATTGATTTTAACCGGCCGTAATGCAACTCCTCAAGTTTTAGCCAAAGCAGATTTAATCACAGAAATGAAGGAAGTTAAACATTATTTTAATGAAGGCCTTAAAGCCAGAGAAGGTATAGAATATTAAGAATTTAATAATAAATTATGAAAAATATTAAATTTGTTATCATTGCTTTAATTTTTTTGGTGGTAGGGTTTTTTGCTGGTCAAAGTTATCAGTTAAATCCCGTTGTTCAAAACTCAACCGTGGAGAATAAAGAACAGCAGGAATTATCTGATATTACTATTTCAATCAAGTTTGACGAGAATAATATCAGAGAGATTCAGAATTTAATTATTTCCCAAGATCAAACAGTTTTGGATTTACTTACCAAAGTTGCCGAGGAAAATGATCTAGCTTTTAAAACCCAGGATTACGGCGATTTAGGTATGCTAGTCACTCAAATAGGGGATAAAGTTAATGGTCAGAATAATAAATATTGGCAGTATTATATTAATGGAGAATTTGCTGCTGTCGGTGCCGATCAATATAAACTTACAGGCAAAGAAAGAATAGAATGGCAATTTAGCGAAAGTGAATTTTAATTAATAATTTTTTATAATATCAACTATATGAAAAGTAAAACTTTAATTTTGGGAATTTTAATTTTATTTATTGTTGGTCTGGTTATGAGACTAGCACCACATCCAGCAAATTTTAGCCCAGTGGCAGCTATAGCTTTATTTGCTGGTTATTATCTATCTAAAAGATGGGCAATTATTCTGCCAATAGCGGTAATGTTGTTAACAGATATCTTGATAGGTTTTTATGATTGGAAATTAATGCTGGCGGTGTACAGTTGTATAATGCTGGCAGGTGTAGTTGGCATAATAATCAGAAAAAGTAAGAGTGTTTTGAATGTGTTAACTGCTACTTTGGTAATTTCTTTAAGCTTTTTTATTGTCACTAATTTAGCAGTCTGGTTATTTTCTCCTTGGTATGCCCATAATTGGTCTGGTTTGATGTTATGTTATACTTTAGCGGTGCCATTCTTTAAAAACACTTTAGCAGGAAATCTATTTTTTGTAACTGTTTTCTTTGGCAGTTTTGAATTAATTAGACAGTTTTTAGCTAAAGGAGTTATTGATTTAAGACAGAATTATAAATCAACATTTTTGAAATAAATTATCCTTTGATTATAAAAAACCTTGTATCGAATCAAGCTTGATGGTACAAGGTTTTTTTGTTGCAGACAATTTTAAAATTTTTTGCTATAATAATTATATGAATATCAATAAATTTTTTGAAACAGCGGTAGAAAAACAGGCTTCGGATATCCATTTAATAGTGGGTAAGCCGCCTATTTTAAGAATCAATGGCCAGTTATCACCCATTCCTAAGATAGAAATTCTTAATCAACTAGAGCTGGAAAAATTTATTTTTTCTTTACTAACCCCTAATCAAAAGGAGAAATTTATAAAACGTCGTGATCTGGATTTTTCTTATGAAACCAGTGATGGTTCACGTTTTCGTGTTAACATTTTATGGGAGAAAGATAATGTTGGGTTGGTAGCCAGAATTATTTCTTCTGATGTACCGACGATGGAAGAAGTGGGTTTACCAAGAGTAGTTTATGATATGATTTGTGCTCGTCAGGGATTAGTTTTGGTTACTGGTCCTACTGGTTGCGGCAAATCTACTTCTCTGGCAGCCATGATTAATCAGATAAACAATGAGCGAGCAGTGAACATTGTTACTTTAGAGGATCCTATTGAATATATTTTTAAACCAGAAAAAAGCATTATTATGCAACGTCAGTTAGGCACTGATATGATAAGCTTTCAAAGCGCTTTAAAACACGTGGTTCGCCAGGATCCAGATGTTATTATGGTGGGTGAGATGCGTGATTTTGAAACTATTGCCGCTACTTTAACTTTAGCTGAAACCGGACATTTGGTCTTAGCCACTTTGCATACTTATAATTCCAGCCAGACTATTGATCGCATTGTTGATGTTTTTCCTCCCTTTCAACAAAATCAAATCAGATTACAGTTGTCTTTATCTTTAAACGGGGTTATTAGCCAGCAGTTACTGCCTAAAAAGGGTGGTGGCAGAATAGCAACTAGAGAAGTTTTAATTAATAATCCGGCCATTGTTAACATTATTAGAGAAAACAAGATCCCCCAAATAAAAACTGCCATTCAAACCAGCGCTGATGAAGGCATGTTTACCTTACAGCAAGATTTAAGACGATTACTTAAAGAGGGATTAGTTGAAAAAGAGGTGGTAGAATATTATTTGCAGACTCTACCCAAGATATAAAAACGGTGATCAATATGGCGCTTAATTAGCTGGCGCTTTTTATTATCATAAAATCATGTTAGGAATTTCTCACTTTACAGATTTTATTATTCATTTAGATGATTATCTACTTTTAATTGTTAATGATTATGGTTTTTTGACTTATCTGATTCTTTGGTTAATCATTTTTTGCGAGACAGGTTTAGTCTTAACACCATTTTTACCAGGTGATTCTTTATTATTTGTGGTAGGAACTTTAGCTGCCATGGGTTTATTAAAAGTGGGATTATTGTTCGGTCTTTTGTTTTTAGCCGCAGTTGTGGGAGATACAGTAAATTATTGGTTGGGTCATTTTATTGGGCCAAAAATATTCAATAAAGAAGATTCTCGTTTATTTAATAAGAAATATCTTGAGCGCGCTTTTCGTTTCTATCAAAAATATGGCGGTCAGACTATTGTTTTAGCCAGGTTCGTGCCTTTTCTTCGGACTTTTGTGCCTTTTGTAGCAGGTATGGCCAGAATGAATTATTGGCTGTTTATTGTTTATAATATTTTAGGCGGTTTTTTGTGGGTGGGAATTTTTATTTTTGGCGGATATTTTTTCGGTAATCTGCCTTTTGTCAAAGATAACTTTACTTTATTCATCTTGGGGATTATTTTTGTCACTTTAATACCGCCAGTTTTTAGACTTATAAAAAAACCCAAGAGATCAGAATGAATTTTATTAATCTAAAACACAGTCAAATTCTTAACTGTGTTTTTTAGTAGTCTATTATTTTATTAAGTGTTTTGTATAACCTATTTTTACAAGTTGTTTATAAGCATCCCAGACATCATCCGGTATTTCTTGAGATATTTGAAAACCTCTTGAGGGATATATTTTAAGACGTTGCAAGTCTCCCACTATAATATTAATTACGTCTTTTTTAGAAATTTCTTTGGTAGGATATTCTTCAAATGATATTTGAGGAGAAGTTATTATAATTTTTTTATTTGGCCAGACCTTTTTAAAGGTTGCATAAGTTCTCCTTTCCATATACGGTTTTTGAACCACAATTATTTTCTTTGTTTTAATATGATGTTTGGCTAAAAGTTCTCTGGTAAATTTTATATTTTCTCCTGTATTAGTAGACTTATTTTCTATAAGTATTTTATTTTTCGGAATACCCATATTTATTGCGATCTGAGCGAATTTATCAGCTTCTGGCTCATGCCAAGTATTTTCTGTGAGATTTCCTAATCCACCAGAAAAAATAAGTAAGGGTGCATATTTGTCTAGAAATAATTGTGCACCTTTTTCAGCTACTCGCAGATCATGACTGCCTAGAGCCAAAATGCAATCAGCTTTTTCTAGTTTATGATTTAAATGATGATAATCCCAAATCAATTGAGCAAGTTGATCAGTTTTCATATTAAAATAAATTTGTGATTGGTACCCCCGCTAGGATTTGAACCTAGAACCTTCTGGTCCGACCCCGCACCAATAATTTTTTATTTTATAATTTCTTTTGGTGTCCCTGGGAGGATTCGAACCTCCAATTACGGGTCCGAAGCCCGTTGTGATATCCATTTCACCACAGGGACAGCAAGAGAGATTATAAGATTAGAATTTAGATTAATAAATAACGAGATTGGTGCGGGGCTATCCAATTGAGCTACGAGGGCAGGCGATGGAAAACTAAGACGGTTAAAATTAGCGAATGTATTGTAAAGGATCAGTCTTTACCCCATTAATTCTAACTTCAAAATGCAGATGCGGTCCGGTGGAATATCCAGTAGAGCCAATAGCAGCAATAACCTGACCACGGCTAACTGCTTCTCCTACTTTAACTAAAATTCTGGAGGCATGAGCATACAAAGTTTTTAAACCCCCTCCATGATTAATAATAACAAAATAGCCGTATCCTCCGCTGCTCCAGCCAGCTTGTTCTACTCGGCCAGACTCTGCCGCATAAATTGGTTGACCTGTTTTATTGCCGATATCTAAACCAGCATGTCGCCAACGAAAGTATTGAGTAATGCGGCGAGAATTAGTAGGCCATTGTAATTTAGAACCACTTTGAACTGATGGAGTAAAAATATTTATAATAGAAGGAGCTTTTGTGACAGTGGCGGTATAGGCAACTGGTTTGACTCCTTCAGGAATAATAATAGATTGACCAGCTTGAATATCAGTGGCAGAAGCTAGTTTATTGAATTCAATAATTTTTTCTACGTCTGCCTGGTAGGTCTTGGCGATTTTTTGTAAAGTATCTCCTGATTTAATTTTATGACTAATACCACTGATTGGTAAAATTTTTAGAGTTTGTCCGGGTTTAATAGTGGAGTAATAAGATAAATTATTTTCCCAGAGCATGCTTACCACACTGATATTAAAATTTTTGGCAATAGTAGAAATAGTGTCACCACTTTCAACGGTGTAATTAATTACTTTATCCCTTTTTTTAGTAATAGCTTCGGGATCGGTGATTTCCGGAGAAATAAGAGCTGATTCATCTTGGGTGGTAGCAACCAATGAATCAATTTTTTCTTCCACGGTTGCAGCCGGCGACTCTTCGGTTAAAGCTTCTTCAGCAAGATAAGAAACCGGAGACAATTCTTCGGACAAAGGCCCTTCTTCTATTTCACTTTCTAAATCTTCATCAGTAAAATATTCACCCACATTAGTGATTTTATAAAGAATATTTTTTTGTCCGTATTTTTCGGGATGTATTGGCTTGGCCTGTAAATTATTGATTACTCCTAATAAACCGATTAAAACAATTATTATTAAGGGTAAATAATAGCTGTGATTTTTGGAAGCATCTTGATTTTTGGAAGCAAAGCTAGCTATTATTTTTTTTAGCTGACGGTTTAATTTGTAAGCCGGCAAAAAAACAGTATAAAAAGTGATTTTATATAAGATGAAACACGGCCAAAGTAAAATTTTCCCTATTAAAAGCAAAGGTTTTTTAAATTTGCTTGTAATTTTCAATACTTTTAATAGGGTGACTAGGAGTTTTTGTTTAAATTCTGAAGAAATATATTTTTCGTTAAATTTTATGTTTAATAAAATAACATAATTACTATCTTTGGTCAAAGTTTTTACTTGTAAAGTAAGGTAAATTAGTCTAAAATAAAACTTATCTTAAAGATATATATTTTTTATGACAACTTATTATAATCATAAAAAAATTGAAGGTAAATGGCAACAAAAATGGGAACAACAGCCGCTTAATCAGGCCGTTGATTTTTCTAAAAATTTCAAGAAGTATGTCTTGGATATGTTTCCTTATCCTTCGGGCGAAGGTTTGCATGTTGGTCATCCAGAAGGTTACACCGCTACTGATATTTATTCCAGGTATTTGAGAATGAACGGTTTTAATGTTTTGCATCCTATTGGTTGGGACGCTTTTGGTCTGCCGGCGGAAAATTATGCCATCCAGCAAAAAGTTCATCCGCAAAAGTCAACAAAAAAGAATATTGAATATTTTCGTCAGCAAATAAAATCCCTGGGTTTTTCTTATGATTGGTCCAGGGAAATAAATACCTCTGATCCTGATTATTATTGTTGGACGCAATGGCTTTTTTTACAGCTTTATAAAAAAGATTTGGCTTATAAAAAGAAAGCGCCGGTTAATTGGTGCAAGGATTGTAAAACGGTTTTAGCCAATGAACAGGTAATTGATGGCAAGTGCGAACGTTGCAATCATCAGGTAATACAGAAAGATTTAGAACAGTGGTTTTTTAAAATTACAGCATACGCCGAAGAACTTTTAAAAGAGATTGACAAATTAGACTGGTCACAGGCTTTAAAAAATGCTCAAAAAAATTGGATCGGAAGATCAGAAGGAGCTCTTATTAAATTCCAAGTTTCAAATTCAAAACGAATCATTGAAGTTTTTAC
Source organism: Patescibacteria group bacterium (assembly GCA_018817315.1). Taxonomy (GTDB): domain Bacteria; phylum Patescibacteriota; class Patescibacteriia; order UBA1558; family UBA10009; genus JAHITV01. The sequence goes on from JAHITV010000018.1 coordinate 25,668, forward strand.
CACTCGTCCTGATACTTTGTTTGGTGCAACTTATATGGTGCTGGCGCCTGAACATCAGTTAATCCAAGAATTAAAGGAGAAAATTACTAACTGGCCAGAAGTTGAAAAATATATCAAGCAAGCACGGAATAAAAATCAAATGGAACGGACAGATTTAGCTAAAGAAAAAACAGGCGTGGAATTAAAAGGCATTAAAGCAATTAATCCTGCCACTAAAAAAGAAATTCCTATTTGGCTTGCCGATTATGTTTTAACTAGTTATGGCACTGGTGCGATTATGGCTGTGCCAGCGCATGATCAGAGAGATTGGGAGTTTGCTGATAAGTATCATTTAAATAAGAAGGTAGTTGTATATAACCCTAATTATATTAAAGATGAATATATTGAAAATGGAGGATTTTTACCCCAGGCAATGGAAGAAGAGGGAGAAGTAATTAATTCTAATGGTTGTGGAGATTTTGCTATGGATGGATGGCCTACTGAAAAAGCAATTAAAGAGGTAATTAGTATTTTAGAAAGAAAAAAATTAGGTAAAGCTCAAACGCAATATAAAATACGCGATTGGCTGGTCAGTCGTCAACGTTATTGGGGTGCGCCAATTCCTATTATATATTGTGATAAATGTGGTGTTGTTCCAGTTCCAGAAAAAGACTTGCCAGTGTTACTGCCAGATGATGTGGATTTTAAACCGACTGGAGAATCACCTTTAGTCCGTTCAAAAAAATTCCATCAGGTTAAATGTCCAAAGTGCGGCAGTGCTGCCAGACGTGAGTCAGATACGATGGATACTTTTGTTTGTTCGGCTTGGTATTTTTTAAGATTTTGCGATCCGCAAAATAGCAAGGAAATTTTTAATCAGAAAAAAATAAAATATTGGCTGCCAGTTAATTTATATGTCGGCGGAATGGAGCATGCGGTTGGTCATCTTATTTATGCGCGGTTTATTACCAAAGCTTTAAGAGATGCAGGTTTTTTAAATTTTAGCGAACCCTTTTTAAAAATCAGAAACCAGGGGATTATTCTGGCAGAAGACGGCCGTAAAATGAGCAAGCGCTGGAAAAACGTCATTAATCCCGATAAAGTTGTTGAGGAATACGGCGCAGATACCATGAGAATGTATGAAATGTTTATGGGACCTTTAGAAGATCATAAACCTTGGGACAGTAAAAATATTATGGGAATTAGAAGATTTTTGGAAAAAGTTTATAAACTGATTAATTTCTTTAAATCACCTTCATCATCCGCTGATGAAAAAACAGAACGTTTATTAAATAAAACCATAAAAAAAGTTACGGCAGATATAGAAGAGCTAAAATTTAACACAGCTATTTCCGCGATGATGGAATTAGTAAATTATTTTACTTCTCCTCAGCAAAAGTTGACTGCCAAACAATTGGAAACATTGGTAAAATTGTTAGCGCCCTTTGCGCCTCATTTAGCTGAAGAATTATGGCAAAAATTAGGCCATAAAAGATCAATCTTTAAAGAAAGCTGGCCTAAGTTTGATCCTAAATTAGTTATTGATGAAAAAGTAACTGTTGTTATTCAAGTTAACGGAAAACTTAGAGCAACTATACAGGTTAAAAGAGGTGTAGGTGAAAAAGAACTAAAAGAATTAGTTAATAAGCAAGCACAAATTAAAAAACATCTTAAAGGCAAGGAAATTAAAAAGTTTATTTACATCAAAGATAAACTTGTTAATTTAGTTATTTGATTTTTTAATGTCAATAATTTCTCGTTATCATCAAAAGAATATCTTACCACCCGGTTTAGCTTCTTTATATACTTCACGTACAATTGTTTTGATTGCCATGGGTTTTACGGGGTTGTTTTACCCAATTTTTTTATTACTCAATTTTCATAGTTTAGAAAAAACTATCATTTGGTATTTAGTCACCTGGGCTCTTTATGTATTTTCAGTGGCCCTGGGGGTTAAAATGATAAATTATATTGGCATAAAGAATTCTATAATTGCTTCTTTACCATTTTTAGCTTTGTTTTATTTTGCTTCTTATAATTTTTCCAATAATCTTTTGTTTTGGGTTGTTATTGCTGCCTTGGCATTAACTTTTTATCGCATGCTTTTTTGGGTTCCTTTTCATACGGACTTTACAAAATTTTCACAAAAAAAAATTAGAGGTAGGCAAATCGGTTTGTTGGGTTCCATTTCTTCAATTTTAGGAATTATTATTCCGGTTATTTCTGGTTTTTTAATTAAAAACTATGGTTTTGATTTTGTTTTTGTGATTGTAATAATTTTAATTTTTGTGGCTATTATTCCTTTAATTTTTTTACCCAAGGTTAAAGAAAAATTCAGTTGGAGTTATTTAAAAACCTGGAAAGAATATTTTGCTCACAAAAACCGTAAAATGATGGTGGCTTATATGGCTGATGGAGCGGAAAATTGGATTGGCGGAGTGTTATGGCCGATTTTTATTTGGCAATTATTAAACGGTGAATTTTTAACCGTTGGTCTATTAAGTTCCGTTATTACTTTTGTAGCTGTGATTTTAAAATTAATTATTGGAGACTACACGGATCGTTTTGATAAAAGGAAACTGGTGGGTTGGGGTTCAATTTTATATTCAGTTGGCTGGATTGTTAAAATATTTATCACCACGGCAGTGCAAATATTCTTTGCTTCAACTTATCATAATTTCGCTATGGTGATTTTAAGAACTCCCTTTAGCGCTTTGGTTTATGAAAAAATGGCGGATAGCGGTCATTACGTTGATGAATATTCAACATTAAGAGAAATGTATTTACATAGCGGACGTATTATAGTTATTGTGATTGTATTATTTCTATTAAACTATTTATCACTAAATTTCATCTTTATTTTAGCGGCTTTTGCTTCTTTATTTGTTAATTTATTACCTAAGCAGGGTTTATATGAAAAAACGGGAATTAAGTAAATCAGCCGAAAGTTTTATCGTAAATGAGGCAGTCAAAATATTAAAGAAAGGCAAAATAATTGTTTATCCCACAGAAACAGCTTATGGACTGGGAGCTGATTTTTCTAATCCCCAAGCCCTAAAGAAAATTTATCAGATTAAAGGCAGAAGTTTTAAAAAACCACTGTCAATTATAGTAAGTGATTTTAAGATGGCTAAAAAATTAATTAAGTTTGATAAATTTTCTTTAAAACTTGCCAAAAAATATTGGCCAGGACCTTTAACTTTAGTTTTAGAGCCCACCAAAGTCATAGAAAAGTTTCAGCAAAAAGGTCAATTACCTCAAAATTCGATTGCTTTGAGAATTTCTTCCAATCAACTGATTACTAAAATAGTTAAAAAATTAGGCCGACCAGTTACGGCTACTAGCGCTAACTTTGCTGATCAAAAAGAATGTTATACTGCAAGAAAAGTTTTAAAAAGTTTTAAGAATAAAAAATATCAACCAGATTTAATTATTGATGCAGGTGTATTGCCTAGACGAAAAACTTCAACTATTGTTAATGTTATAGATAGTCAGATAAAAGTTTTAAGAAAAGGCACGATAAAATTAAATCCTAAATTCTAAGTACTAAATACCGTTCGGTTTGTCTCGATGCCGACTCAACACGGAGGCGAGCTCACGGCCGAATGGGTATTAGGATTTAGAAATTAGAATTTAGTATTTATCCTTTATGGATTTATTAAAACAAACCAAATTTTTAATAAAAAAAACAGGACTAAAACCGGATAAATTAAAGGGGCAGAATTTTTGTATTGAGCAAAAAGTGATTGAGGAGATGATTAAGGCAGCTAACATTTCCCCTCAAGATACAATCATAGAAGTCGGTCCGGGTTTTGGTTTTTTAACCGACAAGTTATGTAATAAAACTAAAGAGGTTATAGCAGTGGAGCTGGATAAAAAGTTATTTAAGATAGTAAAAAATTTAGAAAAATTTTATAATAACCTGCAGGCCATTGAAGGGGATATCCTAAAATTAAAGATGGAGAATTTGTTATCAAGAAAAAGAACAGTTGAAAAATTTCAAAATTATAAAATTGTAGCTAATCTTCCTTATGCTATCTCTTCAGTTTTTTTAAAAAAATTTTTAACCAGCGATTTTAAACCTCAAGCCATGACTTTGTTATTACAAAAGGAAGTGGCTCAAAGAATTTGCGCTGCCCCTGGAAAAATGAGTCTGCTGGCTTTATCAATTCAGCTTTATAGTAAACCTGTTTTGATTAAAATAATATCCAAGGAAAGTTTTTGGCCTGTGCCTCAAGTAGATTCAGCAATCTTAAGGATAGAAAAGATTCACGCCTTTCCTTTTGCCAAAGAAGTGCCGGAAAAAGTATTTTGGCAGGTAATAAGATCCGGTTTTTGCAGTAAACGCAAACAGCTACATAATAATTTAAAGAACAGCTTGCATTTAAATACTGATCAGCTGGACAAAGTCTTTTCCCAAAGTCAATTAAATGAAAAAATTAGGGCTCAAGAACTCTCTCTTAAAGATTGGTTAAAGTTAGCTAAAAGCTATAATAGACTTTGTTGACGATAAGAAGCAGTCGTGATATAATTTAGTAAGATTTTTATTATTATTTTGGTGAATATGCCTAATGAATTTTTACCAGAAGATGATATCTTACTAAATGATAATGAAGTTCAGTCAGATTCAAAAGATAAAAATAAAAGCTTGTCCGGAAAACCCGTGGGCTTGCTGATTTTGCTTTCAGTTTTGGTAATTGTGGCTTTAATAGTAACAGCCCGTCAATGGGTGCAGAATTTAAAACTTCCTTTTTTAGTTCCTCAAACTCAAAGAACCGACAATATCAATATTCTTACTGATAATGATTTAAGTAATTTTTTAGTTCTTCAGGCAAAGGACACTGATAATGATACTTTATCAGACTATGATGAACTTTATTTATATTATACTTCACCTTATCTAGAAGATTCTGATTCTGATGGTTTAAATGATGCCGAAGAAATAAAAAATAATACTGATCCTAATTGTCCTAAAGGTTCCCAATGTTCTACTGCTGTTGGTCAAACTACACCATCTTCACCGACTTCCCAGTTAAACCTGGAAAGTATAGCTCATTTAACCTCTGATCAGCTAAGATCATTGTTAATCCAACAAGGAATGTCTGCCGAAGAAGTTGATCAGCTTGATGAGGAAACGTTGCGCAGGACTTTTTTGGAAAACGTTAATGATATTTCACCAACTGGCAGCGATTTTTCTTATTTACTTTCCGGCACTGATGTTAATTTAACCCCCGACCAATTAAGACAGCTGTTAATTGGTCAAGGGGTAAATAAAGAAGAAGTGGATAAATTATCCGATGAAGAATTATCAATTATCTGGCAGCAAGCGCTTGAACAGTTTGAACAAGATAACAACCCTTAAGTTTTAAACTAAGTCAATGATAAATTTATCTTCAAAAAGGCAAAAAATAGTTACTATTCTTTTGGCTTTTTTTATCAGTTTTTTGATTTTTAGTAACGTAGCTGTGCCAAAAATATATGCAGCTATTGATCCTGGCGCCTCTCAGCTTTTAAGTCCGCCTCCTGCGGGCATGCCCGTTGCTGACGTTGCTCTCTATTCCAGAAGTGTTTGGAAGACCATTTCGGATATGTATAATAAATATTTCCGACAGGCTATTGCCGCAGCATTTAAAACTTCTGCCAAAATTTTCTTAAGTAAAATAGCTTATGATACAGCTAATTATTTAGCTACCGGAGATGTGGGTCAAAAACCTTTGTATTATACCCAGCCCTGGAAATATTTTATCAAGGATGCTGGCGATGCAGCATTAGGAGGTTTTTTAGATGAATTAACTAAAGATTTTGGTCGTTTTAATATTTGTGAACCTTCAACTATAAATGTTAAGTTAGCCATACACACTTCCTTATTTCAAAGCAGGTATCCTATTAAACCTCGCTGTACCTTTAGCGAGATGCAGAAAAACTGGACCAAGTGGCAGCAGGAAGTCCGTCAGGAGCCAGGTAAATTTGTCAGAGATTTAAAAGAATCCTTTAATCCCGAAGAAAATGATATAGGAATGTATTTAAGTTTGCATTCTTCTTTGTTAACTGCCCAAGAAGAAGCCAAGCTTAATGCCTGGTTAGAACGGAGTGTTAATCAGGGCATCAAAGATGTAACCTCGCCTATTACCGGAGCAATTAAAACCCCAGCATTACTATTAGGAGAGAAATTTGCCACCATGGATGAAAAGACTGGACAGGTTGAATTTACTTATACCGGGGAGATTGTTGATGCTTTTTTAGGGACCTTTACTAACACTTTAATGTCTAAATGGATGGATACTTTGTTTAAGAAGGGCTTTAATGTGGCTGAAGAAAGTTCCAGTATTGCCGGCCTATCCAGTGTTTTAAATCAAAGTGGTTATAATGTAGAAAGGGCTCAACAGCATTTTGCCAGTTTAGCAGAAGTAAATTTTACCAGCGGTCAGGAAAATGTTTTAAATTTATTAACTTTACCTGCTGTTTCCATTATTACTGATGCGCCTGCCGGTCCAACCAATGAAGTTATTACTGATCAATTTGCCAGTGCTGTAAGAGAGAAAATAACCTTAAAAGAAGCCATTGATAAAGGTTTTATTGATGGGATCAAGCCGGTTGGTTTTGATAATTCAGGTGAACAGCCAAATTATAGGGATGGCTATCCTTACCGCAGTTTAGTGATTTTACGTACCCATCGCATTGCACCAGTAGGCTGGGAACTGGCAGCCATGTATCATAAAAAATATGGTGAAACTTCCACAATTAATTTTAATTACTTAATCAATTGTTATGAGGATCCAACAGATCCAGGTAATCCCTATAAACCTTTTTCTTGCCGCGAAGATACTAATGGTAATGGCATAATCCCAGAAGCTGAAAATAACAGTAATACCCCGGGTGAAAAAGATTTTAATCCTTATTATCATTTAGTTGATCCTAACTGGGTTTTAAAATCACCAGAAACATACTGTAAACGTAAAGGCCCTGGTCCGGAAATTGTTAATGATCAAATAGAATGTTTAGCGGATAATGTGAGGGGCACAGCCAATAATCAAACAGATGCAGAGGGCAATGTTATTCAGGTCCCTATTGATGGGCCTAATTGTCAGGCTGATGTAAATCCGGATTTGCCGGTGCGCGTTGTTCAGCGAAATACTGATTATTGCGGTGATTGGCAAAGTTGTATTTTGGAAAACGACGAAGGCAGTTGCGCTGCTTATGGTTATTGTGTAAAAGAAAAACCTATTTGGCATTTTGAGGGAGAACAATGTCCGGCTTATTATAATTCCTGTGAAAGTTTTTCAAGCCCCAGTGGTAAACAATATTCTTTTTTAAGAAATACTCTTAAAAACTGCAATCAAAGTGAAGCGGGTTGCGCTTGGTATTCAACAGCAGCAACACCAGTTTCTGCTACTGAACTTGCTTGGTCGTCGCTGGAAAGAATTTATTTAAACGAAGAGGCACAGTCCTGCGATGGCACTAATGCCGGCTGTACTAAACTGGGAAGAATGCTACCGGGAATCAACCTGGCTTTTAATGGTAGTTTTAGTGAACCCAGTTCTAATAATTTGCCTTTGGGTTGGCAAGTAAATCCTGGTGCGCCGGCAAGCTGTAATTATATCCATGACGTTGATACTAAAGAAATGGAAATTAGCGGCAGTTTGGTAAGTGGCCAACATTGTCAATTAGACAGTTCCGGTTTTATTCCTCTTAATCCAGAATTTACTTACTCTTTCAGTTATAAAATTAAATCTCCAACGGGAGCAACAGCTTATGTAGGATTAGTTTATTATGATGCCAATAAAGTTATATGTGGTTCAGGACATGTTGCACCTTGTAATACTCCTTATGGACATGAAATGTTTGACGGTGCTATTAATGTCACCAGTGGATACACTTATCATCAGTGGGATATTGGCCCTGAAGCCGTTTCTAATGTAGATCTTTTACCCGGAGCAAAATATGTCAAGATTTCCATTAAAGCCCCGGCAGAATCTGACAGTACAATTTTAATAGATGATATACAGTTTGCCATAGTTAAATCACCTGTTTTAAGTCATAATTTAGAAAATTTTACCATTAATCCAGAAACTTACCGTTTTGATTACAGTTTAGGGCAAGCTTTTAATTCTTATCTTAAGGTACCGCCTGATTATTTAGATTGCGAAAGCGGGAACAGCGCTTATTGTGATAATTATGCTGATGTTTGTCTGCCAGAAGAAGTTGGTTGTCAGGGTTATACTCCTTTGGTCGGCGGTCCAGAAATTCCAGCTAAAACTTCCCCTGCGGACGTATGTCCTGCTGAATGTAATGGCTATGAGAGTTATTTGCAATTAGTTAATTATTTTGAAGAAATAGAAGATCCCGTAGCTGAACCGATTTATCAATACTTTATTCCCCAGACTGCCACTGAATGCCCGTTACAGGATGTAGGCTGTGAACAGTTCACTAATCTTGACGAAGTAGCGCAAGGCGGTGAAGGGATTGAGTATTTTACTTATCTTAGGCAGTGTATTTCTGCTAACAGTGGAAACATTCAAGCTTATTTTACTTGGGAAGGATCAGATACTACCGGTTATCAATTAAAGAAATGGGAGCTCTTAAGAAGTGGTACTAATGCTCCTTGTACTAATATTATAGTAGGTACAGAACAGTGTCAGGATGCTGCTTTTGGTGCTAAAACCTGTGGGCCGGAAACACCCAGTAATCCTGATGATGATCCGGAAGTTGATCCTAACTGCCGCGATTTTATAGATGCCAGCGGTAATCATTATTTTCGTTTACAACAATATTTAATTACTGCTTCGGGTGAATGTCATCCTTACCGCCGTACCGCTACTGGACAGATTTACAATGCTGATCCTTATGAAGGCAAAACCTGCGCTTCCAGTTCTAACAATTGCCGGGAATATAAAGGTAATATCGGCAATAATGTCCGTAATTTAATTAATGTTGATTTTGAAGACGGTACAGTTGGTAATTTCACTAATACTAATGGTTCAACTGCTGGACTAGTAATCAGCAATGAATCAGTTTATCAGTCCGGGCATTCATTAAAGGTTGGTGTTTCTAATGACACTATTGTTTATCCTTTATCTGGACAGCTTAAAATTAATAGACAGTATAAATTATCTTTTTGGGCAAAGAAGGTGGATATTGGAGCGGGTAATAAGGCAAGTATGGTTTCTAAGAGTGATAATTCCAAATTCAGATTAGTGGATTTGTTTACCAAAAAAACCAAAGCTCAACCTATGGTTACCATCCTTAGTTTTTCGCAAATAGGCCTGACTGATGAATGGCAGCTTTATTCTTTGGGTCCGGTGGAGCTGGAAAGTGTTCAACCAGACTCTCAAATGGAATTGACAATTAACGGCTTAACTCCGGCTGAAGGATTTTATATTGATAACATCATTTTACAGGAATTCATGTCTAATTTTTATGTAATCCGTGATTCCTGGAACACACCTTTATCTTGTGATGAGCCGTTTGTGGGCGCGCAATTAGGATGTTCAGCTTATCGTGACCGGCAAAATACCATTAATTACCTTAAATCATTTGATTATATTTGTTCTCTTTCCCGCGTTGGTTGTGAAGCATTCGTTACCACTCAAAATTCTTCCTTAAGTCAGGCAGAACAGACATACTTTGCCACCTGCGATAATTATGTAGGTGAAATAGGAAGTGGTGCCTGTAGTAATCCTGCTATTCCAGGTAGCGGCAGTTGTTGTACTATCCGAGGCGTGGAAAAATGTAATGTGCCAGGCGGTCAGGATTTTTGCCAGTATGAAAATATCACTGTACCTAATGATGAACTAATATATTTGATTAATGATGCTGAAAAAACTTGCAATAGCGGTCAAAAAGGTTGTGAAATGATGGGTTCACCGACACTGGATAGAAGCAATGATTATTTCAGCGGCGGTGATTATGATGATTATTTGGATAATTATATTCAGGGTTATACCACTGCTTATATGATCAATGATCCTGATCAATACAGTTCGCAGCTTTGCAGTGAAAGCGGTTTGTTTTGTACTACTTTAACCGGCGAGTTAACCGGCACTAATTATTATTTTGATCCTTATTCTTTAGGGACAACCGGAGATGACGGAAGTACTGTTGGTTTGACCTGTTATTATGATAGTAGTGCCGGCATCTGGAGAAAAAGTGTTGATGATCAGCCGTGCAGCGCTACAGAATTTATGTCCATGGTCGGTCAGGAAGATTATGAGGGCTGGGTAGGCTTATGCAGCTCGGCTTATTCCACTTGTACAGAATACCGCGATCCTGAACAGCCGGCTTTTGATAAAGCCCAAGAATGCGATGCTACTATTACGCCGCAGATGCGCGGTATTTGTGGTGATGGAGATCATGATGAATCAATAGTTACGGTTAATGGCAGGAAGTATTGCCAGAAGATAATTAATGGTATTTCGCATAAAGTTTGTCAGATAAGGACTGTTGGAGGTGTGGATGTTCCGTGTCCTTATACAGAATATGATTGGATTTGTGCTGATTCAGCTATACCCCCAGGAGGTTATTTCTGTAAAGTTCCCGGAACAAGTAAAAATGCTTGTTATGTTGGGCAGGGGCAGTCTTTATGTTTTTATTCTTTAGCGTGTCAGTCTTACTATTATAAAGCAAAGTCAGTTAAAACCTGTGAAAGCGGCATTGTAGATAGAGAAGCTGGCTGTTTGCTGTTTAATGATACAAGCAATCCTAATTTAACTTTAAGCAGTAATCTAACAGCTGATGGTCAGTCGCCGCAATCGCCGGTAGCAGGTTGTAGCAGTGATTATAACAGTGCGGATAATTGTGATGCTAATACTTCTTCTCCCCTTAAAGTAAGAAGAGACCGAGAATGCGCCGAAACACTTTTCTGCACTTCTTCGGTAGAAGTGACTGATGATCAGGGCAATGCTTCCAGAATTTGTTTAGGCGTTGGTCGCTGTAAAAAAGTAGATCCAGACAATCCTTATAATTGTTTGGAAATATCTGCCAGTCCAGTTTTGGAAGAACAAACATATTCTTTTAATTTGGCTAATACTTCCGAAGGGGTAGATAGTATCCGTTATCTTTCTGGTTATTCTAAAGCAGGGTTGATTTGGAATGATGTGAATGATAATAGAGAAGAGGATGATCTCAAGGATAAAATCATTAAAGGATATTATCCGCCTGAACAGATGTATCAGCTGGGAGATGATTTAGCAATTAATAATGGCGGCTTTGAAAACACCGGCAATACTGTTGCAGATATCTTGGACTGGTCATTTTTAACAACACCAGTAGGCAACTGCAGTTATGGTTTGGATAATAACAATCCTTACACCGGCACTTACAGTTTACGTACCCGTCTTAATCAGGACAGTAATTACTGTAATGCTACTAACGGTTTATATAATATTAATCCCGGTAAAAGTTATATTTTCTCTTTTTATGCCCGTTCAGAAAATGGCGCCCAGCGCATCAGGCCAGAAGTACAGTTTTTTACTGCCAGCGGAGGTTTTATTTCTGCCGCCAGAATAGATGTGTTTCCGTCCCAGCAATGGACATATTACTCCATTATTTTAGGGCCAGACGACGTTAATATTCCCAATAATACCCGGAAAGTTAAAATTGCTTTACTTGGTCCGCATTCTGGTGATGGTATTGATAGTAAAGGGGATATCGGTAATGTTTGGTTTGATGAAGTGCAGTTTAAGCCAGCTTTAAAAACCGCAGAAAAACAATTGGCAGTTAAAGAGTGTCGTTTGTATCCAGAAGATGATGCTTTGGCTTGCGAATATACAGATTATCAAACTCATCGTGGTTGGTATGGTTATTGCTTGGAGCATGATCCTAAAAATTCTTCGGCCTGTTTGCAATGGTATCCAGTAGATAGCATTGCCGGAGCATCTTTAGTGACTTTAGGACAAAGCGCTATTGGTTATGATAATCGTTTACCTTTGTATTATTGTTTGCAAAGTGGCGGTAAATATGAAATTGGTAAAGTCAGTTCACCTAATACAGGATATCTTACCAGCGGTTACAAAATTCAGTCGCATAAAGCTTATTCGCATGAGAATTGTTCAGATTGTCCTCAATGTGATGCTGGTAATTTTCCGTCTGGTGCACCTGGCCATAATTTTTATTTCTGTGAAGATTCTCATAATTTTACTGACCCAGTAATTACACTGAATTCAGGGGATGCTGATTATAAAAATTTTACTGTTGATGATGTTGCTAAAATTACAGTAGATGTGGTTTATCAAGGCGGTGGCTGGTTACCGCCAGGAGAACATAAATTAAGCGGTCCAAGTTCTGTTACTAATCCTTCTGGTATTCCAGCTGGAAATTATTATAAATTTGTTTATGAACATAATTATCCTCCTCCAGGTGATAATGGCACTAACAGTTATAAGGTTGATTTATACTTTGTAGATAGTTTGAGCTCTCCTGATAATAAAAGATTAAAATATATTTATTTCTATTTTAACGATAATACCAGCGAGAGCGGCGGTGCGACTTTTGATCTTTATTATTATTTGCGTGAACCTTGTCCTTATATTGCTAAGGCAGTCAGAGGAGCTGATGAAGGAGGCAATATCAAAGAAAAATCTTGGTATACCCGTTATAAATATGGCTGGAGCACTAGTGCTGGCAATGCCATGGGTTATAACAAAGAAATGACAGAAGATCCTTATGGCAGTTCACCTGTTTCTGGTACTAATCCAGCTGCTTGGACAGGTCAATACACGCCTTTAACTATTTACCGGGGAGATCCTAGAAATTCAGAAATTAGTGCTCATAATTTTTCGGGTATGCCTTTTACTGTGCCGCAAAACACCACTTATCCTCAACGAGTTTGTGTAGGCGGACCTTTGGATAACCAGCCTTGTTTAGATTCTTATTTAAGCGATGACAGTGATAATGATTGTTATGAAAAAGGCTGTTCCAGTCCTCCTTGTGGCGGAGTGTGCATGGGTGTGGGCAAATACTGCTACAGTAATCAAACATTTTTAACTAACGGAGATACTTGCAATTCTAATGCAGATTGTTTTGGCGAATATCCTTTTTGCCGCGCACCTAGTTTAACCGTTAATAATGCACCGCAAGAAGGTTTGCTTCGTTTGCAGCAGTTGTATGCTGATATTTATGGTATCTGGGAATTTGACGAACAGTCTGGTAGATATGATTTGTTATGTTCAAAAAGTAATCCACTAGCATGTAGTTTAGGCGATACTAATATAGCTGATACTACTGGTACTGCTCCATATATTGGTAATATTAAACTTAATGGTCATACTGGTGACGTTGATTTAACTGCGCCTGGCGGAGTAGTAAATTTAAGCTTTACTACAGATTTGGATAATGACCACATGCCTTTGGAAAGCGTGGGTATTAACTGGATGGATGGCGGCGGTGAAGATACTTATGATGTTTCCATGAGTGAACAGCCTGCTGATTCTAATCCTCACCGTTTAGCTCATTTTTACGGCTGCGTGCCTAACAGTGAAGGAGATCATTGTGTTTTCTGCTGGGATGCCGCTACTAATAGCTGGATAGATTCGTATGATGGCAGCTGTACTTATCAAGGTCCTTGGATAACTGTGCAGGATCATTGGGAATGGTGCCCTGATGGTTATCAGGGAGATGATTATACTTGCGATCCTAGATCAAATGGCATCCAATATTTGGGAGGCAGAATTCATATTAATCCGCGAACTTTTTAAATGAATTTTTTAAAGTTACAATTAAAATTTTTGCCTAAAAAAAAGATATTTTTAATTCTGTTCAGTTTAGTAGTTATGGTAATTTTCTTGGGGTTTGCCACAAATTTTAGTTTTGCCCAAGAAACATTACCGGAAGCATATGATAAAGCTGATTTTGGGCGATTAAGTTCAGAGATAGGATGGTTTGCGGCAATTATCGGCTCGTTTTTGTTATGGATTGTCGGTCTTTTAGCAGGAATATTGTTATGGTTAATGGATTTAGTAGTATCTATCTTTCAGTATAATGATTTTATCCATGCCCAAGCAGTGGAGATTGGCTGGCCTTTGGTAAGAGATCTTTGCAACATGTTTTTTGTGGTAATAATTTTGGTTATTGCCTTTTCCACTATTTTGCGGATTTCCACTTACCATTACCGGAGTACTTTGCTTAAACTGGTGATTATGGCCATTCTTATTAATTTTTCCAAAACTATTTTAGGATTTGTTATTGATTTTGCCCAGGTGATTATGCTGACTTTTGTTAATGGTTTTAGGGAAGCGGCTTTACTTAATCTAGAAAAATCTTTTGGCATTAGCAGTTGGCTTAGTATAGGAGAAGTAGCTCCGAACAAAGGACTTTCCTGGGCAGCGGTTATAGGGGCTTTGTTATTGTCAGTGATTTTGGCGGTAGTGGCAATTTTTACTATGCTGGTGTATTTGGTTTTACTGTTACAACGTATTATAACTTTGTGGATTTTAGTAATTATTTCTCCTATTGCTTTTTTGGGCACTGCTTTCCCTGCTTTGGCAAAATTTACCTCCCAATTTTGGCAGAGATTTTGGCAAATGATAACTTTGGGAATAACCATGGCTTTTTTTATGTGGCTTTCTTTAACTGTATTATCCATGGCAGGCAGTAGTAATAGAAATTTAGCAGATGAATTTGAGGCTTCAAAAAGATACGAACAAATTAGCGGAGCTAAGCCCACTTATCAAATTACGGCCAGCAAGGTAAGTGACAGCGAACAGATGTTTGTGTTTGTTGTAGCTATAGCTTTATTGTTATTGGGTTTACAGTTTGCCGGTGAAGCCAGTGGCGTAGCTGGTAAATTTGCCGGCGCTGTTAGCGGTAAACTTTCTAGTTTTGGTGCCAAAGCAGCTAAACTGCCGTTTAAAGGCGCCTGGGGTTTGGCGAAAGAAGGAACTGATTTGCTTTATGAAAAAACAGGTTGGATGGATTTGAATATGAAAAGAAACTGGGAAAAATTTCAAACAGTTATGGGAGGCAGGAAAGGTAAACAGTTGCAAAAAGGTTTACAAAAGTCCATAGAAAGAGCTAGGGAAGGCGGTTTTATTAGTTCTCGTTTAGCGGCTTTAACTGGAGGCGTAGGCGATCATTTTGATAATTATGGTTGGTGGAAAGGTATAGGTAGATTAACACGTCCTGGTTTAATGGGACGGAGAGCTAAAGAAAGAGGAGAAGAAAAAGAAAAAGAAGCTGAAAAACCAGCAGAAGAAGCAACTACTCTTTCAAAACTTGCTAAATATGGCGGCGTCAATGAAAGTTATTTAGCTAAAGGCATGGAGGATATAGCAACGCACAGAGCATGGTTAGAAAAAGAAAGAGAGAAGATAGAATCCGAAGGAGGAGATACAACCGAGATTGAAAATAGTTTAAGACAATTGGAAAATGAAGGATATATTTTACAGGCACATTTAGTTTTAAAGGATGTGGATCTTAATGAAGCAACATCAGAAGAGGTTTATAATAAATTAGAGGAGGAAAAAAGCAAGATTGAGACGGAGTATAAAGATAATAATTCAACAATTAAAAGAATTGATGAGCAAATTAAGGAACTTGAGGAAAAGAAAAAAGAAAAAGAAGAAAAAGGACAAGAGTGGAAAGCTATTGAGCAAGAAAAATTAGAAAATTTTCAGTCAAAAAGATTAGAACTAACACAAAGACAAGATACTTTAAATAGGACTAAAATAGGAATAGGAACATTAGGGAATGATCCTGAGAAAATAAAAGAGGCGCTTGATAAAAAAGCTTCTAAACATGGAGATGAAAATATAAGAAGAGTAAGTGCTCGTAGAAAAGCGTTGCAGAAAGCTATAGATGAAAAGAAAATTGATCCGTCAAGTGTTGGACGAGCTAAAAAACAGCTAGTAGACATGGATGCCGAGTTAGTATTCTTGAATGAACAAAGAAAATTAAAACGTTATGTTTCAAAGGATCAAAAGGATGAATGGTCCGAACAAGCTGAAGAAAAAGATAAAAAAGCAAGAAGATTAAGAGGTAAGGCAGCTAAGATAAGACCAGTTGTTGGTTTTGAAGCGCAAAGAGCCAGGCGCGCTTTAGAAGCAGAAGAATTAAAAAAGATAGCTGATGTAGAAGAACAGTCAGAACAAAACAGTCTTTTAGAGGAAGCAATAGCCAGGAAAGATAAACCTAGAATTGCCGCTATTATGAAAAAGATGGCGGCTACTAGTAATGATAATGAATTTTTAAATCATTTTGGTTATGACTCTGGCTTTAATGGTTTTAAGGAATTTTTTGAAAAAGAAATAAAAGACAGAGCTGGTTTTAGTGAACAGGAAATGTTGGCTACAGCTAATGACATTGCTTATATTAATGAGTCAGTAAAACACTGGAACACTGCCAGAATGTGCGCTATGGATAAGGGTAAATGGCGTTGGCATACTGAACCAGAGCATGTAATGAATGCCGGTACAGAAACCAGTAAACTTACAGAAAGGCAAGTAGTGACTTTTAATCGTTTAGGTTTTGGCGGAGAAGACCCCAGAACTGGCAAATATAAAATGGATGGGTTAGGCAAATTTATGGTAAGAACACATGGTTCGGCCTGGCTTGATAATCCCCGTTTAATTTTGGAGCAGGCTAATAGCAGCATGGTGCAAAAGTTGTTGGAATCAGAGCATAATTACGGGCAACTTACTCAAGCTTTGGCAGGTATGATGTATAAGGTTAAAAAGAATAGTGAATTTGCCGGTCATAAGGAAGGAGAAACAGTAAAAATGATAGACGCAATAACGCATTTATTCAACCAAAGAATGACCTCTCTTGCCAAAAAATCAACATCCGAGATTACAGAGGAAGTGATGGAAAATATGGGACGTGAATCATAGTTGAAATTTTTAATAATTTAAGCACAGTATGAATAATTTAGAAACTTTATTAATAGACCCTAAATTAAAAAATGAATTCAAAGGTTTAATTAAACAGACTTTGGGTATGATTGATGTGGCTGAAAATTTTAGATTGACGCGAGGTATTGAAAAAGAAATGAATAATTTAAGCCCTGAAACCAAGAAAATTTTTGATGAAGAAATTAAACCTTTATTGATTAAGCTTAAATGGCGGGCATTTCCCAGATTAAAACAGGGACAAGTTTTGGATCTTTTGGAAAACCATCTTTTAGTTACTAAAGAATTTAAAGAAATTGATGATAGGATTTTGGATATTAAACAAGCTGTCAACAATCATTTATTGCAAATTATTGATCATGATGAAAGGGATAGATTTAAAATATTAGTTAGGCAGACGTTATTGGTTAATAAGGAAGTGGTGGATGAAAGTTTGGCAGTTAAAACTGTAGGCGAATGGTTTAAAAATATAATTTCTCAAGTTGGTCCGCAATTAACAGACCGTCTTAAAGAAAGCGAATATTATTTAAGGGATAGTAATTTTACTAAATTATCAAAAATTGATCAGCAATTTTTAAAAGGAGTATTCAGTTTATATAAATACTGTCTTTATTCATCTATTACACCCGAAGGCCTGGATGAAACAATTACCGTGATTGAAGATGGGAAAATGAAGGTTATCCGTCAGGGTATGATTGAGGAAATTCCTTCTTTAGATAAGGAGGATCTGGAATTTATTACTGGCTTAGGAGGAACCGCTGTAGGAGCCAAAGAAGAAACAAAGTATCAATCGTTAACCCAGCATTATCATTCTTTGTTGGATAAATTAGTTAAAAAAGAACAGTTAAAAGCAGTTAAATTAAAATCATCGGTTGCAGAAATTTTGGCGGAAAGAATTAATAAAGCTTTAGAGCAAAAAGAGCAAACAGTGGTTTTAGCTGGTTTAGAAAGATTGATACAAATAAAACAGTTGGCTAAAATTTTAGAAAATAAAAATTTTAATCAGATTTTTAAAAAATATTTAATTTCCAAGTTTGGTCAGTTTAATGAGGAAATGATTAAAAAGTTTACGGTTGAAGTTTTTGCTCTGTTATTACAATTTATTTTTATTGATCAATTAAGGAATACCGAGGAAGAAGGAGCAGTGTTAGTATTATATATAGCTAATCTTCTGGCTAAACAGGGAAATGATCAGTATTTAGTCGCCGTGTACGGCGATTCTAAAAGCAATTCTTTTAAATGGCGGGAGATAAAAATCGGGCAGGGACAATTAAAATTTGGATAAAACAGTAGCCAAGTCTGACTTGGCTACTGTTTAATTAACTCTTTCTATGTATTCACCGGTTTCGGTGTTTATTTTAATGATTTCACCTTCTTTAATGAATAAAGGGACTTTAATTTGTCTATCAGTTTCCATGGTCACCAGTTTGCTGGCAGATCCTGCAGTATCACCTTTAATAGCAGGAGGACTTTGAGTTACTTTTAGCGCTACCTTAACTGGCAGTTTTACAGTCACTGGTTTATTTTCATAAACTAAAACATCAACGTTCATGCCTTCCTTTAAAAAATTTGCCGCAGTTCCTATTACTTCTTTATTTAAACTAAACTGCTCATAAGTATCATTATACATGAAGTGATAATCCTCATTTTCTTTATAAAGAAAACTGGCTTTAAGATTTTCCAGCTGGGCTTCTTCAATTTTATCTGCGCCAGAAAAAGTAATTTCCAAATTTTGCCCGGTAATAAGATTTTTGAGTTTAGTTTTCAAATTAGCGCCGCCTCTGCCCATTTTTACATGTTGAGCGTAAATCACCAGATAAGGATACCCTTTGTAGTTAATAGTTGTGCCTAGTTTAATGTCATTTATTGATAGCATGTCTGCAAATTTTATCTGGTAGTGTAGGGTAAAAGAGCCATGTATCTTGCCTGTTTAATGGCTTGGGCAAGTTTACGTTGATGTTTAGAACAAACACCGCTACGACGTCGGGGCACAATTTTTCCGTAAGAAGAGGTAAAACGTTGGAGTAATTGCCACTGTTTAAAGTCAATTTCCTTAAAACCATTAACACAAAAGTAGCAATAACGTTTTTTATTGAGTAAATTTTTAGAATTAGACATATAAAAAATGTAAGTTACTAATTAAAAGGGAATATCTTCCACATTAATTTCTTTTGTTGGTTCTGGTTGAGAATAATCAGTTGAGGGAGCAGGTTGTTCATCTGTAGCAGTTTCAGTAGCAGGAGCAGAACCAGGTCGATCAAGCATAATCATGTTGTCGGCAATAATTTCTGTGCGATAACGTTTAATATTATTCTGATCATCCCAGGAACGGGTTTGCAGACGTCCTTCAATATAAACTTTGCCGCCTTTTTTTAAATACTGCCCTACAATTTCTGCTAATTTTCTCCAAGCAACCACATTATGAAATTCGGCTTTTTCTTGTTTTTGACCACTGGCATCAGTCCAAACTATATTAGTAGCCACAGTAAAATTTGCTACTGGTTGGCCAGAAGGCGTGGTCCTAACTTCTGGATCGCGGGTTAAATTACCTATAATCATTGCTTTATTTAGGTTCATATGTTTTAAGATTAATAATTAGATTAATATTAAAATTATAAGAATTTATTTAACCATCTCATCTTCTAATAATTCATCCAACTTTTTATCTAGATCTTCTAAGCTGATTTTTGGCTTTTTAATTTTTTCTTTTGTTTCTTTGGCTTCTTCAGTTTTGATTTGATCAGCAATTTTTTTCTTAATTCTTTTGTCTTTTAATTGTTCCTGATCAGCAATTTCTGCGGCGGTTTTTTGATGTTTTTTGATTAATAAAAATCTAAGAATGGATGAAGTAAGCTTTAATTCCTTTTCTATTGTTTTTGTTTTATCTGACTCCAGATCAAATTCCAGACAATAATAAAAACCATGGCGTAGTTGTTTAATAGGATAGGCCAATTTTTTTCGGCCAAGGTCTTCTTCTACGGTAAGTTTTGCCTGGTTTTTTTCAAGTAGGGATTTAATTTTATTAAGAATTTCGGGATGTTGGTCTTCTGCTAAATTACCCGGAATAATGAGGGTTAGCTCATAATGTTGTTGTTCATTTTCCATAATTTTTTATAATTTATCCTAAACTTTTTATTAATCAGCTTAGGAGTTTTCTTATAAATTTACTAAGAAAACGCGGTTAAATTATCACTATTTATATAGTGTTTCTCCATTTTGCCAAAAAGATTGATAAATGTCAAGAGTTTAGAAATTGACAAATTTTATCAGAAAGAGTAAATTATAACATTAGCTCTTTATTGTCAACAAATACAACAAATAGATAGGGTAAAGCTATGTGGTTGTTTGTGATACATCTCCTTGCTGATGGAGGAAAATTTACAGATCCCACAGATGATCCTATTAGGTATGCAGTCAAAGTTTTTATTTTGATGGTGTGGTTTCTCTTCATTGCTTACAAAATCTATCAGATTGGTAATATTGGAAGAGATAATCAATCCTAAAAGGGATACCATGGGGACTAAAGATTGCCGTTGTAGGATTTCCTGCGACGGCCTTTTAATAAATTCAAAATTTGCCCTTTCGACAAGCTCAAGGCGTGGCATTGTTAAATTATCCCGAAAGTTTATAATAATAGTATGTTATTCAATCCTACCCGCAAAAAAAATTATGCTTTTGTTTTGGGTCACAGGCCTTTGCTTTCTCAAAAAGAAATTGAGAAAGTTTTAGAATTTCAAAAAGTGGATTTTAAAGAAATTTTTTTATCTTCGCAAGTTTTTATTATAGAAACATCTACTAAACTTGATCTTTTAAAACTGCAAAAGCAATTAGGAGGAACAGTAAAAACAATTATCATCACTTATATTATTACTAAAGATAAACTAGAACGAACTGTCACTGAATTAGTCAACAGCAGAATAAATGAATTAAGTTATCAGAAATTTATTAAAGATGGCAGTCAAAATTTTTCCAGAAAATATCAATTTGGTTTTAGCGTCTATGCCGAGGAAAAAATAAAGAATCTTTCCAAGATTGGTTTAAAAATTAAAAATGATTTAAAAGCAAGGAATATTAATTCACGTTTTGTTGTTTCTAAAAAAGCTGATTTGTCTTCGGTGATTGTGCATAAAGAACGGCTACTTAATCAAGGAATAGATTTAGTAATTATTGCATCATCAGATAAATATTTTATTGGCTACACAGTTACTGTGCAGGAGTATGAGGATTATTCCCAACGTGATTATGGCCGACCGGCGCGAGATGATAAATCAGGTTTACTGCCTCCTAAACTTGCCAAAATAATGATTAATATTTCCCAAACAGATTTTAGACAAACTATTTTAGATCCTTTTTGCGGTTCAGGAACAATTTTACAGGAAGCGCTTTTAATGGGTTATGTTAATCTTATCGCCTCTGATGTTTCTTTCAAAGCTATAGAAAAAACCCGTCATAATATTAACTGGCTTAAGACTAAGTATGATTTGGATATTTCCCGTTTAAAAATCCATCAACTTGATGCTACAACTATTTCTCAACATTTATCTCCTGACTCAATAGATAGAATTATTACCGAACCATATTTGGGTCCTTCTTCTAAGATTTTCTCTGTCCAAACACCAAAGATTATCAGTCAGATTACTGATCTATACTTAAAGTCGTTTACAGAGTTTTATAAGATTTTAAAAAAAGAAGGGAAGGTTATTATTATTTTCCCCATCATCAACGATCAAAGACTTGATATTTTAGAACAAATCAAAAACAAAGGTTTTGTTGATGAATCTTTAAGCGAACAGTTACGTAGTTCTTTGGTTTACAGTAGAGAAAAACAAAGAGTAAAACGTGAAATTTTTGTTTTCAAGAAAGTCTAAAAATAGAAAGATATCAGTCTTTTAAATAAGGCTAAGATTATATAAATTTTCTTGTAGTCTTGACTTGGTCGTGTTAAAATTTTAAAGTAGATTATTACTATTTTTTTATAATAAATAAATTTTATGTCAAAAAAGAAGCAAAAAATTTGGAAGGCAGTGGCAGACATTGTCCAGAATACTTGTTTTATGATGGATTATCCGCTTAGATTTTTCTTTGAAGAATGGCCTAAATTGGGTCTTGGAAAAAAGTTTAATGAGTATTTTACTTATTTTAAAGGTGATTTTAGTCAGATGGTTTATGTGGCGTGGGAGTTTGACGATCAGACAGAATTTATGGCAAAGAAGGTGATAAAAAAGCCGGTTTGGGCATACGGCCTGTTAAAAAAGGTGGAAGATTATTCTACTGAATTTTTTAGGGAAATGAAGAAAGTTAAGAAGTTGCCTTTAAGCAAGATGAGTAACGCTGAAATAATTAAGTTTCTAAAAAAGGTGGGTAAAATTCATTCCTGGCAGCATGGCTTGGGCGCGGCTCTTTCCTGGCATGCTGACGCTGAAGGCGAAAGAGTAACCAAGGCAGTGATGGCAGTAATAGAAGAAAGATTAAAAAAATCCTCTGTCAAGAAAAGTCTAGCAGAAGTTTTTTCCCTCATTACCACACCTCTTAGAGAAAGTCTTATACAGACTGAAGAAAAGAGTTTTTTGAAAGTTGCCCAAAGTATCAGTCAGCAGAAAAAAATGAAAAAAGTTTTTATTCAATCTGATTTAGATGAGTTAGTAAATAATTTAAAAGGTCTTGATAGGAGAACTTATAGAAAAATTTTAACTCATTATAATAAGTTTGCTCCTTTAACTTATCAATATAAAGGTCCGGCTTTCCCGCTTAGTGATTATGTCGGTAGATGGCAGGCATTATTGCGAGATGGAGCTTTACCAAATAAATTATTAAGGGAGTTAGAAAGAGAAAGTCAAAAGTTAAAAAAAGAACAGCAAAAATTAATTAAATCATTAAATTTCACCTTTCAAGAATCAAATTTAATAAAAGTTGCTCAATACATGATGTTTATTAAAGATTACCGCAAAAACGCTTTATATAATGCCATGTATTATTATGAATTTATTTTTAAGGAAATCGGTAAAAGATTACATTTGTCAGTTGGTCAGATACAGGCCATGGGATTTAAAGAGATTGTCCAAGCTTTACAATCAGGCAAAGTAAATACAGATGAATTAAATCAGAGACAGAAAGAAGCGGTAGCTTATTGGGTTAGAAAACCTCAAGGGGTTAAAGATAAGATTTTGGTTGGCAAAGAGATGAAGAATTTTTTAAAGAAAATAGTTTGGCAAAAAATAAACACTGAATCAGACGAATTAAAAGGTACCTGCGCTTATCCAGGAAAGGTTACAGGTATTGTTAAGATTATTAATACTCCAGACCAGATGAATAAAATGGAAAATGGTAATATTATGGTGGCTCATAATACTAATCCTAACTTAGTGCCAGCCATGAAAAAAGCCACAGCTATTATAGGCGGCGCAGGCGGCTTAACCTGTCATTCTGCCATTGTTGCTCGGGAAATGAGAATTCCTTGCGTGGTAGGCGTAGCTAATTGCGACAGAATCTTAAAAGATGGTGATAAGGTAGAGGTAGATGCTGATAAAGGAGTAATAAGAAAAATCTAATATATTTTAAGTCAATATAAGGTTGACTTAAAGTTAAACTTTTGTTAAACTTTTATTATTAAGAAGCTAACTGATAAATTATGAGCAATATAATAGGTTTAAAAGAGTTAAGGCAAAATATGCCGGCTTATGCTAAAAAAGTTGAAAAAGGTCAATCTTTTGTGGTAGTTAAACAATCTAAGCCTTTGTTTAAAATCACTCCCTTGGAACAGGAAAGCGAGGAATGGGAGGAAGTAATTGATTTTACCAAAATTAAAAGAGGCGGAGTTAAATTAGATCAGCTACTTAGTCGTCTCTGAATTTATGGACAAAATAGCTAAAGCTTTAAAACTTTTAAATCAGAGAGAAAAAAATACTGTCGCTGATATCTTAACTTCGCTTGAGAATCGGCTTTTTAAAAATTTAGACATCAAAAAACTTAAAGGCCATGATGATATTTTTAGGGCGCGAAAAGGAAAAATAAGGATTATCTACCGTTTAGTTAAAGGCAATATTATGATTTTAGCTATTGAGCGAAGGTCAGAAAATACGTATAAGAAGTTTAAAAAATAGTTTGTATGTCAAAAACCAAATGGATTAAACAACTAACCAGAGAAAATACTTTACTTGATAGGAGTTTAAGGACTTTGGCTTATCATCAAAGTGTCAGGGAGCTTGGCAAAGCAAGTATTTCTAAATGTCCGGTTGTTGGTTTTAATAAAGTTACTTCTTGGTATTATTCGCCTGTTGATTTTAAAAATCAGCAAAAGATTATTTTTAGTGAATTTAAAGGAAAAAATATTGATAAAATGGGTTTAGTCATCACTAAATTTTTGGAACAAGGGTATTTATGGGCCAAATCGCAGAGAGTTAAAAAAATTTTTAAAAAAGAGTTTAGCGATTATCTCAAAGAATCGCAGAAACATCATGCCCATGGCCGGGGAGCGATTGTTTATGGTTATTGGGGCGAGCCAATAGTCGCTCAAAAATTAAAGAAAGTTTTAATAGGAAAAGTTAAACCAAGCGAAGTTGATCATACTTTATCAATTCTTTCTGCACCAAGACCAGTTAAAGGCCCTTTGACAGGGTTTCATCATTTAGCTAAAAGTGAAGTTAAAAAGCAAAAATTAATTAAAAAATTAAAATTGACTGTCAAAGAACAGGAATTGGTAAAAATCCTTTCCTGGTTTACTTTTTTTTATGAAATGGGCGAGCATGTTTCTTCTTATCTTTATGATCAATTAGTTTCGCATTTAAAAAAAACAGTCAGAAACAAAAAAGAGTTAGTAGAATTAGCCTGGTACGATCCTTACAGTTTAGAAAAATATTTTAAAGGTAAAAAATTAAGCCAAGAGGAAATTAAGCGCCGTCAGAAATGCTACATTCTTAAAATTGATAAAAACAGATTAACTATTTTAAGCGGAGAAAAGGCGCAGGCTTATTATGATAAAAATTTTACAGAAAAATTACCCAAACAAGTACCAGTAATTAAAGGTACAGTCGCCAGTTTAGGTAAAACTCAAGGAATAGTTAAAATAATTATTACCCAGGATGATCAAAAGAAAATGCAAAAAGGTGACATTTTAGTTTCTACTATGACCACGCCTCGTTTAATGACTGCTGTTAAAAAAGCCGGCGCAATTATCACTGACGAAGGAGGAATGACTGCTCATGCTGCCATTGTCAGTCGCGAGTTTAATATTCCTTGTATTGTAGGAACAAAAGTTGCGACTAAAATTCTCAAAGATGGAGATAAAGTAGTAGTAGATGCGGAGCGAGGTATTGTCAAGAAAGTATAATATATGTCAAATATTGAATTATTACATCAAGAAACGTCTGTAAGTCCATTTACTTTAGGGGTTTACTATCGTGGTTTTCATCAAACCAAAAAAAATCATAAATATCTTAAACCATTATATTTTAAGAATTCTTTTGTGGTTTTTAAAGGTGACAAAGTTGATTGGTACGGCGATATGGATAATTTTAAAGAGATGGCTGATAAGATTATTAATGATGTTAAAAAAGATCCAAAATACAGTCAACGTTTATTAACTGATGTAAATAAACTTACTCAAAAGATTTTCAATGAAGGTAAAATTATTCTTAAGTTAAATTTAAGGAAGTTGTCTAGTCAAACAATTGCTAGTCATTTAAATAAAATGTACCAGCTGGGTCAGGATATTAGTGATTTGGGCATGGTAGCGGTAATTCCAGATTTAAGACATAGTAAATTAACTACTTTATTAAAAGATATTATTAAGCAGAGAATTCAGCGGTTTAAGATAAAAAAACAGATTAATTATTATTTTACCCCTTTAATTACTCCCACTGGAAGAGGTTTAGTGCATCAAGAGAAATTAGTAATTTTAAAATTAGTAAAAAAAGTTTCTCAAAATAAAGAATTAAATCAATTATTCAAAAAATATACACCGGATTATATTAATAATTTTTTGAAAAATAAATTCCCTGTAATTTTTAAGGAGATAGAAAATATTCATCATAATTATAAATGGCTTTATTTTGGCCAGTTAGGCCCAGCTAAGTCTTTTACTCAATATCTTGAAGATATTAAGGTATATCTTCAAGATAAAAAGTTTAAGCAGGAATACAGCTCTTTAATCAAAGAAGGTAAAAATCTAAAAAGGTTACATAATCAGTACACCAAAGAGCTGCATCTTAACAATGTTGAAGAAAAATTATTCATGGCTGCCAGAGATTTTAGCTATAATAAAACCTGCCGTTTTGACGCTCTTCTTTTTGACTATTATGTTTTAGATCAGTTATTAAAAGAAATCTCTAAAAGAAGCGGCTGGATAGTAAAAGATTTACGTTATATGTCAGTTGAGGAGATTATTAAGTTATTACAAAACAAAAAATGTCTCAAAAATAAAGAAATTAAAACAAGAGAAAGGTTTTGTATCACTATTATAAGAGGTAAAAGAATACATTTTTTAACTGGCGTAAAAGCCAAAAATTACTTAAAACAAAAAGTAAAGAATTTAAAAGTAGAAGAGGATAAAACCATAATTCATGGCATGAGCGCTTTTTTGGGAAAAGTCAGCGGTACAGTAAAAATTGTTAATTCGCCCAAAGACATTATTAAGATCAAAACAGGTGATGTTTTAGTTTCGGTACAAACCAATCCTGATTTATTGCCAGCCATGAAAAAAGCGGCTGCCTTTGTGACTGATATTGGCGGAATTACTTCGCATGCTGCTATTGTCGCCAGAGAAATGAAAAAACCTTGCATTGTAGGTACAAAAGTCGCTACTACGATTTTTAAAGACGGAGATAAAATAGAAGTTGATGCTGTAAAAGGAGATGTTAAAAAAATTTAATTTATGAAGGATTATTACACTTTAAAAAATATCAAAAAAGTAAAGTGGGGGGTTTTGGAAGAAAACCAGCCAATTAGCTTGTATCCTATTATGTATCCTGGTTGGTGCGGGATTATAAAAGGAACAGGCAGGATTTTAGGTAAGATTCAAAGAAGTATAATTTGCGTACATCAAAAACTCCATGGTTTTATTTTTATAAATCATAAAGAATGGACAGTCCTTGGTCAATATGCTTTAAAAAAAATTTTAAAAAATTCCTCATGGGGCTACAATTTAAATAAAAAGATTCTTAAATACGCAGACGAGTTGATTGATTTTACCCATCATCAGATTTTTAAAGTAAATTTAAAAACAAAAACCAAAAATCAGCTTTATAAATTGTATAAAGAATACGATACTCGCCACAGCAGATTATACAACCAGGCTATTGTGCCGGTGTATCTGGATTTATACAAACCGCATTTAACTTTTTATTTAACTGAATATTTACATCAACAGGTTAAAAAAGTTAAATACAGCAAAACTGCCAAAGAGTGTTTTGCTCTTTTAACAGTGCCGGAAAAGTTATCCAAAGTCCAATTAGCAGAGAAAGACTTATTGAATTTAGCTTTTAAAATAAAAAAAAGTTTAAGAGGCAGATTATTCAGTAAAAAAAGTGTTTCTAAAGATTCAGGAAAAAAAATTAATCAGCATATAGAAAAATTCAGGTATCAAGGATATAACTTTGAAGGGCCGGCTTTCCATGATAGTTATTTTGAGAAAAGATTAAAAGAAATGATAGAAGATAAAATTAGTCCAGCCATTAAACTTAAAGAAATTATTAAAGAAAAGAAGCAAGCCCAAAAAATCCATCAACAGTTAATAAAAGATTTAAAAATAGATTATCAACATCACAAACTTCTAGAAATCACCCAAGGTTTTATTTATTCCAAAGACTACCGAAAGATGAGTTTAGTACAGTCATATTATGAATTAGAGCCATTACTTAAAGAGATTGGAAGGAGATTGAAGTTAAGTTTGCCAGAAATCAGAAATTGTTTGTTAACAGAGATTAAATTAATGACCGAAGGCAATCTTGCTAAACCAAAAGATTTAAATAAAAGAATGAAGGGTTGTTTATTTGTGGTCATAGACAGAAAATTACCAGGCAAAGTGTTGGTTGATTCAAGGTATGTAGAAATGAGGAAATACCTCCTTAAAAAAGAAGATTTAACTCAAGTTAATTATTTTCATGGTCAAGCCGCTTGTTTAGGCAAGGCAGAAGGAACAGTTAAAATAATTAATACCATCAAAGATCTGCCTAAAATGAAAAAAGGCAATATCATGATTTCCCAGATGACCAACCCAGATTTAGTACCAGCCATGAAAAAAGCTAAAGCCATAGTTACTGATTTAGGCGGTGTCACCTGTCATGCTGCTATAGTCTCCAGAGAATTAAGAATACCTTGTGTTATTGGAACTAAAATTGCGACTAAGGTGTTAAGAGATGGTGATAGGGTAGTGGTGGATGCTAATCAAGGTGATGTTAAGAAAACATAGTAAATTATTTATAATCTTATGAAGTATTTAAAAGATGGTGATCCTTGGTATTTAGCTGAAGATATTCCGGACATGGATTTATTTTTTTCAGAAATTTGGCTTTCCTGTTTTGTTAATGAATTTAAAAATCCTACTGGCCGGGCGTATAAAAAAATTCTGACGCTTTTTAAGGGTTATCATTTATGGTTTTATTTTGGTGAAAATGATTCCAATTTAGAGGGCGAACATATCGTTAATAAGTTTATTAAGAACCCAAACTTTGCCAAAAAAGTAAATAAACAAACTATCATTGAAGCGGATAAATTAAGAAAGTTCGCCGAAAAATTGCCAGAGGAAAACTTGCAAAAGTTATCCCAAAAACAACTTTGGGAATATTACGCCAATCATGACAAGATCCATACTCATTATTACCAATGGGTTTGGATTCCGGTTGGCGCTGATATGTTCCATAATAATTTAACAGAAAGATTAAAACAATATTTAAGAAGTCTTAAGGTAACAGAAGATAAGATTAATGAGTATCTAGTCGTTTTAACCCAGCCAATGAAAAAATCTTTGATCCAGATTGAAACAGAGGAGTTTTTAAAGATAGCAGATTCAATCCAAAAAGATAAATATTATCATAAATTATTTAAGGATTTATACAGAATTTTTGAAGAGCAGGAAGTGACTCCTTATGGCTTGGCTACCCATACACCAGAGTACGAACGATTATTGGAAAAGAAAATGGATGATCTCAAGGATAAAATCAAAAAGCCGTTGTTGCAAAAAATTTACAATCATTACCAAAAGTATTATTACGTCAAATTCATGTGGATTGGCAAAGAAGGCGTTAACAGTTTTGATTATTATCTTAAAGAGTTGGTTAAGATTGTTGGCCGGGAACAGAACGCCAAGAAGTTATTGACCGAAAAACAGAAAGAGCTGCAGCAGATTCTAAAGCAAAGAAAGAAACTGATAAAAAGATTACCAATCACCGGCAAATGGAAAGTATTGTTTGATAATTTTGGTGATTTTATGGTAACTAAAATTTATCGGCGCTACGCCCAGATTTATGCTGTTTATCGGATGCAGCCAATTCTCAAGGAAATTGCTAAACGTCTTAAAATCAGCCTTTTTCAAGTAAGGTTTATGTTGCCTTCAGAGATTGCTAAAGCTTTATTAAAAGGAAAAATCAACCGTCAGGAATTAAAACAGCGCACCCATTTTTGCGTTCATTATACAGAAAAAAATTATGAAAAAGTTTTTGTGGGTCAAGAGGCAAAAAAGATGGCTACCTTGATAAAAGCAAAATCTTTGGCTAAGGTAGAAGAGATTAAAGGTCAAACCGGTTGTATAGGAAAAGCTACGGGCGTTGTTAAAATTATTTTTCGGCCTAAAGATATGGTTAAAATGAATAAAGGCGATGTTTTAGTTTCTATTGCCACTGATCCTGATATTGTGCCAGCCATGAAAAAAGCAGCAGCCATTGTCACTGAACAGGGCGGTGTTACTTCCCATGCGGCGATTGTCAGCCGAGAACTAAAAATTCCTTGTGTGATCGGGACTAGAGTTGCAACCAGATTATTAAAGGACGGTGATAAGGTTGAGGTTGATGCTACCAAAGGAATTGTTAAGAGAATATAATATGATTTTATCCCGCTATTGCTTCGCTCATCAGGATGCTCGATTTTGTTGCGAAATCAAAGATTTCGACAAAATCGGCAAAATAATTAAATAATTAACCAAAATATTATGATTAAATTTAGAGAGGTGCCAGAAGCACCAAAAGAGTCAAAGGAGGCAAAAGAAAGACTAGAAACAAAAGTAGTTTTAAATTTTTTACGTCATGAAGATAAAGAAAAACCTATAGAAGGGCAGTCAAGTGATGAAGTTGAATTGACTGAAGCAGGCAGGCAAGCTGCCATTGACAAAGGAAGGGAGGAGGGGAAAGAAGGTCATCCAGAAGTGGGTTTTGCTGTAGCCAGTCCTAAACCCAGAGCACAACACACTGCTCTTCTTAGATTGATGTCCGCCAGTAAAGAAGAATTAACTGATGAAATGGATTTTGAAGAAGCAAAAGCTTTAGTTAATAAGGAATTAGGATTTGGCACAAAAGTAACTCATTTACCAGAATTAGATTTTCATTTTGTGAATGAATTTAAAAAAAGATTTTTAAAAGCTTATGCCGAAGAAGGCCGGGGTTTAGAGTTTCTTTTACATGAGAGTGATGAGCTAGGTATTGAGTTAGGTGATAAAGAAAGCTGGTCTTATTCTAAAATGGCAGCTAACATTGCTTCTTTAATTGCCAGAGAAATGATGGTCGGTAATAGTTTTAATCGTATTGCCTCAAAAGAGCCGAATAAATATAAAAAATATGATAATCATATAGAAAGATATCTGGGTACCCATCAAACTGTTACTGAATGTTTTTATATGAAAGTTTTGGAAAAATTACATGGTCGTGAAAAAGCTGAAGAATTTATAGAAATCTTTAGAGATAAGGAGGGTAAAGCTAACGGTTTTGATTTTCAGGGCGGCTTTAAAGTGGAAATTGTTAATGGTCCTCAAGGTCAAGAAGTTATTTTAGAAGGTGTTCAAGGTTTTGATGATATAGAATTAACTCCCGAGTTACTTAGCGGGATAATTAGCGATGCCGAGGAATTAGACAAAAAAATTCCAGAAACACTCCAAACTTAAAATAATATGTCTAAAGAAAATCCTAACAGAAAAAAATGGCTATGGGAATGGGAAAGGCAAATTAGTTGTTTGATTGCTTATCAATTGGCTAAAACATACACCAAGGACAAAGCCTGGCCTTGGTTAAGAATGCCGGTTTTGTTTGCTGCCAGAGGCAAAGAAGTTAATTTATATTTTTCTGTTAAAGTAATTAATAAAAGTAGATTATTGGCTAAAAAAATTCAACAAAGCCGTAAATTTATCATTGATTATAAAAAAGAAATACAACAGGAGGAAAAATTATTAGCTAAATACTGCCAGGAATTAAAACAAAAGTCTATCAGAGATTTAACCACTAGAAAAATAATTAATCTTTTGCAAAAGTTTGGCGAACTATATCGTCAGCACGGCGTTACTCCCATAAGAACGCTTAATCGAATAGGACCAGGAATTGTCAGGAAGTTTTTTCTGCAAAAATACCAGGAAAAAGAGACTGATAAATGGTTGCCTATTTTATTTGCAGCTACCAGGCAAAGCGTTGATCGTCGGCAAGAAAAGGATATATTGATGTTGGCAGGCAAAATCAGCACCCTTAAGAAATTGGCTGATAAAAAAACAGCCATTTTAATTTTTAGTTATTTAGACAAATATCAGTGGTTACCCTGCGGTTATGCTGAAGAATTGCCATTGCAAAAAAAGGATATAATTAAAAAGTTACAGCAAATTTTAAAAGAAAAGCAGTCACCTGTAATAAAACTCCGTCAATTAATTAAAGAAGAAAAAGCTCTTTATCAAAAAAGAAAAAAATTATTAGCAAAACTTAACCTGCCAAGCTATATTGCCAATTTAGTAGAAGCACTTAGTGAATTTATTTTTTATAAGGATTTTATCAGGATGAATTATAATAAATTACATTTTTATAGTCGTCCGCTTTTTAAAGAAGCAGCTAAGAGATTGCAAGTTTCTTTAAAGGAATTGACTTATTTCACAGTTTCAGAGATCATTCAATTTTTACAAAGAGGCAAAATAGATAAAAGACTGCTTTTAGCCCGCCTTAGGAATTATCTTTGCTATACTAAAGGAAAAGAAATTGAAATTTTAGTAGGTCAAAAAGCCAAAATAAAGGAACAGCAGGAAATTGAAGAGAGAGATAAACAAATAGCTCAACATTTAATTAAGGGCATTGGTGCTTCAGCAGGATATGCCAAAGGTTCCGTTAAAGTTATCAAACATTTTGTTACAACAGAAAAGATTCCCGCAAATTTTATTTTAGTTACTCCCATGACAACACCTGAACTAGTTCCTATTGCTAAAAAAGCTTTAGCTATTATTACTGACGAAGGCGGCATTACTTGTCATGCGGCTATTGTCAGCCGTGAACTAAAAATACCTTGCGTGATTGGTACAAAAATCGCCACTAAAATTTTTAAAGACGGTGATAAAGTGGAGATTGATGCTAATAAAGGGATTGTTAAGAAAATCGGTTAGAAATATGAGAAATTTTAAGGAAAAAATCAAAACCTATTTTTTAAATCTTCCAAAAGGAATTTTACCGGTAAGTGTTGATCCAGATCTTAAAGTTGAAAAGATTAGTGGCGGTGATTATAATTTGAATTTTAAAATTAATGTCAATGGAGAAAAATTTTTACTGCGACTTAACGTTGAAGCACAAAGTGGTTTAAAGAATCAAATTATGTATGAGTACAAAACCTTAAAGTTCCTGGAACCGTATAAAATAGCGCCAAAAGCGTATTATTTGGATGATTCTAAGAAACATTTCCCCTTTGGTTTGATAATTGAAGAGTTTATAGCGGGAAAACGACTGGAAATTTCTTTGGCTTCGTTAAAAAAGTTAGCAAAAACTTTGGCTCGTTTGCATACCATTCCTTTAGGGAATAGAAATTTTTTGATAAGGTGGCAAAGCCCTTTAAAGGAACAATTGAAATTTGTAACTAATGAGTTTAATCGATACAGGCAGAGAAAAATTATTAACAAAGAGTTTATTAATATTGGTAGTAAAATTATTAACAAAGTAAAAAGCCGGTTTAGAGTGATTGAGAAAAAATTAAAACCTACTAGTATTATTCATACTGACTTGGTTGCAAGTAATATTATTGATACCGGCTATCAGGCATATTTAGTTGATTGGGAAAAAGGTCGGATTGAAGATCCTAGTTATGATATAGCGTTTTTCCTTTGCCCATTGATGAATTTATGGGATTGGCCTAGGATACTTACAGAGAAAGAAAAGGAATATTTTCTAAAAGTTTATGAAGAGGAAAGCGGAGACAAAGCTATCAGGACAAGAATAAATTACCGAATCCATCTGATTATTTTACATTTAGTATTATGGGCGGGAAACCGCATTGCCGATGTTAAAGAGGGTTTAATAAGTAAAGAGTTGGGTAGGCAAAATTATGTCAGGTATAGAAAATTATTTGATCTTAATCAACTAAGAAAATATTTATAAAAGTATGGAAAAAATATCGGAATCTCCTTTTGAAAAAAAAGAAAAAGAGCCAAACAAAGTTGCTGCCAGATATTATTTTTTTCGGCATGATGAGCCAGTTTATTCCGATGAGGTGGCAAAGTTAATGAATAGTCATGGATATGAAGTTGAACATTATTCAGGCGCAGAATTTATAGCGGATCAGGAAGTTCCCGAAGAACAAGAAGGATTTCATCCGTCGGAGAAACAATTAAAGAAGTTCAAGGGTCGGAGAAGATCAGAAACTTTTGAACCGCGTTATGAAATAGAAGATCGTGCAAAATTTGAGGCAGTTATAAAAGAACCGTCTAGTAGAGAAAATTTGCAACCATTGGTTGGTATTTTAGAAGATAAAAATGTAGTGCCGTTTATTATTACTGGTCCTAGAACTAGGCACGGTTTTTCTGCCCAAAGCATAAATAAGAGTTTAAAGGATCAAGGTATAGAAATTGATCAAAAGAGCGTTATAGTGACTGATATGTTAACAGATATGAATAAACATTGGATTTATTTAACAGAAATTGCTGAAGAGAAAGGTTTGAAAAATCCCTGGGATGCCATCAGAAACCCAGCTTATAAACAAGCATTAGAAGAGAAAAATATTGAAACAATGGTGGATATTGAAGAAAGAATAAAACATTTTTTACAGGTTTTGGATAGATTGTTCAAAAAGCACAAAACCAATGATCCTTTGCTTTCTGAAAAATTTCCGGCGGTGATTAGTGTTACTTCCGATTATTCTCAACTTACTCTACTCAAAGCTTTAGGAATTAAGGAGATAAATGGTGAGCCGATTTTGAAATTTAAACCGGACGTTGGTAGTTATGTTGAAGTGGAGTTAATGGAAAATGGTACTGCCAAAATTTATTATCAAGCTAGAGATCAGCAAAACCCTCAGTTAGTTGGTGAGGTTGATGATTTTTATGGGAAAATCAAGACCAACAAAGTTTAATAATTTTGGAGAATAAAATAAATAGTTTATTATGCCTCAAAAAATAAAATGGATAAAATTTTTTAGTCGCGGTAATCATCCTTTATTATTTATAGATTCGGTAACTATTGCTTATCGTGATAAATACGCTAAGTATTTTAATTTACCTTTTTAGATGAAATATTTTCTTCGCCACAGTGGAAGCACCTACTTTGAAGAAAAGGAATTTAACGCTATTTACAAAATACTGCAAAAGCGAATAAATACTTTATGGCCTAAAAAGGTTATTTTAAAAATGAGAAAAGATTTAAAACAGCTGATTAAATATGTAAAAAGTTTAGATGCTAAAAAGATAAACCGTCAACAGTTGGAAAAATTTTTTGAATTGCTTCATTATGCCTGTCAAAGTATTTATTTTACTGTTTTTATGGCTTGGATAATAGAGGAAGAGGTTGGTAAGCTTACTTTGAATTTTAGCGCTAAAAAAAGAGATTTAATCCTAAGGCTTTGCCGTTCATTCTATTCGCCGGTTCAGGCACAATATATCCAAGCTTTAAAACAATTTAAAAAAAGCGATTCTGAATTAGAAATTAAAAAAATTATCAAAAGATTTGGCTGGATTAAAAATTATTTAATGAATGTAAAAGAACTAACTGTTGAAGATATTAAAGAGGATTTAAAATCATTAGATAAAAAGCTTAAAGAGAAAGCAAAATTTCCCCGAATTCAACTTAATAGTAAATTAAAAAGATTGGTGAGTTTAGGTCAGCTTTATTCCCAATTTCGTGATTGGCGGTTGTTTGAGTTGAATAAAGTGTTTTATTACACCAAACCCTTTTTTGAAAGTTATTTTAAAAATACAGGTCTTAACTATGAACAGTTAATACAATTACGGGTAGCTGAATTTTTAAATAAAAAGTTTGATAAAAAAGCAATAATCAAAAGACAAAAAGATCATGGAGTGATAATGCAGAATGGTAAAATTACTGTTATTACCGGCAAAGAACTTGCCAAAATTAAAAAAGAAACTGACAGTCAAATTAGTCAGCAAAAAGAAATTGTAGGAAAAGTAGCAATGACCGGCAAGGTTAGAGGCAGGGTCAGAATAGTTTTACCTTATAATTTTCATCAATTAAAAAAGGGTGAGATTGTAGTAACTTCAGAAACAACGCCAGAAGCAGTTTCTTATATACGTAATGTTAAAGCCATTATTACTGATGAGGGTGGTATTACTTCCCATGCTGCTATTATTTTCAGAGAGTTAGGAATTCCTTGCGTGATTGGTACTAAAATTGTGACTAAAGTGTTGAAAGATGGTGATAAAGTAGAGGTGGATGCAAATAAAGGAATGGTTAAAGTTATTAAAAACAATTAAAGTCTTAATTTAATATTTATGGCTTATAAAATTTTTGCCCGCGAAGTGGCTGCTCCTTTTTCTCCTATGCTTTTTTATTCTTTAGCAGAGATTGACGAAAGAGTTAATAAAATAGCGGGTTTTAAAGCAAAATCATCTTTACAAGAAGTCGTAGAAACAAATATCAGGTGGTGTTTGGAAGAGCAAAACACTTTAGCTATCCAAAAGAAAGTTTTTAAGAAGCTGGCAAAAAAACAGTTTTACCAAAAGGTGGTAAAAGAAAGTTATTCAACCTTGGAAAAATTTAAACAAGCAATTCTTTTAATTAGAAAGCAAAATTTTAAAAAATTTACAGCCGGAGAATTAGCCCAATCTTTAGATAATTTTATAAAGATTTGGATTAAAGCTACTATTTGGGGACATATTATTAATATGTCTGATTTTCATTTTAATTTGTTGAGCGCTAAGCTTATAAAGTTAATCACAGAAAGGATTAAAAAAAATAAAATAAAAGTTTCTACTGCCGAAGTGTTTGCCGTTTTAACTACTCCTCTTAAACGGAGTTTGCTTTTAGAGCAAGATCTAAACATGTTAAAATTACTAAAAGAGATTCAAAAGAATAAAGATTTAGAAAATTCCTTCAGGCAAAATAAAAATTTAAGAGCTAAATTAGAAAAATCATCTCTTTGGCCTAAAATCAAAGCTCATACCAAAAAATATGATTGGTTGCAGTATCATTATCTCGGTCCTACCATACTTTCGGTAAATTATTTTATTGAACTTTTACAAGGATTAGTTAAGCAGAAAGTAAAAGCAGAAGAGAATTTAAAAGACTTAATGAATAAAGAAAAAGAAACAGAGGAGAAACAAGAAGAATTAAAAGATAAACTGAAATTCACTTCATCAGAGCTTTACTGGATAGAAATGGCTAAAGAGTTTATTTACTTAAAAGGTTATAGAAAAGATCTCACTTTTATGGCTTGCCGCTCTTATGAGGACTTGTTAAAGGAGATGGCTAAAAGGTTTGATATTTCTTTAAAACAATTACAGTTTATGACTTTGGAAGAAATCTTAGATGGTTTAAGAAATAATAATTATCCAAACCCGGATTTATTAAATGAACGGTTTAAATATTGCGTTATTTATTATCCTCAAGGCAAGGCAAAAGTGTATGTTGGTAAAAAAGCTAGAAAAATGGCAGAAAAAATTAAGGAAGAGAAAATTTCAGAAAAATTAAGAGAGTTTAAAGGTACGCCTGCTTTTCCGGGTAAAGCTACAGGTAAGGTAATTAAAGTATTTAATAGTAAAGATATGTCTAAGATGAAAGAAAAAAGGATTTTAGTTTCTCCTGCCACTAATCCTAATATTATGCCGGCTATTACTAAAGCTGCCGCTATTATCACTGATGAAGGTGGTATTACCTGTCATGCCGCTATCGTCAGCCGAGAATTAAAAATACCTTGTGTTATTGGCACTAAAATTGCTACACAAGTTCTTAAAGACGGTGATAAAGTGGAGGTAGATGCGGAGCAGGGTATTGTCAAAATTTTATAAATTTATGTCTAAGATTAATTGGATCCAAGTAACCAAAAGCGGAAAACTTCCTTTATTTTTAATGTGTACTATCCCTTATGCTTATAAGGAAGGATATCTGGGAAAAGTTTTAAAAGCTGATTTTAAAATTCATTATTATCGTAGGATTTTAGGAGCATCTTATTTTGCTAAAAAAGAATGGGATGATTATTTAAAATTGATTAAAATTAAAGAGAACAATAATCCAGGTTATTTACTGAAAATAGGAACAGAGTTTGAAAAAAGAATTAAAGAGATTATTCTTTTCTGTAAAAAATATAATAATCGTGATTTTTCTAAAGTAAAGTTGCAGGAGCTCAAAAAGATTTATGATCAGTTTATTGATTTAAAAAAACAATGGCTTACTCCTGATTACACTTATTATGTAATAGATCGCTATTTACCAGAAATTCTTACTATAGAAATTTCTAAAAAGCTGAAAAATAAAGAAAGGTTTAATGAAATTATTGAAGTCCTTACTAGTCTTGATCGTTCAACCCTGATCAGAGAGGAAAAAGTCCGGTTATTAAAATTAGCTGATTTAATAAAGAAAAAGAAATTCTCTTTTAAAAGTAAAAAGATCCAGAAACTAATTAAAAATCATATAGAAAAATTCGGTTTTCTTAATTATTATTTTTATTATTATAAACCTTATACTGCGATTCAGTTAGAAAAAAGAATTAAGGAAATTTTAGGTAAAAATATTAAGGCAGAAATCAAAAAAGTTGCAGCACAAGAGAAAAACAAAGAATTAACTCAAAAAATAATTCAAGAGCTTAATTTATCTAAAAAAACGCGGCTTATTATTAAAACTTTAAAACAATGGGGATATTGTCTTAATTATCTTGATGAAGCTGGTTGTTTGATTAATCATTACTTTAAAAATTTTCTTTTAGAATTAGCTAAAAGGATGAAGATAAGTTATGCTATGTTAGTGGAGATGAATTTTGAAGAAATTGATGACTTTTTTAAAAAAGGAGAAATTTCTCCTCAACTGAAAATAAAATTAAAAGAAAGGATAAAAAGCTGGGGATTGATTTGGAGCGGCGGAAAATTAAATATTTATTCAGGCAAGGAGTTAGCGAAATTGGAAAAAAGCGAAGTAAAGCAAAAAAAAACTCAAACAAAACAGGTCAAATTAATAAAAGGAGTTAATGCCTCCTCTGGAGTGGTAAAAGGGAAGATTCGGCTTTTGGAAAGTCATTGTGACATTTTTAAGATGAAAAAAGGCGAAATTTTAGTAACTTCCAAAACCAATCCTAAATTTGTTCCTGCTATGGAAAAAGCTTTAGCTATTATTACTGATGAAGGCGGTTTACTTTCTCATGCGGCAGTTGTTTCCCGGGAATTAAAAATTCCTTGCATTACCGGTACTAAAATCGCCACTAAAATGCTCAAAAACGGAGATCAAGTGGAAGTAGATGCGGATAAGGGTATAGTTAAAAAAATAAAATAATTATGTGGATAAAAAAATATACTCGTCCATCAAATGTTCAATATGATGAGCTGATCAGGGGCAGTGGTTTATTTCAGATACCTCTTCTTGTTTCAGTGATTAAGAGTTGTTTGGGTTTTCCGGTTGGCAAAGGTTTTTTGGAATTTTATATTCAAGAAAATGAATGGGATAATCTAATGGAAAAAATGTCTAAGAAGATGTTGCGAGGACGGAATTTTTATCAAAGGTATGTTCAAGATTATCGCCAAGTTAGCAAACAATATTATAAATCAGCTTTGCCTTTTAAAAAAGACTTAACCAAATTATCTAACAGGCAATTATTTAATCTTTATCAAAATTTTGTTAAATCAACTAGAGCAATGTGCTGGTTTTTTTATTCGGTTTGGGCAATTAATGAAGTCATTGAACCGGCATTCAAGAAAAAGATAATTAAAAAGTTTGGCGCTAAAGCTAAAAAGATTCTTTTAGCCATTAATTCCTTAACCCAAACCATCAGATTTGATCAACAACTAAAAGAGCTGTTAATTCTTAAAGATAAGGGCAATATTAATCAAAAAACATTACAGGCCCATGTTCAGAAATGGGGTTATTTAAAAGTCTACGCGCCTCATCATCAACCTTTCAAAAGCGCTGATTTTCTTAAGATGATTAAAGGTGTTAAACCAAAAAAGCAACTCAAGGAAATAATAAAAGGATTAAAAGAAAATCAGAAGCAATATCAACAAGCTTTACAATTATTAAAGATCAATGAGGGATTATTTAATCTAGCGCGCCTGATAAATTTGAATATTTATTTAAGAAACGAAAGGATGGATTTATATCGTGAAGTGACGATGTTAGTCAAGCCCTTTTATCAGGAATTAGATCGGCGTTTGGGTTTGGCCAATTACCAGTCATCCTTTTTAACCATTGATGAGATAAATCAATTTCTGTTAAAAAATAAAAAACCAAATTTTCGTGAAATTAAAGAGCGCGCTAAAATAAAATATGCCTGGTATTGTCAAGGTAAAACCAGAAGGTTAATTTTAAATCAAGCTGAAATCAAAAAATTATATAAAAAGAAACTTGGTTCAAAGGAAAAATATTACGAATTAAACGGCATGGTTGCTTATCCGGCCGGTAAAGTTAGAGGCAGAGTCAGGATTGTTATTTCGGTCCATGATGAATTAAAATTTTGTCCCAAAGAAATTTTGGTTACTCCCATGACTCGTCCTGAATACACTAATATTATGAAAAAAGCTGCGGCTATAGTGACTGATGAGGGTGGCGTGACCTGTCATGCCGCAGTTCTTTCTCGCGAGTTAAAAATACCTTGTGTGATTGGCACAAAAATCGCCACCAAAGTTCTTAAAGATGGTGATATGGTAGAAGTTGATGCCAATAAGGGAATTATTAAAAAGTTAAAGTAGTATAAGTATAATCTAAGCTTTGGTCGCTTACTTTGTCATTCTGAATCCCGTCAAGTCAGAGCTGGCGGGATGAAGAATCTAATAGGTACATAATTTTAAAAGATTCTTTCGTCGCTCAGTCTGACTGAACTCCTCAGAATGACAATGTGCGACCAAAGCTTATCGATTAATTAAATAATAACCAAGAGAGGTAGATTAAAGATTTTATGTTGGATAATATTTTGAAAGATATTTCAGCGAATATTAAAGATATATGGATTAATATTATTATTTTTGTTTTTTTAATCCCATCTTTTATTTGGTGTTTAAAGTGGATATATAGAAAGTGTAAGCCATTAAAGATTAGTCCTAGTAGCAGAAAAATATTAACTTCGAAAGATGGAGATAATTATAGTGAAGAATTTTTTATTTATTTAATAAACCATACACAAAGAACTTACTATGATATAAGTATTATTTCAAAGTTTCCAAAAGGTATTGTTTTGAGTACTTATCCTGAGCCAGCTACTCATGGAGATTGTGGAATTAGTTGTGAAGGTTCTGATCAGGTTATAATTAACAATATTAGGGCTAAAGGACA
Organism: Patescibacteria group bacterium; assembly: GCA_018817315.1. Taxonomy (GTDB): domain Bacteria; phylum Patescibacteriota; class Patescibacteriia; order UBA1558; family UBA10009; genus JAHITV01. The sequence continues at coordinate 66,337 of JAHITV010000018.1, forward strand.
GGTAAAAATAAAAGTAAATGTTGATAAGAACAAATATAATAAAAATTTTATCTTAAAATTTAAAATAACCAACTTTAGCAAAACTGCCAAGTCAGTTTATAGGGGTACAAGAAGACAAATAAGATAATAACATAGATACTATACTTTGGTCGCTTACTCTGTCATAACAATGTGTGACCAAAGATTATTAATCAATTGAAATGACTAAGAAAAATAAAATTAAATTGATTATTTTTGATTGTTATGGTTTGGTTTTAAACGAAGGTTTTCCTAATACTGCCAAAGCTTTGACTAAAAAATTCGGAGGCAAGTATCAGGACTATTATAAGGTGATGTATAAAAAATATTTTAATTTAGCAGCAGAAAGAAAAGTATCTCAAAAGCAAGCGTGGTTTAAAACAGTAGAACGTTTTAATCTTCCTTTAACTTGGCAGGAATTAAGAGATTTACATTATAGCTTAATGAAAGTAGATCAAAGAGTAATTAACCTAAATCAGCAATTAAACAGCAGGGGTTATAAGACATTACTTTTATCAAAAAACACTCGTAGTCAATTCAGCGATGTTTGTCGAAAATTTGGTTTGAAAAATAAATTTAAAAATGTGATTAATACTTGGGAATTGGGATTGCCTAAAGCTAGTCAGGCAACGTTAAAAGTAATTTTGAAAAGATTTAAAGTTAAGCCCAAAGAGATAATTTATGCTGATGATCAAATGAATAATTTAACGGACGCTAGAAAAATGGGCATTAAAACTATTTTAGTTAAAAATTTTAAGCAGCTCAAAAAAGAATTGAATAGTCTTTTGATTTCTTCTTAAACTTTATCCAATTGAGCTAGATAGAATCAACTTTTTATATTTGACACTTCGGCTTTTCGCTATGCTCAAGGCTCAGTGTCAACCCAGCCCCGCTTAGCGGGGCTGGGTTGACATAAATAATATTTGTGATAAGATATTTTCGTTATTGTTTTTTTGTGTACTCTTTTCAGGCACCGTAGCTCAATCGGTACCTGCCTGCCGGCAGGCAGGGAGCGCTTTCCAGATCGGGAAGAGGTTGCTGGTTCAAGTCCGGTCGGTGCCTCAATTTACAGTTTAACAGGTGCTGTAGCTCAGGTGGTTAGAGCGCCTGTCTGATAAACAGGAGGTCGGAGGTTCGAGTCCTTTCAGCACCACACTTTACAAATTCAACCGGCGGTGTAGCTCAGGTGGTTAGAGCGCCTCCGTGACATGGAAGAGGTCGCGGGTTCGACTCCCGACACCGTCACTATAAAGGCCTATGCAATTAGATGGTAGGCTTTTTTCTTTGATTTATTCCCCTTCGCCCTTCGCTACGCTCAGGGCTTTGGGGAATGAAATAGATTAATTAAATACCTCGTCCAGCTTAGCTGGACGAGATGACAAATGTATTTCATAATAAATATTCTGGTCTAATAATTTTTGTTGTTAAAAATTATTTTTTATGTTATAATTAACTAAGATTTTTAACTTTTGATTTATATGAGTAAATATATTTTACCTTTTAGTAAACTGGATAATAAAAGTGTAAAAGTGGCTGGGGGTAAAGGTGCTTCTTTGGGCGAAATGACTCAAATTAAATTGCCAGTACCGCCAGGGTTTGTGGTTTTGGCTTCAGCTTTTGAGCATTTTATAAAAAATACCAAGCATCTTCACGGTAAAACCCAAGCTGATTTAAATGTAATGATTGCGGCTGCTTTAGATAAAGTTAATTATAAGGATGTTAATTCTATTGATCGTACCTCAAATGTTATTCGTGATTTGATTAATAGATCAAAAGTATTACCAGAGATCAAAAAAGAGATAATTCAGGAGTTTAAAAAGTTTAAAGCTAAATGGGTAGCGGTGCGCTCTTCTGCTACTGCTGAAGATTCTAAAATTGCTTCCTGGGCAGGAGAGCTAGACACCTTTTTGTATGTTGATGAAAAGAAATTAGTAGAGACAGTTAAAAAATGTTGGTCTTCTCTTTTTACGCCTAGGGCGATTTTTTATCGTTTTGAAAAAAAGCTTCTTAAAGTTCCGGTTAGTGTGGCAGTGGTAATTCAGCAAATGGTCAAAAGTGAAATTTCGGGCGTAGCTTTTAGTGTTCATCCAGTAAGTAAGGACAAAAACCATCTGATTATAGAGGCCGGTTATGGTTTAGGTGAAGCCATTGTTTCTGGCACCATTACTCCTGATACTTATGTAGTCCAAAAAAAAGAGAATACTATTTTAGATGTTAATATCAGTACTCAACAAAAACAGATTGTGATGAAGACAGGCGGCGGCAGTATTTTAAAGCCAGTAGCTAAAAGCATGCAGTCCAAACAAAAATTAACCGGTAAGGAGATTATAGAATTAGCACAAATTATTAAGAAAATTGAAAAACATTATAAATCTCCGCAGGATATTGAATGGGCTTTGGTTAAAGGTAAGTTTTATGTATTACAATCAAGACCAATTACTACTTTATAAGATGTTTTTTGTAAAATAAAATTTACATGGTAGATGATAATTTACAATTAGATGACCTGACAGAAGAAATGATTATTAGGGATGAAGAGGGAAATTATAAAATCCTTAAAGACGGTAAATTATTGCCTTATCCAGCAAAAATCACACTTTCTCTCCCTCAATCAGCGCTACCCAAAGAAGAAGAAAAAGAAGTCAGTCAGTCAGTTATTAAAACTGCTCAAGGTCATCCGGCTCTACAGCCGCCAGTGCCTGCTACTATTAGCAAAAAAGGAGCTGCTTTTTATTTTGCTCCCGAAGATGAAGAAGAAGTAGCAAAAATAAAATTACCTAAAGATACAATTCCCTCAAAAAAATATTCTTTGGATAAGATCCTAACTAAAGTTATTGTAAATAATGAAATAGAAAATTTGTCGGAGGAAATAAAGTCAAGGTTAAAGAATGCTATCTTTTCCTATTTAAGAGATAGAAGGACTTTCGTGGATATGTCGGAGATTTTAAAACGTTCTCAAAGTAATGGCGGGTTAGAATTTGATCAATTGCTGGCAGAAAAAATAATGAGTTTTTTAAAAGAGGTTAAGGATAAAATTACTCAAGAGAAAGGTTTAGTTATTAAAGAGGAAATTAGCAAAATTGCTTTAAAAGAGCAATTAGTGCCGCCAGTTAGAAAAGTTCCTCCTGTGGTAGTAGATATTCCTAAGCCAAAAGAGGTAGAAATTAAAGCAAGGCCACCAAAAATTGAACTAATAAAAAAAGTTGAACCAATAAAAATAAAAAAGCAGGTTAAAGCACTACCAGTTAAACAGCCAGTCCGTCCTCAACGTGCTGTTAAGGAAGGCAAAGTTGCCATGAGGGATGTTCGTAAAGATTATAAATTAGTTGGGCCGGTAGAAGAGCTAGTTAGTCTTTCTTTGCAGACTTTGCATAGACTTGCGTCTAAACCCCAGGAACAAGTCCAAAAAATCCTGGAAAAGATTAATCGTTTAGGTGAAGATTCATTGGCAAAAAAAACTGCCGGTATTCAGGGTTGGCGACGCAGTCCTTTGTATAAGATGTATTTAGCTATTGGACAGGCCAGCATGGAACATGGAGTTTCAGTAAAAGATATAATTAATCAATATCATGCCCAGGGTAAAGATATCTTAACCATGGAAGAATTTGAGACAATTTCTGATATTAATAAAAAATTAAGATTTTAATGATTTGGTAATCAGTAATCAGTAACTAGTAACCATGTTTATTTAGGAGTTTATTATAACTAATCCCTGATTACCGATTACTAATTACTAATTACTGATTACTATAAATTTATGCAACAATTTACCGTGCCACAATTTATTGAAGTAGAAGATAAAATTATCGGACCAATTACTGTACGTCAGTTTATTATTATGATTATTGGTGGTTTATTTATGTTTTTAGAATATAAGTTATCTGATTTTGTTTTATTTCTTATCTTAGCCATACCTACTTTTGTTATTTTTGGAACTTTTGCCTTTTTAAAAATAAATGGTATGCCTTTTCAATATTTTGTACTTAATGTGGTGGAAACTTTAAAAAAACCAAAGATCAGAGTTTGGTTAAAGGAGATTATTACTCCCACTGTTAAGAAAAAAAACAAGGAAGAACATCCCATTGAGTCATTACCTATAGAAAAACCATTAACAAAATCAAGAATTTCGGATATATCTTTAATAGTTGATACTGGTGGTATTTATAAGGGTGAAAGCCCGACGGCATCAGAATTTAAAAAATAATTAAATATTTATTAGTTTGAGCTGATAGATTATGAAGAAAAATAAATTAGCTAATAAAATTTCCATAGTTTCTACGCAAAAGTATTTGGATATTGCAGAAATCCGTGATGATTTGATTATCTTAAAAGATGGTACTGTCCGGGCAGCATTAATGATTTCTTCGGTAAATTTTGCTTTAAAAAGTGAAGATGAACAAAACGCTATTATTCAAGCTTATGTTAGTTTTTTGAATTCCTTGGAATTTCCTTTACAAATTATGGTGCAGTCTAGAAATTTGAATATTGATAAATATTTGGAGAAATTATCTCGTTTGGAAAAAGAACAAACCAATGAATTAATGAGAATGCAAATTGCTGATTATCGTGTCTTTTTGCAGGAACTTTTGGAGATTGGTAAAATTATGACTAAGAAATTTTATGTGGTAGTACCTTTTAGCGGAATCAAAAAAGAAAAAAGGAAATTCTGGGAACGTTTGCTGGACGTTTTTTCTCCAGCAACTTCCATAGTTATGAGCAAAAAGCAGTTTGAAAGATATCGGGAAGAAATTTCCAAAAGAATTGATTTTGTGGCTAACGGACTTTCCAGTATGGGATTAAATATTGTACAGTTAGACACTCAAAGTTTAATAGAAATTTTTTATAATATTTATAATTTTCAGTCAGCTGAAACAGAAAAAATGGCTGATGTAAATAAACTTAGAGTTGAGGAAACATTATAAAATTTAAAATATCCACCTTTGGTGGAATAAGTAAAAAGATGGTATTTAAAACTTCAAAAATAGAAGCAGAAGCCGCAGAGGAGAAAAAAAGATCTGCTAAAGCCTCCAAACCACAACTTAAGACCAAAGAACAAAAGGAGATTTTAGAAGCAGAGAAAGTGTATCGTGAGGGCATAACTTCAATCAAAGATATTATTTCACCTGCCAGCTTTAAAGTTGAACCAAGATTGATAGAATTGAATGGTCAGTATTTAACCACTCTCTTTGTTATTAATTATCCTCGTTATATTAGCGTGGGCTGGTTTTCGCCGATTATTAATTACAGTTCTCCTTTAGATATTTCCATGTTCTTTTATCAGGTCAAAACAGAGATTATTCTTAAACAGTTAAAAAAGAAGGTTGGTGCTTTAGAAGCTCAATTAATGGCTGATGCCGAAAAAGGCGCGCCTCGTGATCCTTTGCGTGAAACAGCTTTAAGAGATATTGAAAAATTGCGTGATGATTTAACTCAAGGTACTGAAAAATTTTTCCAATTTGCTTTATATGTAACGATTTACGCCAAAACCAAAGAGGAGTTAGAACTTTTAGTGGAAAGAGTGGAATCAATTTTTGGCTCCAAATTAGTGTATTCTAAAAGAGCTTTGTATCAGGCAGAACAAGGATTTAATTCCTGCTTGCCTTTAGCTAATGACGAACTACAAATTTCTTTTAATATGAATTCTTCGCCTATTGCTACTTCTTTTCCTTTTATTTCTTCGGAACTTACTTCGGACGAAGGAATTTTATACGGCGTTAACCGTCATAACAACAGTCTTATCATTTTTGACCGCTTTACTTTACAAAATCCCAATATGGTAGTTTTTGCCACTTCCGGAGCTGGTAAAAGTTATGCGGTAAAGCTGGAAATTTTAAGAAGTATGATGATGGGCACGGATGTGATGGTGATTGATCCAGAAAACGAATATAAATATTTATGTGATGCCGTGGGCGGAGCTTATATTAATATTTCCTTAAATTCAGAAAGCAAACTTAATCCTTTTGATTTACCTAGAGCCACTGAAGAAGCTAAACCAGCAGATATTATCAGGAGCGCAGTAATAACCTTAAAAGGTTTAATTAGATTGATGCTGGGAGATTTGACTCATAAGGAAGACTCTATAGTGGACAGAGCTTTAATAGAAACTTATGCTAAAAAAGATATTACGGCAGATAGTGATTTAACCAAAGTTGAACCGCCATTAATGCAGGATTTTGAAGAAGTGCTTTCGGGCATGGCTGGCGGCGAAGATCTGGTAGAAAGATTAAAGAAATATACGCAAGGCACTTTTGCCGGTTTACTGAATAGTCCTACTAATATTGATGTTAAGAATCAATTAATTGTTTTTTCGGTTCGTGATCTGGAAGACGAATTAAAACCCTTGGCGATTTATACCATTGTCAATTATATCTGGAATATTGTCCGTTCTGAATTAAAGAGACGGATTTTGGTTATTGATGAGGCGTGGTGGCTGATGCAGAGAGAAGACAGCGCTAAGTTTATTTTTGCCTTGGTTAAACGTTGCCGTAAATATTATTTAGGAGTAACTACCATTACCCAAGATGTTAATGATTTTTTAAATTCTCCTTATGGTCAGGCCATTGTCACTAATTCTGCTTTACAGTTATTGCTTAAGCAGTCGCCGGCTGCCATTAATATGGTGCAAAAAACTTTTCTCTTAACCGAAGGAGAAAAATATTTACTTTTAGAGGGTAATGTGGGCGAAGGTATATTTTTTGCTGGTACTAAACATGTTGCTATTTTAGTCAGAGCTTCTTATACCGAAGATCAAATTATTACTTCTGACCCACGGCAGCTTTTGGAAATTGAAGCTTCCAAAAAAGAATTTGATGCCACTCTAGCTACTAAGGAAGAAGGCGAATAACATCATTATTGATTAATAAATTTATGAGCAAGAAAAAGAAATTAATTATTCTGGGTGTAATTGTTTTAGTAATTATAGGATTGGCTATTGCCTTGTTACTTTATGAAAAATTTCCTGGTTCAAAAGTCGGGGACCAAGAGCAAAAAGGAGATTTAGCTGTGGATGAAACTTTACCAAGACTGCCGGATGTTGTAGAAACTTCTAAACCGCAAAGTCCTTTAACTTCCTTGGAAAGCCGCGTTACCACAGTTGCCAGAAATTTTGCCGAAAGATTTTCCAGTTTTTCCACTGATAGTCAATACAGTAATTTAGAAGAAGTAGAAGTGCTGGCTAGTGCTCGTTTAATCAAACAATTGGAACAGATTAGGCAAGAGGTAGCAGACAATCAAGGGTATTACGGTATTACTTCCAAAGTTTTAAAAACAAAAATTAATTTTTTGGATGAAGCAAGCGGCACTGCCGAAGTAACGGTTACCTTGCAGAGAGAAGAAAGTCGTCAGGGGCAGGCACCAGTGGTTTATTACCAGAATTTGGATTTATCTTTAATTAGTTCTGGTCAAAATTGGTTAGTAGACAAAGTTCAATGGCAGTAATACCTAAAACTGATAAAAATTTAGAAGCGCTTGATCCGCAAAAGCAGGCAAGAGAGTTTGAACAACAGCAAAAAGAAGTACAAAGAGAATTTAATAAAAGACAGAGAGCTCTAAGAAAAAGTCAGGTTGATGAAGGTGCAAACAATGGAATAGGGGATGAGATTGCAGGTTTACAGCAAATAACCATGCCTGCTCAAATCACTCCACCTGTATCTGAATCAGCCGAAGCGCTTGATCCGCAAAAGCAGGCAAGAGAACTTGAAGAACAGCAAAAAGAATTACAAAGAGATTTTAACAAAAGACAGAGAGCTTCAAGAGGTGGTCAAGATTTAAACATACCTCCACCAATTAGTACTCCACTGTCTAGAAAAGGTAAACCTGCAAAAACCGCAACCGAAACTGCCAGTCAACCGTCAGCAGATCAAGCTACAGCTCCTACGGCTGATAATAAAAGATCTTTTCGTCAAAGAGCAAAAGAAGGCCGAGAACGAATGGAAAAAGTTAAAGCTTTAGTAGAGGGACCAGCCGCAATAGAAGGCAAGATTCAAAGATTAAAAACCATTTACCGCATAATAAATAGCGGTTCTGCTGTAACTTTGGTTGGTCTTATTGTAACTTTTTTGGTAATGAATACTCAATTATTTCTGGCTACTTTATCGCCTGTTGCCAAAATTATAAAGATTCCCTTACCTAAATTGAATTGGTTTGAAATAGCTATTATCATCTTCTTAGATATTATTTTAGCCGTTATTTTGTTGGCAATAATCTTTGCAATTTATATGATAATTTCCTGTACCGGCGGATTTCTAGGAATTGGCAAACCAATTAAATGTCTGTGGGGATTTACCTTTTAATGATAAAATAACTAAATGAAGCTCTTAATCTTAAAATCATCTGCTCTTAAAGCTTGTTTAATTTGTTATCTTGTTTTTGTTATTGTTTTTCTTTTGAGTATGGTGCCTGCAGTTTTTGGTCAGCAGCAAGCTGGGGAAAAATGCAGTCCTGCTAAAGATTCTATTTTATTAAGTATGCCTATTCCAGGAACTGATTCCTCTCTTTTACAATATAATCAGGCCTGCCAGATGTACGAATTTAAAGGTGATTTAACAGATTATATTAAAGCGCTTTATAAATTTTTTGTGGGCATTGCCGGGATCCTCGCAGTTTTTATGATTATGTTCGGCGGCATCCAATGGTTATTTTCCGGCGGTAATGCCCAAAAAGTTTCCTCTGCCAAAGAAACTATTTTTGGTGCGGTAATCGGACTTATTTTAGCCATTGGTTCTTATACTATTTTACAGGTTATTAATCCAAGACTGGTAAAATTTTCTAGATTGGCTGACATGGTTGTTCAGGTACAAATTGGTTCAAAAGATTGGTATGATGAAAATGGTAGGTGTAAGCCTGCTAATCAACTTCCTTGTGGTGCATATTGTGAGCCATTAGAGAATGTTGGTGGTGAGCCAGTTTTGGGTGTTTGTAGTTTTTGCACTCCTTCTATTCTTGAAGATAATTATGTCTCTTGTGGTAAAAGTAAGTTAGGATCTGAATCAACTGAAGGTGAAGGAAATTGCTGGTATGCTCAATGTCCTGTTGATGCTGCTTGTACTTATGTGGGCTCTTTTTCTTCAGTAATTTCTCCTGGTTCTGTTTTTCAACCTCAATGTAGTGGTACTATAAATATAAGTTCAGGAGAAAAATCCTATACTTATACTTTTAACAGAAGATCGGGTATTTTAGACACTTATTATAGTTTAGAATGTGGAAATTTACAAAATCAAATTATAGTTAGGCCCTATGCTTGGTGGAATCCTACTCCAGTTAGATTGATTGGACATCGTTGGGTGGGTACAGCATGTCCTTATAATAGGAATTGTGTTATTGATATCTCAAAAGGCTATACTATAACCGGAGACATAGATTATATACCACTTGTTTCTCATTTTAATTATATTGGTGATTTTAATGATGCTAAATGTATTCCTTAAAAATTAAGAGAATTATATGAAATTGCCGTGGAAAAAAATATTAATCTTTCTGGGTTTTTTAGTTTTTGTTATTTTAATTAGTTATGCTATTTACTATTTTTTCTTTAGACCAGCTGCTACCAGAGAACCGCAAGTTTATGATCAGTCTCAAATAGCGCTTGAGCCGGGAGAACTGCCGCAAGTTATTAATGCTAATGTGGGAGTGGCTTTACCGGGAGGCATTAGCGGTTTGCCGGAAATTAAAGGATTAACCGGTGAAGTTTCTGATGTGGCTTCTGGAGGACTAACCAAAACCCACCGTTTAACCAGCGGAGAAGTTAAAGGTGTGACTATTGGCACTGACGGCAGTTTAATTTATTATGATGTGGTTTCGGGTAAATTTTACCGGCGTTTAGCTGATGGTTCAGTGGTGGAACTGACTGATAAAATTTTTCATCAGGTAGAAAAAGTAACCTGGTCATCCTCTGGCAATAAAGCTATTTTAGAATATCCAGACGGTTCTAATATTCTTTATGATTTTAATAGCCAGAAACAATATTCTTTACCCAAGGAAATGCAGAATTTCGCTTTTTCGGCAAATGACGAAAAAATTGCTACTGAAGTTATGGGGTCAACTCCGGAAAGTAACTGGTTAACCACTTCTAATTTAGATGGTTCAAACATTAAATTCATTGAACAAATTGGCGATAGAAGTGATGATATTGGTATTGGTTTTTCACCCAATAATCAGGTTGTTGCCACTTTGCGTGATAATTATGATGCAGAAAGACAGGAAATCTATTTTATTGGTCAGAATAAAGAAAACCTTAAGTCATTCATTGTTCCGGGCAGAGGTTTTGAAAGTAAATGGACTTCTGATGGTAATAAAATGCTGTACAGTGTTTATAGCAGCTCCAGTAATTTTGTGCCTACTCTTTGGCTGACAGATGCCCAAAGTGATAATATCGGCCGCAATAACATCAGTTTAAATTTAAATACCTGGGTGGATAAGTGTACTATCAATCAATCAGGCAGAACTGCTTATTGTGCTGTGCCCAGAGAACTGCCTTTTGGCAGTGGCTGGTACCCCGAGCTTGCCAAGGGGCAGCCAGATGATTTTTACCGGATTGATTTGGAAACCGGTCGCCGGGATTTTTTAGCCGTGCCCAGTGGTTCAACTATTCATTCAGCCAGTCAGGTTTTTCTTTCTCCTGATGAAAAAGTTTTGTATTTTATCAATCAGTCTGATAATAATATTTATAACATTAATTTATAAATAGATAAGTTAAAGACTAATGACAAAGGAACGGAAAATTTTAATACTTCTTTTAGTCTTATTGATATTTTTTGTGGCCGCCTTAGTTATCCGTTTAATTACCACTAATTTAGCTATTAAAAGTGAACAGGAGTACTTATTAAGATTAAATCAACAAGCGGCCAATGAAAATACTTTATCTGTTCCTATTAGTAGAGTAAGTGACCCGCTAAAAGGCAAAAAAGAAGCAATAGTTAATATTGTGGAATTTGCCAGTTTTACCTGCAGTTATTGTGCCGAGATGAGTGAAATTTTAAATGAATTATCAAATAAATTTCCTGATAAGGTTAAGGTTACTTGGAAGGATTTTGTGGATCTTTCTGGCCAGACCGCTTTAAGAGCGGCAGTGGCAGCACGTTGTGCTCAAGCACAGGGAAAATTTTGGGAATTTCATGATGCTTTATTTACTAATCAAGCTAATTTAAATGACAATTTTTATTTAGCGACAGCTCAAAGTTTAAGTTTAGATCAGAGTAAATTCCAAAACTGTTTTGAAAATCAACAGACTCTGGGTTTAGTGCAGGATAATTTTAATGAGGGTCTGGCTTTAGAAATTGATGGCACGCCTTATCTATTTATTGATGATCAACGTTTTAGCGGCTTAACTTCCTACGAGGAATTAGAAACAATTATTAATCGTTTATAAAGTGAAGGTCAAAGTTTTAATTTTTGTTTTACCATTAGTACTGTTATTTTTTTTAATTCCTCAAGTGACCTTAGCGCAATTTCAAGATGATGTATGTTTTGAAGTAATTCAACAGTTGGGTTGTTTACCTGATCAAGATAGGTGGGGTACAGTTTTGTGTGAGGAAAGACCAGAAGAATGTCCACAATTTGGATTAGAGGAAACAAAGGAGTGTTGTTATTGTTATCCGCAAGTGGGTGGTTATGCCTGTGATTTAAAAGCAGCTTACGATCCAAACAAATTGCCACCTTTAAAATTAAAGTTAAATGTCAGCATCCCGGGTTTGGGAGAATTTTCCACTGGCGAAGGAGTAGAAATTACTAATGAAACATTAGCCAAATATATTGGAGGGCTTTATAAGTTTTTTATAGGCATTGCTGGAATCCTCGCAGTTTTTATGATAATGTTCGGCGGCTTGCAATGGTTATTTTCCGGCGGCAATGCCCAAAAGGTCTCCTCTGCCAAAGAAACTATTTTTGGGGCGGCAATCGGCCTTATTTTAGCTATTGGTTCTTTTACTATTTTACAGATAATTAATCCACGTTTGGTTAGTTTTGGTAAATTAGGGGTTTCTTTAGTGCCTATTATTACCGGAGAACCAGGTAAAGAATTAGCTGCCTGTATCTCTGATAATTTTGTTAAGCCAATTCCTAATATTCCTAATGTACAGGTTACAGCTTCTGATCCCAGATTAACACCGGAAACTATTGATAAGTTAAAGCTTGCTGCAGCCAGTTTTTATGGTACACCGACAACTTTAGTGATCACTAGTGCTTATCGTACTTCAGCTTTTCAGAAGAGATTATATGATTGCTATATGTCTAAAAAACAGTCAGGCGTGTGCCCGCCTTCTTGTGGTGGTAACTGTAATGAAGCAGCAGCGCCTGCCTGCCAAGCGCCTCATCAAACAGGCGAGGCAGTTGATGTTTGTATAAGAAACGGCCCTAATAATATTGATACCTGTAATTACATAAATGCAAGATATAATGGAGGTGGTAATGGAGAAGAGCGGTTTAAACTTGGCGCTGCACAGGATTACTTACAAACAATAATGGCTGAAGCTGGTTTTTCCAGATATTGCGGTGAATGGTGGCATTTTGAAAGTATAGCCAGATCTACACCTTGTGCACCGGGTGATTATCAGTAAGTTGCAAAATCTTTACAATTTTAAACAATTGCGCCAGCAGTAGAAATCTGCTAAGTTGAGGTTATGAGTGATACAATTTACATTTGCACTAATTGCGACGCCCAGTTTCCTAAATGGAGCGGGCGTTGTTTGGAATGTGGAGCTTGGGGAAGTTTAGAGCAAACTAAAAAGCCAACTAACAAAGTTAAAGAGACAATCAAAGCCCAGCCAGGTAAAGTTATTGAGTTAAATGAAGTTAAAGATTTAGAAATTAAAAGATTAAAAACTAATATTGCTGGTTTTGATCGGGTAATGGGAGGGGGGATTGTTCCAGGTGGTGTGGCATTGTTAGGAGGAGATCCAGGCGTGGGTAAATCTACTTTAGCTTTGCAGTTGATTGATAGTTTAACGGCAAATTATGTTTGCCTTTATATTTCTGCTGAAGAATCTGCTGAACAAGTAGTCAGCAGGTTAAAAAGATTAAACTGCAAACAGCAGGCAGATAAATTAAAATTTTTACCAGAAGATAAAGTAGAAACAATTACAGCTACGCTAGAGCAGGAAAAGCCGACAGTGGCAATCATTGATTCAATCCAAACAATTTATACAGAAGAAATCCCTTCGGAAGCAGGCAGTATTAATCAGGTAAGGGCCTGTACAGTTAAACTTTTGGAAATTGCCAAACGATTGAAAATAGCCATTATCATTATTGGTCATGTCACCAAAGAAGGCACTTTAGCCGGTCCTAAAACCATGGAACATCTGGTTGATGTGGTGCTTTATTTGGAAGGTGATAAATACCGCCAGTTCCGTTTGCTTAGATCAATTAAGAATCGTTTTGCTCACAGCGGCGAAGTGGCAGTTTGGGAAATGACTAAAACGGGCTTAAAAGAAGTGGCAAATCCCTCGCAGGTTTTTCTGGCGGGTTTTGCCAATCGTGCCGGTTCGGTGATTACTGCGGTAGCTGAAGGTTCCCAGGTTTTTTTGATTGAAATTCAAGCTCTTATTTCTAAAACCAGCTTTGGTTATCCCAAAAGGAGCGTTTCTGGTTTTGAGCAAAAACGCTTAGAGCTTTTGTGCACTATTTTAACTAAAAGAGCCGATATTAATCTTAATAATTTTGATGTTTATCTTAATATTGTCGGCGGGCTTACTCTAAAAGAACCAGCTTTGGATTTGGCAGTGATTGTTGCCATTATTTCTGCTTGGCAGGATAAAGTGCTGCCGGAAAAAACCGTGATTTTTGGCGAAGTTGGCTTAAGCGGCGAAGTTAGAGTAGTCAGTAAAACCAAAGAAAGAGTTAAAGAAGCTTTAAAGCTTGGTTTTAAGCAGATAATTTTGCCTGATTTTACTGGTGCGATAAAAAACTTAGAGTTAATTAAAATAAAAGAGATTAGTCAGTTGTTAAGTTTATTTAAATAAACAGGTTAACCGACGGTTTTAAACCGTCGGTTAACCTAAAGAATAGAATGCGTTTGAGACGTAATTTTTTCAAACAAAAAACCTTAACTGTCGCCCGAGATTTATTGGGCTGTTTTTTAATACGTAAACTTGGTCAGAAAAAAGTTGTAGCCCAAATTATAGAAACCGAAGCTTATTGCGGTCCTAAAGATTTAGCTTCGCATGCCGCTAAAGGCAGAACCAAAAGAACTGAAGTAATGTTTGGATTAGCAGGATACGCTTATGTTTATCTGATTTACGGTATGTATTATTGTTTTAATATCGTCACTGAAAGAGAAAATTATCCAGCGGCAGTTTTGGTCCGGGCAATTAAAATTGATGATCAAACAATAATAGGACCAGGTAAAGTTTGCCAAGTTTTAAAAATTGATAAAACTTTAAATAATGTTGATTTAGTTAAAAGCAATAAGCTATGGCTGGAAAAAAATCCCCGGTTTTTAATTAAAAAAGTTAAGAGATTTTCTAGAGTAAATATAAATTACGCTAAAGAATACAAGGATAAACCTTGGCGGTTTGTAGGAGAATAAAAAAAGGATTGAACACAAAGTAAGTTTTTAATTTACTCCGGTCCAATCCTTAAAATCAATGTTACACGAGGTTACTCCTGTGCCTTTATGGATGGGCTTTTTGTTGACATACGACACACCTTACTGTAGTCGGCATAGCCTCTAACCTTTTTTGAGGGATAGGTTGTTCGCAGTTTATACAAAAACCATAAGTCTCTTGATCAAGGCGATTCAGGGCATTCAATACAGCCCTAAGTTCCTTGTTTGAATTCTCCATCGCATTCAATAATGGGTAACCTGTTCCCTCTGGGATTTGCAGTAACAGTGAACCCAGTACTTGCTCTGCTCCTTCAGTGCTAGTAAGTATAGCGTTGTGATTTTCAACAACTCCGGTTGCTGCTGCCAGTTGTGCTAATAACTGTTGTTGTCTTGCAAGCAAGAAAGATTTAGTAAGGTGAGAACCTTTTGGTACTTTTGGCGGTGGTAGTGGAGTTGCTTTCAGTGAATCAACTGATAGATTTAGCGATTGTGATGGCATTGTCATTTTCTTCTCCGAGAATAAATTTCTGTTTTTCTTGTTTTTGCAACCTTTTTTGATGTGAAAACAGAAAATTTATTACGGCGGTTGAGCAAAGTTCATAAAGCCTCCTGCGGTTTTTGGTGAATACTGATTTTATTTGAAGTTTGGGAAAGAGCAAAGAAAGTGGGAGCAGTTGCATCCTCCGAAAAAGGTTGCGTATTCCGGATATCTCTCTGACAAGACCCTCTCGGAGAATTGTTGTGGATCTTGGAGAGTGGATATTGCTCCCACTAATAAAATACATATTAATATAGAAATAGCTTTTTGTCAACCCTGTTCCGAGCTTGTCGAGGGGGTGAGAGAGAAATAAAAAAAGACCACAGAAACTCAAGGGGTTTGAGCGTGGCCTTAAATCCGGAAAGCTATTGCTTAATTTAAGCTATTGGTTTTGGATAGCCAAACGGATTGGTTGGTTCAATGATTGTAGGGCAAGCAAGGGACCAGGTGATATTTTCTGAACCAGGACTGGTCGCATTTCATTTTTTTGAAAAGAAAAGATTTCTTCTGCAGAGATTTCCGTACCATCAGACATTACTGCAATGAATTGTGGTATACATCCTCCCATTTGAACTAAGATCGGTCTCTTCGGCCCTTCTGGTAGGGAGTTTTTTGCAAGGATTTGCCTGCCATCAGGTGTAATGCCAATGGGTGGTAATGGAGTAGGTATACCACAGCAGGGGTCATTAACACCAAATCCAATGATAGTGACTGGTTGCATTTTTACATGTCTGATGAACTCGCCGATATTTTCTGGCGGCGGTTCCATCTCTGAAAGTCTTGTTGTTCTCTTTTCTCCTTCTGTCCTCACTACCCGAAACAGAGGAATTCCATTCTGAACAAGATTGTTTAAGCATTCTAAGACCAGTCCAGCTTGAAATGGTGTTATTTCTTCTACACAGGGAAGGAGAAGAGTAGAGGTAAAGATAAGAGTATCTTTCTGATTTTGATCAGGTGATTCAGATGACGATGAATCTGTCATTGTTGTGCCCCTAATTTGGTTGCAACCTTTTTTGAAAATAAAAAAACAATGTTTTACAGTCAGAAAAATTATTGCCGGCTACATGGTTTTTTCCTCCTTGGTTAAATGGTAAGAACAGATTAGGTTTAGTATAGCTTAAAATATGTACTTTGTCAATATGAGGGGATTTATTCAGGATGGATATTATTTTTTAATTTAAATTTATCAATAAGCTTACTGTATTTTTCAATTATTTCTTTACTGGCTTTTTTGGTTTCTGCGATTAATTTCACATCGCCTAAAGAAGCAATTTTTAAAGGAGAAAAAAAGCCGGATTGTTTAATACCGCTAAGATCACCGGTACCTCTAAGTTTTAAATCTTCTTCCGCCAGTTTAAAGCCATCATAACAATCAACTAATTTTTTAAGCCGCTCCATTGATTTGGCAGAAAATTTTTCGGTAAAAAGAAAGCAATATGATTGATGATGACTGCGATTAACTCTGCCTCTAAACTGGTGCAGTTGAGCCAAGCCAAAACGTTTAGCTGATTCAATAATCATGACATTGGCATTGGGAATATTAACACCTACTTCCACTACCGAAGTGGAAACTAAGATTTGAATTTTATTTTCTGTGAATTTTTTCATGACTTCATCTTTTTCCGCAGGTTTTAATCGCCCGTGCATTAAACCAATCTTTAATTGAGGGAAAATCTCCTGGGAAATTTTTTGATATTCTTGAGTGGCAGACTTTACGCCTAATTTGTCTGATTCATCAATCAAGGGGCAAATAACAAAAGCTTGTCGTCCGGCCTGAATTTGCTTAAGAATAAAGTCATAAGCCAATTGGCGATTAGTAGGATCCACTAATTTAGTGATGGGTTTTTTACGGCCGGGAGGCAGTTCATCAATAAGAGAAAGATCTAAATCGCCGTATAAAGTTAAAGCTAAGGTGCGCGGAATAGGCGTGGCTGTCATGGATAAAAAGTGGGGCAGTAAGTCAACGTGACCGGATTTTTCTCTAATGGCTTGACGTTGCTTAACGCCAAAGCGATGTTGTTCATCAATAATTACCAGAGCCAAATTATTAAATTCAACCTCCTGCTGGATTAAGGCATGCGTGCCGATAATAAGATTAAGTTCTCCTTGCCTAAGGGAGCGGAGAATTTTTGCTCTGGCTAAATCGGCATTTTTTTGATCAGTAGTATTAACAACTTCGTGTTTAAAATGAGTAAGTAAAGCAATATTACAGTCAATAACTTTAAGGGTATCTTTAAAGGTTTGGAAATGCTGGGCTGCCAGAATTTCTGTGGGAGCAAGCAAAGCCGCTTGATAGCCGTTTAAAACGGCATTGGCAATAGCTAAAGCCGCTACCACAGTTTTACCGGAACCGACATCGCCTTCTAACAGGCGATTGGCTGGTTTTTCTTCAGTCATATCCATAAGTATTTGCCAGGCGCTTTTTCTTTGAGCATCAGTTAAGGTAAAGCCCAAATTTTCCACTATTTTTTTGGTTTTGACTTCATTAAAAGTTATAGGGATGGCTCGGTATTTGTTCACTTCTTTTTTGATGAGGAAATTTTGCAAGTGAAGATTTAACAATTCATCAAATTTTAATCTTGTTTGCGCTTGAATTAAACTTTGCTGGTTTTTAGGAAAATGAATATCCGCTAAAGCAGTTTTTAAATCAATTAGCTTATGTTTTCTTTTAATTTCTTGAGGTAGCCAGTCAGTAAGTTGATTAACAACTCCTAGCGCCTGCTTAATTAAAAATCTTATCTGTTTTTGGCTTAAACCCTCGGTCGTGGAATAAATAGGCACCATTCTTGCGGTATGGGTAGGTTCTTTATTTGGTCCGCCGGCAAAAGAAATAATTTTTTCATAAGAAGGATTTTTAAAATAAAGATTAAAAAGATCATCTTCCACTTGACCGGCTAAATACACCTGATCATTGTTTTTCAAGATTTTGGTGATAAAAGGCTGTCTGAACCAGATAGCTTTAATGGAGCCGGTTTCATCAGTGACAAAACATTCAGTAATGATCATTCTTTTTCTGGGTGAACGTTTATTAGCTAATAATTCAATTCTGCCTTTGATAGTGGCAATGTCACCGGCTTTAAGTTCGTTAATTTTTTTTATATTACTAAAATCATCATAGCGAAAAGGGTACCAGTAAATCAGGTCCTCAACTTTGACTAAATCAAGTTTTTTTAATTTGGCAGAAACGGTTTTGCCTACGCGGTTTAGTTCAGTAATAGGGGTTTTAAGAGTTATCATGGTTGTATTTTAACAAATTTATCCAGCCCTGCTAAGCGGGGCTGTAGTTTATAATCAAAAAATCTCTTAAAAGAAGAGTTTTTTTGAATTTTATATAAATTTAAGTGTTCTTTTTAAAGCTGATTTTAATTGATTTCTGCCAAACCCGCTTTTTAGAAATACTTCACGAGCTTTTGCGTCTTGCTCATTAATAAAACATTCGTAATGAAGCAATTTTAATGGTCTTCGATTTCTGGTGGAAATAACCTCACCGTTTGAATGTTGCTTTAATCTTTGATTTAAATAACGTGAATAGCCAACATAAAATCTCTTATCTTTCAAGGAAATTAAAACATAAACATAATAACTATTTCTATTTAGGGTCATAAAATATCCTTCCTGACCCTGGTTTTCTAATATACTACTGGATAAGACTGATTTATTTGGGCGAGTCTGACTCGCCTCAGCTTGCGTCTAACTTACAAGCAAGTTAGACTTGCTGGTATCCCCGGCAGGAATCGAACCTGCGACCTTATGGACCGCAACCATACGCTCTATCCACTGAGCTACGGGGACATAATAATTTAATGTTCTTTATCCGAGTGTTTTGATTGATGCGGCCAGTCCCACATTTGCGGGACGACCTTGGGAACCGCAATCCCACGCTCTATCCAACTGAGCTATGGCCGCATAAAATTAAATTGGCTTAATAAAAAAACTATCACCTAAGAGTGTAGCTTATTTTATTTTAATTGTCTAGAGTTTTAGTCTTCGGCTTAGATTATTGGATAATGGTTCGTCTTCTTTATCAAAGTCTTCTTTTAAAAATTCTGAAAGAATTTTACTAATCTGGGAAGGATTTTGATTTATTAAAGGTATGGCCAAGCGCGGTTTAAGTACAGATTTAAATTCAAAGAAAAGATATTGCACTTCTGGTGGCTGGTAGATAATGTAAAAGTTTTTAATATTTTCATAAGAAAAAAAACGGTCGTCAGCTTCTATACCGTCTTCATTTATTTTAAAATTAATTTGGCTTGGCTCACGGCGGTAAATCAAGAAAAAGGTGATGGCTGCGATAATGATAATTACGGCAAAAAGAAAATTTATAGTCATGAACGAGTAAAACAGCAATGCTAGAAAAATCACAGTCATCCAAAAATACCAGCTTTTACTACGTTGATGTTTAGCAAATTCCGGGAAATTCCAATGAGCCAGAATTTCGCCGTGGTCATTTTCATTTTTTTCTGCCATGTTTTAATTATACAATACCTGGAAAGAATTGACAAATTGTAAAATTGATACTATATTAAAGCAAGTTATTTTAATAAAAGTTCAGTTTAGTTTAATATATAAGGGTAAAATGGAGAGGTGGCTGAGTGGCTAAAAGCGACGGTTTGCTAAACCGTTATACGTCTTTTTAGGGCGTATCAAGGGTTCGAATCCCTTCCTCTCCGCCAGATGTCCAACTTCGAACCGAAGTTTTTCGGGACGAAATTTCGAACTTGGACACTAGAAAATCAGTCTTTTGAGACTGGTTTTTTGGTTGCATAAAATAATAAACTCTGATAAAGTTATAGATGTAAAGTTTTATACATAACCACATTATGAAAGAAGAAAAAAATAACTCTAAAATTGGGAACAACATAAAGACATTGCGATTAAAACTCGGCATATCTCAAGACACCCTATCCAAAAAAGCCAATTTAGCTTTTCATACAATTTCTAAAATAGAAGCGGGCTCAACACCTAATCCTACAATTGAAACAGTTAAAAAAATTGCGGACGCATTCGGTGTGTCGCTTGATGATTTAATGAAATAAATTATGGCAAAATTTTTAAATAAAAATTTACATTCGGCAAGGACTGCCAAAACAGATGAGTTTTATACTCAACTCGTTGATATTGAAAAAGAACTCAAGCATTACAAAGACCAATTTCGTGGCAAGGTTGTTTATTGTAATTGCGACGATCCGTATGAAAGTAATTTTTTCAAATATTTTGCGTCAAACTTCAACGCTCTTGGGCTAAAGAAGCTCATCACCACGAGTTACAACGGATCACCGATTGTTGGAGGTCAATTGCCATTATTTCAAGTAGCAGGATCAAAGGGTAAGCAACCGTTTAAAATTGAAATCAAAGAAGTGCTGGATGCCGATAAAGACGGAGCGATAAATCTTGATGATGTTAAGTATTTGCTCAAACACGACAAAAACACCGCTACGCCACTAAAAGGAAGCGGCGATTTTCGAAGTGATGAATGCATAGAACTACTTAAGCAAGCTGATATAATCGTGACTAATCCACCGTTTTCTCTATTCCGCGAATATGTTGCGCAACTAATGGAGCACAAAAAGAAGTTTTTAATTCTTGGTGACCAGAACGCTATAACCTATAAAGAAACCTTTGGCTACATAAAAGATAATAAATTGTGGCTTGGTTACGACAATGGCGGCACAAAGTGGTTTCAAGTTCCAATGGATTACGACATTACAACAGAATCAAGAAAGAAAATTGTAAATGGAGTGAAATATTTCAGTATGGGAAGAATTTTGTGGTTTACAAATCTCGATACCACCAAACGACACGAAAACCTCGTTTTGTATAAAAAATACACTCCAAAAGAATTTCCCAAGTATGATAATTATAATGTTATCAATGTTGATAAAGTCTCTGATATTCCAATGAATTACAAGGGTGTCATGGGCGTGCCAATTACATTTGTTGATAAATATAATCCAAAACAATTTGAGATACTTGGAGTGGCTAATTCTGCAAGATGGATTGGTTATAAATGTCTGACTTTAATACAGGGTAGGAAAATATATAACCGCATTTTGATTAAATTAAAAAAATAATATGAAAATTGAACTAAACAAAATATCAATTCGTAAAGTAGTCGCTAATTATAAAGATAGTGCCGAGGAAGGTGTAACAGCTTACGGTGGGAAACTTGATATTCGTCCGAAATATCAGCGTGAATTTGTATATAAACCAGAACAGCGTAATGCTGTGATTGAAACAATTAAAAAGAGTTTCCCGCTTAATGTGATGTATTGGATGAAAAGAGAAGATGGAGGATATGAGGTGCTGGATGGCCAACAGCGAACTATCAGTATTGGACAATATGTAAATGGCGACTTTTCTTTGAATGACAGATTTTTCCATAATTTAACCAAAGAAGAACAAAATAAAATTTTAGATTACGAATTGTTTATTTATCTCTGCGAGGGCACAGACAAAGAAAGAATAGATTGGTTTACGGTTATTAATACTTATGGGGAAAAAGTAAATGAACAGGAAATTCGCAATGCCGTTTATACTGGTTCCTGGCTTTCGGATGCCAAGCTGAAATTCAGTAAGACAAACTGTGTGGCTTATCTTTTGGCAAATGACGGAGGGTCGCTTATTAAAGGTTCGCCAATCAGACAAGAGTATTTGGAAACCGTGCTTTCGTGGATAAATAATGGTGAAATAGCAGATTACATGGCGAAACATCAACACGATAAAAACGCTGATAAATTGTGGAAATATTTCCAAAATGTCATTGGTTGGGTGCGAGAAATATTCACTAATTACCGCAAAGAAATGGCTGGTGTAAATTGGGGTGAACTTTACAATAAATTCAAAGATCAAAAACTCAATGCTAAGAAATTAGAAACCGAGATTGCCAAATTGATGCAGGATGAGGATGTAACTAAAAAATCAGGTATCTATCCATATGTTTTAACTAGAGAAGAAAAACATCTTTCAATTCGTGCTTTTACTGACAAAATGAAGCGCGAGGCATATGAGAGACAAAAAGGTATTTGTTCAAAATGCAGAGAACATTTTGAAATGGAGGAAATGGAAGCTGATCATATAAAGCCTTGGCACGAAGGCGGAAAAACAACCGCAGATAATTGTCAGATGTTATGCAAACAAGATAATCGAACTAAATCTGGGAAATAAATGGATAAAGAAAAAGAAAAACCCAAAACTCTCTCGTTAAAGCAAAAAGGATTTTTGTATTTCTTTAAGTCTAAGCAGTGGCTATATGGCCACTGGCTTAGTTTTAAGCGTACTTTGACATCTTTCGCCGACTCGGCGCTTTTTTATATTCTCTTTTTTTCCATAGCTTTATTTTTGATCCAAAAAGGATTAATTTATTTAGGGGTCACGCCCTCGCCAGAAGATTTACGGGGCATCGGATTTGCAACAGCAGGAATCATTGGCGCCTCAATCGCTATTATCTTTTCGTTTTCAACTTTTATTCTCCAAAGCACAGCAGATCTATTTTCAACCCAATATCTTAATAAGTTTATCCAAGATAAGAAGGAGAAATATATATTTTGGGCTTTAGTTATCCTAACCATAGCATCATTTCTTCTACCTATCTTTCTTCAACATTCTGTAATTGAAATTCTACTCTCGATACTTTTTATTGCTTTTCTTTTAATTTACTCTCTCTACAAAGAGCTACGAAAAAGAATTAATCCCGAGACAACGCTCACTAAAATAAAAGACGATGTGGTTCATCAGCTTGAATATGCCAATAAGCAATTTAAAAAACACGCTCATATTCAAAACAAGATATTCGAGTATAAAGATAAAAATAAAGACCTTTCGTTAGCAGTTCAGTATAAGTCAAACCCAAATTGGAATGCCTTACCTTTAGAAAATGTAAAATATTTATATGAGATTGGTCTCAGACTGCTCTCTAAGAATGAAATCAACTCTTTTAACTTAACATTGCGATATATTCACGATGTTTATCTAAAGCATCTGAGCTTGAGAAATGGCGATATCATTCGAGTCCCTGCAAGTTTTTGGGGTTCTTATACGTTTGAAGATGAGGGTTTTACTACAAAAATTTTGGAGTATTTCGAATCGATAAGTAACCGAATAATTCAAGAGAAGCGCAAAGAAAATATTTACTTTCTGTTGAGTGTCTATGAAAACCTTATTGCCAATCAACTTGTATTTAAGTATGCCGATAGAAACATTGGGGCACGGAACGAAAATCCAATCTTAAACCTGACACTTGGTTATTACTTAGGACTTGTTAGTAAATTAGTTCAAACCAAGGAGAGAGATTGGATATGGGAATCAATAAAGTCAATCTCCAAGGTGTCAAACATTCTTCTGAATGCTAATTATAGTCACTTTAATCACAATCAAATCAATCAAGCATTGGATGAAATTACTATAAGTTGCCTGTCAGCACCTGAAGGACAAGATGCCTTCCTGAAAGAGGTGGTTAATATATCCTTCAATCAAATAAAAATTGGCTGGCGTAAATATCCGAGCAATGAAATATTTTGGAAAGACTTGTTTAAAATTTTGAAGAAAAATACTATAGCTCTTGCATTGACCAGAGGAGTTAATTTGTCAATAAGTGAGCTATACATAGATTTTCATTCATGGTTAGTAGGAGTAATCAACCCAATCTTTGAATTAAAAGACAAAAATAAGCAAGCGGGGCTTCGAGATTCATATGTTGATTTGCTTGAAAGGTGGAGTAATTTTCTGCTTGATCTTGCTCGTGATTTTGGTCTAGAAAACAAGCAAATCGGATTGCCCATCATTCAGTCTGTAGAAAATAATCTGAGGATCATATACGGCATACAAGGAAAATTTGACTTAAAACTAGACAAGCTATATCAAACGCAATTCAATATTCTTAGCTGGTACTTTCATAAAACGGATAAGTTGGATGAGAGCTTCCTTTTTAATCTTGAGCAGGTTCAGGAACTTCTACTTAACGAGATCAACAGTAATCTAAAGAAAGAGATTGATAGTGCACAGATTATTAATTTGTATGTCCAGCTTGTTCAACAACACTTTGAGAAGATATCGGTTGGCTACGGATACAATCACCCGCGAGTGATTGAAAAATTTATCCATCTTGGCTTGATATTAACAAAGCACAATGTAGATACTGCTGAGATAGCAAAATTAATCGAGGATTTGAATAAAAAGTATCTTGAGCTAAACAAAGAATTCTTTGACTTAAAGCAGAAAACACCCAATCTCATGGGACCTGATGAATATCAACTATGCAAGGAAATTCATGATCTTGAAAACAACCTATTTTCGTATAATAGTGGAATGGTGATGGGTATTAAACAATTGCTTAGGGAAGAAATTACTAGAGATATTTGGGATAAGTTTATCGGGCAGATTAAATATTGTGAAGGTGTTGAATATAAAACCATAAGAAGTTTTTGAATTGAACAATAAACAAACTTAATAGGAAATTTTAATAAACCCTAACCGCAAACTTCGGCACCTCAAACCAATCAGGATTTTTCTTGTATAATTTGCGTAAATCACGAATCATTGGTTTAATTGTATTAAGATTTGGTTCGAATTTGAGGACATCGGCACCGCCACCCTGCGTCCAGCAGAGCTGGACTTCGGGTGGCCTTTGGCCACACGAACTAATGCGTAGCATTAGTTGCAGGGTTGTCAACCAAAGCTCCGAGTTTACAAGGAGCGAAGGTTGACATTAAAAAAAGAAAAGTGATTAATTATGTATTACGTTTATCTTTTAAGATTAGTTAATAATTATATTTATACAGGATCAACACCAAATCTCAAAAGAAGATTAGGACAGCATAATAAAGGTCTGTGTATATCAACACGAGATTTTCGTCCAGTAAAATTAGTCTGGTATTGTGTATTTTCCGATAAACTACTTGCAAGAAGATTTGAAGATTATTTAAAAACTGGTTCAGGCCAAGCTTTTAGAAATAAAAGATTTTTAAGATAAAAATTTGGAGGCGTGCCAGAGCGGTTACCTCCTACACTTGCTTTTGCAAGTTTCGGCGGGCAAGGAATGGGACAAATTTGTAGGCACCTGGTGGAAGGGTGCTAGAGCGGTTGAATAGGACAGTCTTGAAAACTGTTGAGCCTCACAAGGGTTCCGTGGGTTCGAATCCCACCCCTTCCGCCAGGTGTAAATAAACAAGTCTTGCCTGTCCGCCGAAAAAAACAAAATGACATTATAAATTTAATATTGTAAAATTTGCAAATAATCAAAGATATGTATAAAACAAAAGATAGATATGCATCATACAAACGTGCAGTGATATACTTTGTGTTATATTCGACGTATTTTTTCTTTACAACTCCGGCTAAATTTTTAAGCTGGCAATCTTTACTTTATTTTTTAATCGGATTTATGTTGAGTGGATTTTTTGCAGCTATTTTCATGATGTTGCAATATAAAATTGAAAAGAAATTAAATCCGAATTATTGGATATTAAATATTATTATTGAAATTGTTGGGTATTTCTTTTTTACAAAAATTTTATTTTCATTATTCTTTTAATATCATTAAGGAATTAATAAATCTTAATCGCAAATTTCGGAACTTCAAACCAAGCAGGATTTTCTTGATAAATTTTCTTTAAGTCTCCTTATTTGGAATAGTTTAATATGACTCCCCAAAACATATCAGCTTCAAAATATAAGGATATTCTTCATCAATTGAAATCTTTAGCTGATCCTAAAGCAGTGGCAGGGATGGTAAGGTTTGGCATTAATCCCAAAAACACTTATGGTGTATCAATTCCTAAACTTCGTAAACTTGCTAAGGAAATAGGTATAAACCACGCTTTAGCTAAAAAACTTTGGCTATCAAGAATTCATGAAGTGCGGATTTTAGCCAGCATGATAGATGATTTTGAGAAAGTGACTGAAAAACAGATGGAAGACTGGGTTAAGGATTTTGATTCCTGGGATGTTTGCGATCAAGTGTGTTTGAATCTGTTTGCCAAAACCAGACATGCCTATTATAAATGCATTGACTGGAGCTTAAGAAAAGAGGAATTTGTCAAAAGAGCCGGCTTTGCTTTAATGGCTTGTTTGGCAGTCGGCGATAAAGATGCTGAAGATAAACAATTTGAAGTATTTTTTCCTCTGATAAAAAGGGAAGCTCAAGATGAAAGAAATTTTGTTAAAAAAGCGGTTAACTGGGCTTTGCGGCAAATCGGCAAACGAAATTTGCCTTTAAATACTAAAGCAATTACTGTTTGTGAACAGCTGCAAAAAGCAGAAGCCAAAAGCGCTAAATGGATTGCTACTGATGCTTTTAAAGAATTAACCAGCAGAGCTGTACAAAAAAGGCTGAAAAAGTAAGTTACAGTAATTTTTTTCTAAAAATTTATTTAATCCTGGGCAATGGTTAAAGCCCAGATATTTTTGGCTTCATAATCCTTTAAAGTTTTTGCCAAAGATTTTAGGGTGGCACCAGTGGTTAAAACATCATCTACAATTATAATATTTTTTTGCTGGATTAATTTTGGCTGTGAAATGGTAAAAGCATTTTTAATATTAACCATTCTTTGTTTTTTATTTAAACCAACCTGATGCGGAGTGTTTTTAGCTCGCTTAACAGCTTTGGTCACTAAAGGATATTTAAAATGATCAGCGAAAATTTTAGCTATTAGTTCTGCTTGATTAAAGCTTCGTTCTAAAGTTCTTTTTTTATGCAAAGGCACAGGAATAATTAAAGGTTCTGCTAGTTTTTCTGGCAGCTGTTGATAGAATTTAATAAGCAATTCTGCCAAAGGTTCTGCCAGTTCAATAATGTATCTAAATTTTAACCCTTGGATAATTTTTTCTACCAAGGGATTACGATAATCTGTAGCTGTTAACACTTTATTTATTTCAGGTTTTAAATCCAGATTTTTATGAGAGAGGTGATGTAAAGGAATTTTAGCAAAACAGTTTTGGCAAAAATAAGTATCTTCTTTGTTGCAGCCAAAACATTCCACGGGAAAGAAAATATTTAGTATTTTATTAAATATATTTTGATAAAAAGATTTAAATAACATAAATTAAAAACAGAGCCAATTAACTTGACCCTGTTTTTTATCCGCCTCCGCCGAAATCACTCCGTTATTAGCGGAGGGATGGAGGCGGTACGAACTCCAAGCGTCAGCAGGTATATTTTAAACTGCTACGGCGGATTTCGCGTGGGGGTAGGCGGATAACCCGCCGAACCCTAACCTTAAACTAAGTGAAAGGGAAGGGGAAGGCGGGTATGAAGCGATACCACGAGTGTTGCGTCTACTTTTCTGGCTTTGAATTTCTAGAACGAAAGCTAGTGGGCAGGTAAGCTCGTGGAGCTTCATATTTTAATCAAATTTTTAAACAAAAACCAGTTTATCCTTTTCTGTTTTAATGGAAATACTGTCCTTGCCTTTAAACTTATCATTTAGCAATTGGTCAGCTAAGGAACTTTCTAATAATTGTTGCACTGCCTTACGAATACCGCGAGCTCCTTGATCCGGAGAAAATCCTTGTTGCACAATTAGTTGATAAACTTCAGGACTAACCCTAAAATCAACACCCTGTTTTTTACTTCTCTGGGCTAATTCATCTACTTGTAGTTTGGCAATTTCTAGAGCATTTTTTTTGCTTAAAGGTTTGAAAATAATAGTTTTATCTATTCTGTTTAGGAATTCCGGGCGAAAAGCATCCTTTAAACCAGTTTTGATTTTTTCAGTTAGTCGGACAAAACCTTGTTCCAGTTCATCTTTTTCATCAGTTTTAAAACCAAGAGCAGCTTGTTCATTAAATTCCTTTAAGCCAATATTAGAAGTCATAATAATAATAGTATTTTTAAAGTTGATTCGTTTGCCGGTAGCGTCAGTAAGCAAACCGTCTTCTAAGATAGGCAAAAGTAAATCAAAAACATCTGGATGAGCTTTTTCTATTTCATCAAATAAAACTACGCTGTAAGGACGACGTTTAATAGGATCAGTTAATTTTCCCTGCTCTTTGTAGCCAACATAGCCAGCTGGTGCGCCGATTAATTTGGAAATATTAAAGCTTTGGGAAAATTCCGACATGTCAATTCGCACTAAAGCATCTTCATCCTCAAAAATTTCTCTGGCCAATACTTTAGCGGTTTCGGTTTTACCTACGCCCGAAGGACCCAGGAAAATAAAGGAAGCTAATGGTCTTTGAGGATCGCTTAAACCGGTGCGGGAACGTCGGATACTGTCAGCCAATTCAGTGATGGCTTCATCCTGTCCAATAATATATTTTTTCAGTACCTCCTCTAAATGCAGTAATTTTTGTTTTTCTTCGGTTATTAGTTCGCTAACAGGTATTTTGGTCATATGAGAAAGAACCAGAGCAATATCTCGGCGGGTGACTGTGCCTAGAATTTTTTTCTTGGATTCTACTTCTTCTTTTTTCAGGTCATCAAGTTTTTTTAAGAGATCATATTCCTGATTTCTGAATTTTAGCGCTTCGTCAAATTTTTCGTTTAAAATATATTGTTCTTTCTGTTTTTGAATGGTCTGTAATTCATCTTCCATTTTTTTAATGGTTTTTGCTATACCATTTTTGGTCGTTTCTACTTTGATCTTAGCGGCTGCTTCGTCAATTAAATCAATAGCTTTATCTGGCAGAAATTTATCCGGCAAATATCTGGTAGAAAGTTCAATAGCTGCCTCAATAGCGTCAGCAGAAATTTTAACCTGATGGAATTTTTCGTAATTTTTTTTAATACCTCCTAAAATTTCCCAAGTTTCTTCGGCTGTTGATTCCTGAATAATAACCGGCTGAAAACGTCTTTCAAAAGCCGGGTCTGCTTCAATATGCTTTTTATATTCTTCAGCGGTGGTAGCGCCAATTAGTCGTAGATTACCACGCGCCAGCTCTGGCTTAAGTAAATTGGCAGCGTCCAAAGAACCGGCAGCAGCACCGGTACCAATCACCGTATGAAGTTCATCAACAAAGAGAATAATATTAGAATCAGCTTTAACTTCCTCAATAATTTGTTTAAGACGATTTTCAAATTCACCGCGATAAATGGTGCCGGCAATAGTCGTGCCTAAATCAAGGTTTAATATTTTTTTATTGATTAAAATATCCGGCACTTTGCCTTGAGTAATTCTTTTGGCTAATCCTTCCACAATGGCAGTTTTACCTGTGCCAGGATCGCCTAAAAGCACAGGATTATTCTTGGTTCGCCGGGAAAGGATTTGAATAACCCGATCAATTTCTGCTTCGCGGCCAATCACCGGGTCAATATTGACTTGCACTTGCTGATCAGTTAAATCAACAGCGAAAAGGTGTAAAGCAGATTCTTTATTAAGAAAAGGAGTTTCAGCCAGTACTCGCTCCATTTCCGCTTCATTAGGAGGGCTAAAATCAGAAGTAAGATCAGAAAATTTAGAAGTGCTTTTAAGAGTGCTCTTTAAGTGATTCTGTAAATTTTGCGGAGAAATTTGGACTTCGGCAAAAAATTTGCTTAGTAATTCATCCTCACTTTTAGTTAAGCCAAAAAGCAGATGTTCTGTACCAACATATTTATGCTGGTGTTCAAAAGCAATTTTTACTGAACGTTCAATGATTTTTTGCGCTTCCTTGCTTAAAACAGGCAAAGCTTTAGTGGTGGTTTGGTATTTGCTTTGATAATTATTTAAGATTTCTAAAATTCGTCTGATTTTATCTGGCGTCAGTTTATTCTTATGAAGAATTTCTGCGCCAATACTACCTTTTTCATTAGCCAGGCAGTATAACAGATGCAGTGGCTCAATTTGCTGATGATGCAAAGAAGAAGCCGCATCTTGGGCTTGCGTTAGAATATGTTTAAAATGTTTGGTGAATTTATTGAAAGTATCTTTATTTTCCATAGTTAAAAAATTATAACATTATATGTTTTGGTGTCAAGCATGCCCCGAGCTTGACGAGGGGTCTATCTCTAAGCCATGGTTCTTAATTTTTTGATGCGTTTGTCAATAGGCGGATGAGTGGCAAAGAGTCTGACTCTTTTACCGGCACCCTTAAAAGAGTCAGACTCTTTAAAAGGGTTAGCAATATAAAGATGGGCAGTGGCATGATTAGCTCGGCGGATGGGTTGGTTTTTGTCACGGATTTTTTCTAAAGCGCGAGCCAAGCCTTCCGGGTATCTGGTTAAAAGCACTCCAGAAGCATCAGCTAGATATTCTCGTTTTCTGGAAACTGCTAATTGAATTAAAGTAGCAAAGATAGGAGAAAGGATTGCTAGGACTAAACCAACAATCATTAAAATAACACCAAGCTGATTATTGCCGCGGTTACTGCGCCGTCCGCCAAAGATAAATTGAGCTCTTAAGAAAAAATCAGCCATGAGAGTGATCATGCCTACACAGATAATAACTATGGTCATCAGTCTGATGTCATAATTTTTAACATGGGAAAGTTCATGGGCAATAACTCCTTCCAGTTCTTCGTTTTCCAGTTTTTCCACGGCGCCAACAGTTAAGGCAATAGAAGCATTTTCTGGTTTGCGTCCAGTAGCAAAGGCATTGATATTAGGATCATTAATAAGATAAATTTTTGGTAAAGGCAAACCTGCAGTAATACATAAATTTTCTACTAAACGGTAAACATAAGGATTATCGTTTTTTTGAATGGGTTTTGCTCCGGCAATGGCCAAAGCCACTTTATCTCCTCTGAAGTAGCTGAATAAATTTAAAAGTATGGCAATGATGATAGCGATAATGATTCCGCTATAACCAAAGTCGTAAATTTCACCTATGATTCAACCAAGCACTACAATGACAACAAAAAATAAAAGCATTAAAATCCACGTCCTTCGCTTATTTGAGGAAATTTGTTTGTACATAATTAGTTTATTAGGCGCTTTGCCTTTGGCAATACACAGTCCGTCATTCTGAGTCCCGCCATTCGGCGGGGCGAAAGAATCTATTAGACACAGTGATACATTCAGATCCTTTCGCTATCGCTCAGGATGACTAAAGGAGGGCAAAGCGCTAATTGTACCTAATCTAGAATTTTACTTCAACATTCTTTCTCTCCTCTTCATTCTCCACTTGGAAGAAATCGTATTTTTTGAAGTTCAGCATTCCAGCCACTAAGTTGTTGGGAAAAACTTCAATTTTGATGTTAAAGTCACGGACATTGCCATTATAAAATCTTCTGGCAGCTTGAATTTTATTTTCTGTATCAGAAAGTTCATCCTGGAGTTTGGCAAAATTTTCCGAAGCGCGAAGTTGCGGATAATTCTCTGCCACCGCAAACAAACTTTTTAAGGTTTGGCTTAACATGTTTTCTGCTTGACCTTTTTCCTGGGGAGTGGTTGCTCCCATAGCTTGGGTGCGGGCTTCGGTCACTTTAGTAAAAACCTCTTTTTCATGAGCAGCATAGCCCTTGACTGTTTCTACTAAATTAGGAATCAAATTATAACGTCTTTTTAACTGCACATCAATATCGCTCCAGGCCTCATCAGTTCTATTTTTCAGTTTGATTAAACCGTTATAAACACCAATAAGCCAAATAATTACTAAAGCAATTATTCCTAAAATAATCCAAAGAAGTGTAGTCATAAAATTAAGTAGTATTTAGTTTGTTAAATATTTAAGTTAGTATCTTCTAAATCAAGGGTTATTATACAATATTGATTCAACAAAGGTCAAATCAACTTTATATTTTACTATTATTGGTACAGAGCTTTAATTTATGGTATAATTTATTCAGCTAAAATATAATTATAAACAATTTAACATCAAATTTATGCGTAAATTATCTTATTTTATCCCTCTTTTATTATTTTTACTGTTAACAGGCGCTTTTTATGCCTTTGCTGCCTGGCAAGATCCTCCTGAAAGTCCTCCTGCAGGTAATACTGCTGAACCATTAGATATAGATGCCGGTAGAATTCAAACTATTAGCGGAGGTGAAAAAACAATTCTTGGCTCAATTAATATTAGCGAATTTGTGAAATCGCAACAGTTTTGTTTGGATACAGACTGTATAACTGCTTGGACTGATGTAGGTTCGTCTTTATGGATTTTAAATGGTAGCGATCTCTATCCTGATGATTTAGGTTATAATGTTGGTATTGGTACAACCAGCCCTGCAGAAAAATTAGAGATTGATAATACTAGCGGTGTTAGTCGCTTACGTATCACTGATATTGATGCTACTGACAATCCTGAACTACAATTGCAATATGGTACAGGAGATGAACACTGGGCTTTATATAATGAGAAATGGGATGATAGTTTTCGTATCTGGGGAAATGGTGCTGATAGATTAACCATCTTACAAAGTGGTGATGTTGGTATTGGTACAACCAGCCCTGCAGAAAAATTAGAGGTTATTGGTAAAATCAAAGGAACTGAATTATGTATTGGTACCGACTGTCGTGCAGAGTGGCCAGCAGGGGCAGGAGGAACTTTAACCGGTATTGGTATAACTAATTATATTCCTAAATGGACCAGCGCTACTAATTTGGAAGATTCACAGATTTTTGATGATGGTACTGATATTGACATTAACACAGATCTGCAAGTAGTAGGTGATATTAAACTAGGAGGCACTGAAGGAGATATTACAGATGTTAATATGATTTTGGGTTATGATGATTTACATTTACGTTCTTCAGACATTGTTAATAATTCAGGGATTTATTTAGATGATTCCCCTCAATTAATTAGTTTCTATACTGGCGGCACAGAAAAAATGAGAATGGATTCAGCTGGAAATTTAGGTATTGGTACATCAACTCCAGGCTATAAACTGGATGTACAAAATGGTCAGGTTAATGCTTCTGGTGGGCTTTGTATAGCAGGAGATTGTAAACTTAATTGGTCAGAAGTCAGTAATTTACCAACTGGCACTTCTGGTCAAACACTGCGCCATGATGGCACAGATTGGTTAGCTAACAGTGTGCTTTACAATGATGGAACTAACATTAGTATTGACGCAGACCTCCAAGTAGTAGGTGATATTAAACTAGGAGGCACTGAAGGAGATATTACAGATGTTAATATGATTTTGGGTTATGATGATTTACATTTACGTTCTTCAGACA
>JAHITV010000019.1 GCA_018817315.1 Patescibacteria group bacterium
AAATGATATTGGATGTCATAGGTAGCATTAAAGGTGGTTTTCTTCATGACCCTATCCTACCATATTGCTCGCTTCGCTCGCAAAAGGTGTCACATTCATCTCCAGCCTTAAAAGGCTGGAGTATTCTGCGACTTAAATAAAAAAACTTTTTTGAAATATTTTAATAAATTCTTGCCGCACACAATTTATGACTGGCTAAAAACAAGCCCAAATTCAGCTGAGCAATTAACTGCTGTTGATTTTTCTTTTTATTACCGAATTATCATTATTGGAGGTGACGGCACTATTAGAGATATTGCGAATTTCCTGCTTAAAAATCAGATAGATTTACCTATAGCTATTATACCAGCAGGTTCTGCTAATATTTTAGCTTGTAATTTGGGTATTCCCACCAATTTAACCCGTGCTATTAAAATTGCTTGTTTAGGCAAGGAAAAAATTATTGATGTAGCTTTATTAAATAATCAACTATATTATCTGGTCAGCTTAAGTCTTGGACATGGTTCAAAAATCATCAAAGAAACTAAACGAGGATTAAAGGTTCGTTTTGGCTTTCTTTCTTATCTTTGGATGTTTTTAAAACAGTCAAAAAAATACAAAACTGTCTTTAAATTCACGATTGATAATAAAAAATATAAAATTTCTGGCAATACTATGATTATTGCCAATGCCCTTAGTTTTTTTAGGATTAAACCTTTAACGCCAATTAATTTTGCTGATGGACTGTTAGAAGTCTTGATTTTCAAAAACGCCACTAAAACAGGATTACTAATTACCATTTTATCCTTACTGTTGGGTAAAAAAAGATACCCTTTTTTATTCAAAGTTAAAGGAAAAAAAATAATTGTAGAAGATAACAACAGAAAAAGAGAACATGCACAAATTGACGGAGAGCCGATTAAAATTGATAGAGCTGAAGTAGAAATTATTCCCCACAAATTAAGAATAATAGTGCCTTAACTTTTGCTTATTCTTTCTCTTTAAAAACTTCTGCCTGATAAGTTAATAATTGAGTATTGGTATCCATCCAACAATCATTACTAAGTCCTGCCTTAAAACACAAACTGCCTAAAAACTCTGTAGGTTTTTTTAATTCCTCCCATACTTGCGGTAGATAAGTAGCAGTATGATTACCCTGTTTGATAATTACGCCGTCAACTTCTGCTTTAAGTTTTACTAAATATTCCTGATGATTTCTGACTTTAAGTTCCTTGGGTAAAGTAAGAATAGAGATTTCAATAACCAGATCATCAATTTCTTCAAGAGTTACAGGATTAAAACGAGGATCGTCTATAGCAGCATTGAGTACATTTTCCATTACCGCCTGATAAATCGGTTTGCCAGGCAAAATATTGCCAATACAACCTCTAAGTTTTTTATCCTTGGTTAAAGTTACAAAGACTCCCCACTTTTCTCTCAACCTTTCCGGCACTTTTTTAGAGTCAATAGAAATAACCTTATGTTCTTGTAAATATGTTTTTAAAGTAAGCTGAGCAAGTTCTAAAAGATACTCTTTTTCTTCTGCGGAATAATAATTTGATTGTGCTGATCTATCTTTGCTTTGCTGCCAAAAAACCATGCTAACATAACTGACTGAATTAGTATAATCGCCAGTCAGCTCACCAGAACTTTGCCTAGCTGTTACTTTGGCCTGACAATTCTCTCCTTTAAGAATTTCCGAAAGCAATGTTAAAACTATCTGGCCATCGTTAGTGACTGCTTTACTTTGTAAATAATCATAAAGTTTATCAGTGGCAAAATGCAACAGATGTTCTATGACCGGCTCATCCAATTTTTTTAAATTCTCGGCAATGTTATCAGTAAAAGGAACAAAACCGTAAGCAGGTCCATAATGCGTAAAATCAACACTGGCCACTATTAAAGTTTGCCCGTTTATATATTTTTTTAGAACTTGGGCAAACTCTTTGATTTCACTAAGAGAATTCTGGCTACCGCAAAGCAAAGGAATAATTTCAAAATCTTTTAAAGTCTTTTGTAAAAACGGCAGTTCTACTTCCAATGCATGTTCTTGAATAAATGCTTCTGGCAGGGCTGAAAAACCTTTTTCCTTAAGCAAATTTTTAACATCTGCTGAAACAGAAACTTCGCCCAAGGGAGTTTGATAAAAAGCCGCTTCATCTAAAGCTATGCCTTTAAAAAAAGTGGTGTGACTTGGCCCCATTAAAATTATTTTTTGAAAATGTTTACCCTGTAAAAAACCAAAGGCCTGGCCAGCTACTGAACCAGAATAAAGATAACCAGCATGAGGAACAACTAATGCTTTAAGTTGATACCTAAAATCAGAAACAGGAGACAGATGGTTAGTAACCACCCTTTCAAGTTCAGCGGGACCAGCAGGATAGAATTGGCCAGCCACTACGGGCTTACGAATTTTCATATATATTAATAATATAATTTATAACAAAAAAGGTAAATAAAACATAACCCAGCCAAGTCAGACTTGGCTGGGTTAATCAGTGCTTAATAAAGCGCTAAACTATAAAATTGAATCTTTGGCTGCTTTGGCAACCCTAAATTTAACTACAGTTTTAGCAGGAATTTGAATGGTTTCGCCAGTAGCTGGATTGCGTCCTTGTCTGGCATTACGGTGTTTTTTGACCAATTTGCCTATGCCAGGCACAGTAAATTCTCCGCTGGACTTTACCTCGCTGTAAGCAGTTTCAGTCAAAAGTTCAAGAAAACTACCTACTTCTTTTTTGCTCATTCCAGAAGCTGTAGCTAATTTTTCTAAAAGTTGAGACTTAGTCATCTTAGCCATAGAATTAAATTATTTAATTAATTAATTTTAAGGGAGATGTGGATATCTCCAAAATCCTTTATATTATAGCAAATAGCTATAAAAACACCAGAAAAACTTACACCTTACCAGCTTCCGCCACCGCCACCGCCAAAACCGCCGCCAGAAAATCCCCCACCCGAAAAACCGCTGCCGGAAGCAGAAGCAGAATGTGCATACGACATCGTACTTTGTGCCTGCGACTGAAATGAGTGCAAATTATTAACAAAGGCAAGAGCTGTAAAATGAGTTAAAGTAGAATCATTATACCAACTGGGGTTTTGTTTATAAATATCTTCAAACTGCTTAGCCCATTCTTTTTCCACTCCCAAAACCATGGCATAAGGCAATAATTTTTCAAAATGAGCAGGATTTTTTGCCGGTGCATTATGAAATTTTAAACGATCCTTTTCTGCAACTTGTAAATAATTTTTTAAACCTAAAATATGTTCTCTGGCTAAAACCCCTTTTTTGGTACGAGCTGGCATCAGGAAACTAAAAATCAAAATTATTATTCCACAAATAATAAAACTAACTACACCTAAAGTACCGAAGAAAACTCCGCCAAGCCAAAAAGCTAAAAAGAAAAATATAACACTGATAATAATATATTTAGTTCTGACTTTGGCTGGACTTTTTACAAAATAACCTTTGTTGGTTACTGTTTCGTAAATCAGTTTAACAATCTCCTTTAACTTTTTAGAAAGCTTATTTTTTAAACTGGAAAGTTTAACCTCTTTACCGCCGCTAAAAAAACTTTGCATAAGTTCTTTATCAAATTTATTTTCCAGATCATCAGCTGATTTTAACTGTTCTAAAGAATAATCAGTCTTCTTAAATAATTTCCCTTCTTTAAGACGAGTAATCTTTAAATAACCTCTAACCGCCAAACTAATGATTTCTGCGGAAAGATCTTTATATTGGGCATGTTCATCAATAATTGTGCCAACTTCAGCAGCAGTGAGATTATCCGGCGCCTCAAACTCGGCGACAATTGTACCCCGACCTTGAGGATCACGGCCATATTTATACCACCATCTTAAGAAAAATATCAAAATGATAAGGGGTAAAAGTAAAATTAAATTATCCTTAAATGTTTCCCAAGCTGACTGCCAAAAATTTGGCTCGTTAATTATTCCTTTAGGCAGACCAACCACAATAGTTAAACCGTTTTGCGGCTCAAGGTTATTTTCCTCAAAAACCAATGTTTTAACCAGATGATCACTATCGCCCATAGCTTGATTACCTGAACATTCTTTTGTTTCTCCATAAGAACCTGTAAAACATGCTTTTTGCAGCTGGCTTGCCTTTATTTCTTGCGGTAAAAAAACTAAAGTTTTTGCCTTATTAATAGCTACTGACCATTCATTGCCAGTGGCATTCCAGTAGAGCTCATCATAATCATTAAAATAATTTATCGCTCGTTGGATTTTATAGCGGATTTTATAAATTTTTCTGCCGCTGATTTCTTTATCAGCATCGCCAATTTTAATCCGCACATATTTATTAGGATAAGAAACTTCAAAATTATAAGGTTGATCATTTTCATCCACTACCTTGATATCAGAAACTCTTAAATTATAATTACCTCCCCGTGCCTTATATTTAATGATAATATCGCGATAAATGCCGTGTCTTAAAGCTTGACCAAAATCATAAGTTATTTTTTCTTC
Organism: Patescibacteria group bacterium; assembly: GCA_018817315.1. Taxonomy (GTDB): domain Bacteria; phylum Patescibacteriota; class Patescibacteriia; order UBA1558; family UBA10009; genus JAHITV01. Next base: position 4,471 of record JAHITV010000019.1, read on the forward strand.
TATTACTAAACTGCTATCTTGATTTAACTGAATAGTGGTTTCAAAATTATCAATTTTTTCCTGCGCTAAAACAGTGGTACTAAATAATAAACCAACTGCCAAAGCTATAAGAAAAAAATATCTTTTCATCATAAATAAATCATTGAATTGAGTCTCTTTGATATTCTCATTTTAACATAATTTAAATGTCTTAGAAAATTACTAAATAAAAAAAGCCGTTTCCGCAATAAACCGGAAACGGCAAGGAGAAAATCAACTCTGGCGATGAACAAGAGCTGAAATCCCAATTCTAAACCACACATACTGTGGCTACAGCGCTTTGGATGAAGTCCTTACGCTGTGCTGCGAAAACTGACGACGGCGCGGTAATGATCCAGACTAAACCGCGTGACCGCTGCTGGCGATGACCGTTCGGTATCTGCTGATAATGAAAAGGCGCTCATATTCACCACGGTGAAATCAGGTGAGGCGCGAGATCCGGAGCCGTCCATATCGAGTATAGAGGAAAAGAAAAATCCGACCGGTAGTTTCATCACCGCAGTCGTCCCTTCAAAACTTCCGCCAATTTCCGGATAGAATGTCAGATCAACTTCACCAACGACCGTACTTGTGAGCTGATTGATATCATTCCAACTTCGCCAGGAGAAATCGCCGAGAGTATTCCGCCACGGAGTGTCAATCGAAGAAAAAAAGGACGCCGATGATGTAAATTTGAGATCCATCACCGCCGTTTCAAACCGTTCATAATTCGCGTCTTGAACCACTACTTGGCCTATCTCCTGTCCTATCGGGACAAAGGCCGCCTGCGAAGTCGCCATGGTAACATCTGCGTTACCAAACGATAGAGCGCCGGTAAAAATCATCACAACCAGCGCCACGGGTACTAAAGAAAACCTTTTCATGATAACAATCCTTTCCGGATTTAAACTGGGTTTTGTAACTTTACTTCATCAGCAAGTTTTACCTAAATAAATTTTACCTACGGATACCTTTCCCGTCTGCGAATAACTCTCCTCTCTTGGGTCTTCCCGTGAAAGTTATGCTTCTACCCGGGTTCTATACCGGGTTGTGAATAAGTAAACAAAATGAAAAAGAACACACAAAGTTATTTTAACATTATTTAATACTCTTTGCAAAATCACAAATAAAAAAAGCTGTTTCCGCTCGAACGAGTAAAAAGCGGAAACAGCCGGAGATTGCCCAACATAAGTCATTTGTCAGGCACCAATTTAGCCACATGTGAAGTCATTTTTAAAATCAAATCATTATAGTGGCCACAGCCGGGGCAGGAGAGCTCTCACGCCGTGTTGGAAAACATCGTCGCCATCTTATTAAAGCTGCTTCCACTGATCTTTGGTGAGGCACGACTGATGATGGCTGGCGTCGCGGATAAAAGGCAGGGGGAATCGAGTCCATCGGATCCGGCAATGAATTTAAAGATCGTCGCAACCTCTCGAAAAGAAAATTTGGATGTCATCACGAAGGTAACCGTAGAGCTCGCATTCACCACGTTATAGAGGGGTGAAGCGCGGGAAATCGAAACGCCGTTATTAGTCTCAGACGAAATAAAAGAAGAAAATCCGACCCAGTCAGGTAATTTCATCACCGCAGTCGTCCCTTCTAAAGTCACGGCAATTTCTGAATGAAGCGTATCGTCCACATTGCTCCGCCATGTGAATCGATTGTCATTCAAACCGCGCTCGGAAAAATCGGCTCCAGGTACTGTCGCGTCCGTCCAGCTTGCGATTGCGTTTGTTGGCGATGGTGATATGGCTAAGTTCAGATAAGCCGCGTTCACCACGTTCAACTCTTGATTGCCAACAACGCCCAACGGATTGATCGTGGTCACAGCCATTGCAATGGATACGCCCATGAATAGCAATGCCACGACCGTCAGGGTAATAAATACTCTTTTCACTGTTTTGTCTCCTCTGATTTGATGAATAATTGATCCCGACTCTCATGTTCGGGACAAGCCCTATATCAAAAAAATGACAGAAATATACCTGTTAATCAAAGTACTAACAAAGTTATTTTAACATGAATCAAATAATCAAGTCAAATATAATAATATTAAAATTAATTTTAACCTAGCATACTACAAAACTATCTAAACTTAAACATTCAGCCAAACTTTTAAAAACTATTGATTTAATCCTATGAAAGGGCTTGCTTGTCCCCAATAAGTAGGAGTTTGCCCGTTCCATTTTTCTATCCAGCGAAGTTCCACCACTTGAGGATTAGCACGCAAAGCTTGCGCTTCAATCTGAATAGCTTTGGCTTTACCTTCTGCTTCGGCAACTTTTTGATCTGCTTCAATTTTTATTCTTTGCAAATCTCTTTCTGCTTTAAGTTTTAACTGTTCTGCCGTAACTTTGGCTTCTATTGCTTCGTTAAACGCTGCAGAAAAATCAAAAGCAATAATATTGAATTCATCAATAGTAATAAAACGTTCCAATAATCGTTCCGTAAGATTTGTTTTAACTTGTTCTTTTACTTCTTCTCTTTTGATAATAAGTTCTTCGGCTGTAAATTTAGCGGTGGTTGCTTTTACTGCCTCCTGAATAGCAGGGGCAATAATCCGAGCGTTATAATTCCGCCCCAGTTCCTGCCAAACCTTATTTACTGATTCTGGCATCAGATGATAATTCAGGGCAATCTTAGAAGTTACGATCTGTAAATCTTTAGAAGAGGCACTGGCAGGAACTTCATCCTTTTGGATCTTAACATCCACTTTTACCACCTTTTGCACAAAAGGTATCTTAATATATAGTCCCTCTCCAAAAACTCTATCCTGAACTGCTCCAAACTGCAATAACACTCCCCTTTCTCCGGCCCCCACAGTACCGAAGCTAGCAAAAAGAATAATCAGAACAATCACCCCGATTACAATGTAGGAAACAATCTTTTTTGTTTTCATTTCTCCTGCTTTTTTGTTTATGTCAATTACTTGGTCCATAATTTTCTTTTTTTAAGTTAGTTATTATTTTATGATCTTAACATATTTCTGACTTTTGGGAAGAGGAGATTTATACAAAATAAAGTTTAAAATTCCTGTCTACATAAATCTTCCACGGTAAAAAAACTGCTAGAAATTAAGTTTTACTGATAACTAAATAATTTCCTATTTTAAATAGGATATTAAAAACAAAATTGGAAGATTGATTTAACCTTTTTGAAACAATCTTTCAATTCTCTCTAACCTCTCTTCTATTCTTTGCAAAGCCACCATTATCTCACTGTGATTAGGTTCATAAGTCGGTTCTGTTCCTGGAGGAGGAGGTGGTGGTGGTGGAGTTCCTGGGCCTGATGGCGGAGGAGGCGGTGTTTGTCCCCAAGGGCTCATGTTAAAAATTCTTAATTATTAATATTATCTATAATCAGTATAGCATAAAATTTTAAAAGATAAGGTGCTTACGCCATGAAATTAACCTTTAGCAGAAGACAAACATTACTACCCTAACTCTTCCACAAGCCATGGAGATTACAATATTCCCTGGCTTGAACTTTTTCTCCTGTTAAGAAAAATTCTGCCTCTGGTTTATCTCCTGGTTTTAGATATTTTTTACAGATCTTACTGTCAACATTGATTTCAATCCATTCAATATAATGATCCTCTTCCATAGGATGTTCTGTAGAACCAACTGTTACAATGATGCTGTTTTCTGTTTTTTTAATAACAGGCACATGCTTTTCCTGAGCAGCGTCAACTGTATTTTCTTCCTGCAACTTCATGGGTTGGCCGCAACAAACCAATTCTCCTACGCCGGCATGCAGAACTTCTACAATATTACCGCAAATTTCACATTTATAAATTTGATGTTGTTGAGTCATATAATTATTTGTTAATACTCTTCACATTTAACTTGGTAATAACTTTGCGGATGGTCACAAGAAGGACATTTTTCTGGTGCTTCCTTACCAATATAGATATAGCCACATTCTCGGCACACCCACACAGTTTCCTTTTCCTTCTTAAAGACTGAATTATTCTCCACTTCTTTTAATAATTTTTTATACCTTTCTTCATGATGCTCCTCTGCTTTGGCGATTGATCTTAGTCTCTGCGCTATCTCTGGCAAATTTTCCTCATCTGCAATATTTGCAAATTCTGGATACATAGTGATGTATTCATAATTCTCACCGGCAATAGCAGCTTTTAAGTTTTTAATCGTGTCATCATAAATTGTCGGTGCTGCTACCTCAACTTTTATTTCATCTAAGCTTTCATCACCGATTTTTTCTTTTAATTCCTGAATATGTTCAAACAATCTTTTAGCATGGGTTTTTTCCTGCTCTGCTGTTTCTAAAAAAATACCGGCAATTTGTTCAAAGCCCTCTTTTTTAGCAATCTTAGCGTAAAAGGTATAGCGATTTCTGGCCTGACTTTCGCCAATAAACGCTTTGGTTAGATTCTGAATAGTTTTTTGCATATATTTTATTTATTAATTATTAATTTATATAATTGCTTAATATAATTTATATCACCTTTTAACATTGATTACAATATTTAATAAAAAATCGCCTTTTTAAGCGATCTTTTTGATTAAAACGGTTTTAATTATTATCGCCCTAGCAAAGGCTTTAGCCCTGTATCATTCTGGCTGTCTTTATACAGTTCAGGATCAATGGTTCTAGTAAAACAGGTTTGTCCTGCTTCATGCTCCCAGTTCTGCTGAAATGAATCATAAGGCGAGAAGGGTCTTGTGCCCTTTGCCAGAGAGCTAAAATCCTGACTTGAACTGTTGAAAGTTGCGCATAGTTCAAATGAAAGAGGATCAGTAACATTATACTCATAAGGCTGGCCGGACTTAGGGTCAACAGGCACAGCAAAACCGGAAATGCTGTCTTCCAGTTGATTGAGTTTTTCAGGAAGCGATTCTTTTTGTATCCAAAAGTTGACAATTTCGCCCTGCAGCATTTGAAGATTTTCTACTCTCTGGTCATCAAATCTTCTGTCACGCTGGTCTGCCGGTGTACCGATGATATAAAAGCCCATGATAATGCTGGCCAAAACCACAACTGAAACAATCCAAACCAGTATCTTGGGGATTTTAGACTTAAGATTTTTTCTTCTTAAATCCCAGATATAATACCAAAAAACAACCACCGCTACCACCAGCACCACCAGTATTTTCAAGAAGAACTGAATAGTTAATTCACCGCTTAAAAAATTGTTAACAAAAATAATTAAATCTATAATAATGGTAACTGCCGAAATAAAAAGAGTTAAATAGAGCAGCCACTTTCTTAAGGAAAGTTCTCTCATTTTTGGATTATGAGCAAAATCTTTAGCAATCAGCCAGGAAGTTAAAAGATATACCGGTACTGCAATAACCAGCATTGAAGTTGCCCAACGAACCCCATCAGCTATATAAGTAAAATAATAATTTAATGGATCAGGAAAAAGAGCACTGATATATAAAACATAAAGCCTGATAAAGCCGATAACGCTGATATAGAAAGTCAGAATATTAAAAAGATGTAAAAAAACATCTTTGGGCGTGCTTTTTAAGCGAGTATTATTTTCCATAGTTTTATTATAACATAAAAAAAGAAAAACAACGAGCATCATAATCTCATCGCTTTTCTATGACTCCTAGAAAGAGACGATGTTAGTCTTATCATTTAATTAATCCCTTGTCCAAACCGCCAAAAAAATGTAGTTATATTAGGACTACCCTGCATATAACCAATGGCTCTTTTTAATTCAAGTTGCGACAACTCCTGACTGCGATTACATCTCTCGCCATTATAACCAACATAATATTTTTCCAGCACTGGCAAAGTTCGCTCATCACCTAACTGACCCAAAGCCCAAATAGCTGAATTACGACTAGTAAATCCATTATCTTCATCTTCTAAATAATTCATTAATGCCTCTACGCAATCACCACTATACTTCTCTTGCACTAACCGACATTTATTCTTAACACTGTAACCGATTATATTTACACTGACTAAGAAAGTAAAAACAAAACACATTATCCCGATACTGATTAAATAAATAATTAATGATTTAAGCTGCTGTTTATTATATTCTTTCTTCATAAATTTATAATTTTATTTATAACTAAAGATATTTTCAATCGGCTGATTAAAAACTTTAGCCACTTTAAAAACCAGTTCTAAAGACGGCACGTATTTATTTTGCTCCATAGCAATAATTGTCTGCCGGGTAACTCCTACTTTATTTGCTAAATCTTCCTGCGTAAGATCAAATTCAGCGCGATATATTTTTATCCTGTTATTTATCTCCACCATATTTTTTATTAAAGTAATGATAGGAAATTGAATAAACGGCAATCAACAACATTGCCAAATAACTGAATAAAACACCGATTGATTCAACATAAATATTACCATCTCCTCTGCCGGATAAAATTAAAAATAAACCTGCTATGGCTAAAAACAAAGTGACTATTACATAAGTCATCCGTGAAGCCTTGCCACTAACGGCAATAACTCTTTCATCAACGATTACTTTTTTAAATTTGCTTTTAACTAAAAACATAAACAAAACGCCAATTAAAACTCCTGTTATGGCTAAATAAAAATCATTAATCGTGGCAGCCACAGCCACAATAATAGCGATTAAAACTCCGATTAAGATTCTTAATTTAATGAAAGTTTTATAACTCATACTTTTATATTTAATTAATGTAAAGTATATATTACTTATTGTAAAGCATACTTTACATTTGTCAAGCGCCTTTGAGTACTCCGATGCCAAGCATCGGAGCTTGACCTAATAATTATCTTTCCTCGGATTGCTCCTCAATATATTTCTCGACTTGTTCTTTGGTTAGACCTGGGCCAACAGAGCGAACAAAATAGCCCT
>JAHITV010000020.1 GCA_018817315.1 Patescibacteria group bacterium
AAATGATATTGGATGTCATAGGTAGCATTAAAGGTGGTTTTCTTCATGACCCTATCCTACCATATTGCTCGCTTCGCTCGCAAAAGGTGTCACATTCATCTCCAGCCTTAAAAGGCTGGAGTATTCTGCGACTTAAATAAAGTATACTCCGATATTAATCCTCCTACTAAAATCTTAATAAAGGAAGTGTTAGAAAATATACATCTCGCCCCGCCCTATACCAAAATATAAGTGATTGGTATAAGGCGGGGTCAATGAATTATAAATAATTTTTATTTATTTTTTAGCTAATCTTAGCCAAAAATTTTATTATTCTCTTTAAGTTAAGTTTGTCTAAACTTGACAAACTTTTTAATTATGCTATACTACTCTGTTAAATTATTTTAATAAATTATTTAATGAACCTTTCAAATCTTAATTATCTCTTATAGAGATACTATTCTGCTTCTGCGTCCACGACAAGCATGGGGATTATTGCAAGGACTTTACATCTGGCTATCTATTTATAGATCGCTCGATCTGTGCTTACAATAATTTTCTTGGGCGCAGTATCAGGGTAGTATCTTTTTTTATTTGCCTCCGCCAAAAATCACTCCGCTATTGAAACCTTATTATAAGCAAATTTTACTCCTCTATAATTTCTTCTGTGGTAGTAGCTGTGTCTGCTACTTTACCAACTAAACATTTAGCTGGCCAAGGTACATAATGGCTGGTAAATCTTTCTTGCATAATTTCTCCATCACTGTAAGTAACTTTATAATCAAAATAAGCATCAGCGCCATTATGAGCGCTTTCTATACATTGTTGTTCATCTGGTTCTAACTGATCAGTTTCTATATACTGGGTCGGACCAGGACTTTTAATATTATAAATAACTGAATCGCTTTGCTCTATAATCCTGCCATCTTTTGTTCCCCAAAAATCAAAGTATAAATTATTTCCTTCAATTCTGGACTGAATTAAAATATATTTACCCGTATCATTGATAAATTTTAAATCTGGCTTAGGATTATAAATAGTAGCATCTTTACCGGCTGGTTCATAATAAACTACGCGGTAAGAATGATTACGACGTTCAGTTATGGGAAGTCCCGGAGCCAAAGCTGCTCTAAAAACAGTAGTGCCAATCTGGCATAAGCCACCGCCATATTCTGGAATAGTTCTATTACCTTTGATTACCAACTCTGGTTTATAGCCAGTGGAGGCGTCAATTTTACCCAAAGCTTCATTCAAAGAAAATTCCTCGTCCGGTTTTATTAAAATGCCGTTTAAAGTTTCTGCTCCTACTGCAATGTTATGACGACGGTTTTTGGGACTGCCAGAAAAATCAGATTGTCCTGTGCCTATAATTTCGGCAATGCCCAACTCATTAATAGAAGCTGTGGCAATCTTTGCTTTAACTTCATTTACTATCAAGTCAACAGAAAAATTATTGTTTTTAAGCAATTCCTCTTCAATTTTACTTATTGATTTTTGTAAGTCTAATTCTTGACCATCCTGACTGCCTTGAAATTCCACCACTCTGCCGTTTTTAACATCAAATTTAGCATCAACAGTAGCTTGATAAATCTGGGGGTAAATTTCCTTTTCTAAATAAGCCGCAGTTGTTGAAGCGTCAACACCTAAAACAATCTGCTGATCAATCTTTTTAAAATTAAACCAATCCTTAAAAATTTCATTGGCAACTGACCATTGTTCATCTTGATAACTTAAAATAAGAGCGGGAATAACTATTAAATCTTTTAATTGCTGTAAAACTTCTATTGATACTTCTTTGCTGGTAATAGTCGGATAATCAGAAATTAGTTCAACTTCAATTGGCTCACTGGAAAGATTAGTGATGTGTTTTTTGGTTTTTTCAAATAAAATTTGACTGTCAACGGCCGTACCGCTTTCTTCCGCTAAGATGGAAATATATAAATCTTCATCAACTTGCGGACGGGCTTCCTTTTTAGCAGTGAGATATGGTTTAAGATTTTCTTGAAGAATTTTTAACAATTCTTCCTGATTAAATTCAGCACAAAGCGAGAAATCATAACCGAAAAACAAAGCTATAAACTGTTCCCAAAAATTCTTTCCAAAACCTTTTTTACGACCAATAAAATAAGCATTGTCTATTGTTTTAGAAAGATTAAAAGAAATAATAGAATAAGACAAATCCGGATCAGTCGCCGCTGATAAAGTGGGTTGAACAACTATCTCTTCATTTTGTAAAACATAATGTAAGCCGCTTTCATTAAACTCATCTATTTTATCCTGCCACAAGGCAAAAGCTTGATTATAACTTAAATTATTAAGCGGCTGATTATTAATTTTAACTCCCGGGAAAAAATCATGAAGATGACTTTGGTTATAAAAAAGGGCAAAGATTACTATCAATGTTAATAAAATCAAAAAAATGGTTACTACATAAAGCAACCATTTCATAATTAACGGTGCAGAATATTTAACCTTAGTTTTTTTCATGAGCTGGTTTATTTAAAATCTCGTTCAACATGGTTTTGGCCAAAGCTTCTTGTCCCTCTTTTTCGTTTTCAAGATCCGAAAGAGTTAGGCGCACCATACTGCCGGGTGCGGCTTTTTCCGGCAAACTTTTAGCCGGCCATAAAATTTCCTTATTATCCTCTGTTTTAATAACTGCCCATCTATCTTCCAGGCGATCTATTACTCCTTTAAAAATTACTGGTATACTCATAAATCTTAAACATCTTTATCCTCAACTCTGACAGAAATTGTCTTGCTCTTATCTGCTTTAGGTAAAGTTATGGTTAAAACACCATTTTTCAAGGAAGCTTCTGACTTATCCGGCCTTATTTCCACCGGTAAAATAATGGAGCGCGAAAAACCGCCCCAGTAACATTCCTGATAAAAATAATCTTCTTCTGCCACTGTTTGTTCCACTTCTCTTTTACCGCGAATAGTTACCATATCATTATTAATGGAAATATCTATGTTTTCGGGCTTTACTCCGGCAATGGTAGACTTGATAACAATGGCCTTTTTTGTCTGATAAACATCAACCGAAAGCTGTCCTTCCTCATAATCCTCGTTTAACCAATCATCTCTTTCACTTTTAACTTCTACATCTTTTTCTGTTTCATCTTCATTAATAATGTCTGATTTATCCTCTTCTCCTAATGCTTGATAATCAAAGAAAGAATCTTCTGGCTGGTTTTTTACTTTTTTGGGCTTTTTGCTGGAAAAAAGTTTCATAAATTTTTAAATTATCTCTTATATTATAAAACATTTTTTTTAATCTGACAAACTGATAAAAGGCGGAAAACTTGTAAAAATATTATTTTAGATTATAATTATTGATTATTGCACAAAGCTGTATTTCAACCAAGGAAGAGGTTTTCCTATGTTTATTCACTTAATCTCGTTCTGGAAATTTCTTTACCCTCCAAAAAAATTTATAATTCTTCAACTGAACAACTCTTCTGATCCTGTTGAAGGGGAAATAATTACTGAAATACCGGACGAATTCCTCATTAAAATCCATATAGAAAAAGAATTTTTTTACCGTCTGATATGGATCAAAAAAGATGATTCACGAATTGTCAGTATTTATCCCAATTAGTTATCCTTTACAAGGGATAATAGCCCTTAAGCCAAAAAAGTTTAAGGGATTTTTTTATGAAAAAACCGCCTCTGCAAATGTTGCAAAAGCGGCTTTTCAAAAAATTCGGTTCCTTCTCGTCCTATACAGACGATTGAAACACTACGCGGAAATGTGAACTTCGGAAACGGAAATCGTACCGTCATCATCCTTTTTAAAGACGACTAAGGAAAGTTCAGGGAACTCTCCCGTGAATTTGTACCCTGTAGCTATGGCAGCCAAGGGGATCATTGGATGATGACCCACGGCCACAGCGACATTTCCCTTCATCTCATCAAAGGCCTGTTCGACACCCCTAAGCGCTAACTCAGCGTATCCTTCTCCATCAGGAGTAGCTGCAGCAACAGCAATACCTTCCGTCTTCAGCTTATCAAGAAAGCCGCTATCCTTCATATTGGTGAAGAGATCACTATCACCGAAAAGTTCGATTGGATCATGAATAACATCACCCAACCCCGGAAAGCCAAGACGTAGAGCTGTTAGGGTTTCGGCTGTCCTGACCATAGGCCCGTGAAACATCTCCACTCCATCAGCTCCGATCTCTCCTCTGAGTAAACGCTCGATCACCTTTTTTAAGGAATCTCCCGCGAATTTCATAACCTCCGCTAATCCAACTGCAGAGATCCTTTCTCTCGCCTTCTTACCGTGACGGACATCAATTAGATACTGTGGATACTGTGGATACTGTGGCACTTTCAACTCCCTGCGGTTTTTACCGCGGTTTTTGGTTTTTTACCAATTTTTTGGGTATTTTATTGTCTTTGAGCTAATATACTATGATAGCATATTTTTGATATTATGTCAAGATTCGACAAGCTCACCTTGACTTTCTAATCATTTTTAGCTAGAATAGGCAATAGTTTTTAAATCTTAGCTGCCTTCGTCTATTAGTAGTTGAGAAATAATAACCCGCTCATATTTGGTTAATCAGGCCCGTTCGTCTAGGGGTTAGGACACCAGGTTTTCATCCTGGCAACAGGGGTTCGATTCCCCTACGGGTCACCAAATATGAGCGGGTTATTTTAGTTTTTATTGAATTTAATACTGTTTTAGCTTTTAAAATATGTTAAGATAAATTAAAGTATTATTAATTTATCTAAAATAAAATGAAAATATCACAAAGAGCCTGTTTGATCCCGGAAAGTCCTATCAGAAAATTAGCTCAATTAGAAGAAACAGCCAAAAATAAAGGCATTAAAGTTTACCATTTGAACATTGGCGAGCCGGATTTATTGCCGCCTCCTGCCGTCTTTGATTTTTTGCATAATTATAAAAACACCACTATTGGCTACAGTCACTCCCAAGGAGAAAAAGAATTTTTAAAAAGCTTGGTTAATTATTACCAAAAATTAGGTTTTAAGGATTTAAAAGAAAATAATTTTATTGCCACTTTAGGTGGCAGTGAAGCTATACTTTGGGCCATGATCACTGTTGCCAATCCTAATGAAGAAATTTTAACCTTTGAACCTTTTTATACTAATTTCCAAAGTCTGGCTATTATGGCTGGCGTAAAATTAATACCTATTGAAACCAAGATTGACAACGGTTTTCATCTGCCGGATGATGAAGAAATTATTAAAAAGATAAATGCCAAAACCAAAGCGATTTTAATTTGCAATCCTAATAATCCCACTGGCACTGTTTACACTCAAAGCGAGTTAATTAGACTTTGGCAAATCTGCCAAAAAAATGATTTATTCCTTTTAAGCGATGAAGTTTACCGGGAATTTGTTTATGATGATAATCAGGCTATTTCTGCTTTAACTATTGAACAAAAATATTCAGCTGATTTAACTAAAAGTAAAGTTATTATTCTGGACAGTTTTTCCAAACGTTTTAGTTTATGCGGCGCCAGAGTTGGTTTAGCTTGCAGTAGAAATCCAAAAATCATGGAAATTATGCTTAGATATGGCCAAGCCAGATTATCTGCTGTTTCTTTTAATCAGTTAATGGTTGCTAAAACTATAATTGACAGCGAAAACTATCTTAATAAAACTTTGGAAGAATTTACCTACAGAAGAGAATTGTTAATAGACAGCTTAACTAAAATACCCGGCGTTGTTTTTCAAAAACCCGAAGGCGCTTTTTATGTCATAGCCAAATTACCTGTCAAAGACAGCGAAGCATTTTGCCGCTGGTTATTAACTGACTTTAATGACAATAAAGAAACTATCATGCTTGCTCCAGCTAATGGTTTTTATCTTTCTCCTGATTCAGGTAAAGAAGAAGTGCGCTTTGCTTATGTTTTAAAAACTGATGACTTAAAAAGGGCAATGCAAATTTTAGCCAAAGCTATAACTGTGTGGCAAAAAGAAAATAACTTATGAAAATATTAGGCATAGAAACATCTTGTGATGAAACTGCAGCCAGTTTGCTTGAAATAAGCGCTATCGGGAAAATCAAAATCTTAAGCAGTGTTGTTTCTTCTCAAATTAAGACTCATCAACAATATGGCGGTATTGTCCCGGAAGTGGCTGCCAGAAAACATGTACAAAATATTATTCCTGTAATTGCCAAATCCATAAAAACAAAATCTAACTTTTCTAAGATAGATTTGATCGCTGTAACTTCCAGGCCTGGTTTAATTACTTCTTTACAAATTGGAGTACAAACTGCCAAAACTTTAGCTTATCTTTGGCGTGTTCCCCTTATTGGCATCAATCACTTGGAAGCGCACATTTATTCCAACTGGTTAAGTAATGATAAGCTGCAAAAATTAGGCAGAAAAATCTTTCCGGCTGTTTGCTTGCTTGTTTCCGGAGGCCATACAGAACTGATTTTAATGAAAAATTTCGGACAATACGAGTTACTCGGCCAAACCAGAGACGATGCTGTTGGTGAAGCTTTTGATAAAGTAGCTAAACTTTTAAATTTGGGTTATCCAGGCGGACCAGTAATAGAGCGTTATGCTAAAACTGGCCAAAATGACAAAATTGAGTTCCCTCGCCCGATGATAAAGGCAAAAAACTTTGATTTTAGTTTTTCTGGTTTAAAAACTGCTGTCCGGTATTATCTTGAACAAATAAAAACTAATGGTAAGTTAAATCAAAAGATGATTCAGGATATTTGTTCAGCTTTTCAAAAAGCAGTGGTGGAAGTTTTAACTTATAAAACCATTAAAGCCGCTACTGAATTTAAAGCTAAAACTGTTTTACTGGGCGGCGGAGTTAGCGCTAATAAATTATTAAGAAGTAATTTAAAAAAACAGGCACAAAAACTAGATATTGCCTGTTACTATCCTAAGTTTAAATATACTCAAGATAATGCGGTAATGATTGCTTTGGCCGGTTACTTTAATAGGAAAAAAGCTAATCTACAACAAAATTGGCAAACTTTAACCAGTAACCCTAACCTAAAATTGACTTCTAAAAAATGAAAAAGGTTACTCATTCAGCAACTGAAACCAAAAAACTAGCGATAGAACTTGCTAAAAATTTTAAAGGCGGCGAACTTTTAGGACTAGAAGGTGATTTAGGTTCGGGCAAAACAGTTTTTGTTCAAGGACTGGCCAAAGGTCTTGGGATTAAAGAAAAAGTTAATAGTCCAACTTTTGTCTTAATGAAAATTTATCAATTGCCCAAAGCTGTAAAACAAATTACCCAACTAGTGCATGTTGATGCTTATCGTTTGCAAGGTGCCCAAGAATTTAAAGATATTGGCTTAGATGAATATACTGACAAAAAAAACACTTTAGTAGTGATTGAATGGATAGATAAAGTGGCTAAAGTTAAATCCTGGGCAAAATATAAGCAAATATCCTTTAATTTCGGAGAAAAACCAAATAATAGAACTATTCTCATAAAATAAATGAATTTTTATCAAAAAGTTCTGAAACTTACCAAAAAAATACCTAAAGGCAAGGTAGCTACCTATGGCCAGATTGCTAGCATGATTTCTACTCCGCGAGCTGCCCGACTAGTTGGTTGGGCCTTGCATACCGGAGCAAATAAACATCATGCTCCTTGGCAAAGAGTAATTAATTCCCAAGGAATGATTTCTACCACCTGCCTTGATCATCCTAAAGAACTGCAAGCTTTCTTATTAAAAAAGGAAGGGGTTAAAGTTAAAGAAAATCAAGGAAATTATTTTATTGATTTAAAAAAATTTCTTTGGCAGCCAAAAAAATAAGTAGATCAAGGTGAGCTTGTCGAAACTTCGAAACCAAGGTGAGCTTGTCGAACCTTGACAAAAATCCATAAAATTGCTAATATATAAGTGTGGTCCATGCTATAAGGCAAGGATTTTTTAAATTCCAGAAAAATCATAAATTTCAGCTAAAATGGCTAAAAAAATTAAAAAATTGCTAAAAATTATAAATAAATCAGTTGAAAAATCACTAATGGTTTTAATGCTGTTTTTTATTCTTAATCTTTGTCTTCCTCATGTTGGCGTTGCTCAAAGCATAGAAATAGAACAGGAATTAAACCCTCAACTTCCTTTAGAGGCCGGTAAAGTTGAAATACTTATTGCTTATCCTCAAGAACCAACTTTACCTCAAATAAAAATCAAAGAACCCAGATATACAATTAAAATGTGGGTAACAGCTTATAATAGTTTGCCCAATCAAACTGATGCTTCTCCTTGCATTACTGCTTCAGGACTGGATGTCTGCCAACGAAATATGGAAGATATTATTGCCACTAATTATAAATATTTGCCTTTTGGCACTAAAATACGTTTACCGGAATTATTCGGAGATAAAATCTTTACCATTGAAGACAGAATGAACCAAAGATATTATCGTACTGCTGATATCTGGATGAAAGATTTTCAAACTGCTAAAAAGTTCGGTAGAAAATGGACAACTATAGAAATTTTATAAAAACGATAAAGCACAAAATACTTTAAAGGAGCTTGAAAAATAGTCCTTTTTTTGTTAATTTGAGGTAGGGTCACGTAGCCAAGACCAGCTAAGCTGGTCAAGTGGTAAGGCAGGGGTCTGCAATCCCGCACCAAAAAATTAAAAAGACGACAACGTAAAATTTATAAGGTTATTAAGGCTAGGTAGCCAAGTGGTAAGGCAGGGGTCTGCAAAACCTCTATCACGGGTTCGATTCCCGTCCTAGCCTCCAGCCTTCGGCAAGCTCAGGCTGGATACCTAAAATACAATCAAAACTATCCCCAGCTTAACCAAGGACATTAAATATTAATCGCTTTTAAGACGATTTTTTTATTTAAAATAAAATGATACAATGATTCTATGAATCCCGTTAGAGAAATATATGTTTTATACTTATCTCTTGCAAAGCAAAAAAGATAAAAAATGGTATACTGGTTGTACCAGTGATTTAAGGAAGCGTTTAAAAGAACATAATGAAAATATGATTTTTTCAACCAAAGGTCGGGGACCCTTTAAATTAATTTATTATGAAGTATGCGTTAATAAAAACGATGCTTTTGCCAGAGAAAAATATCTAAAATCAGGAATGGGCAAAAGATATTTGAAAAATCATTTAAAACGCTTCCTTTCTCTAACGGGATGAAACAAGCACTCCTTATTGTTGATGTCCAAAATTATTTCATCAATAAACATACTCAACATATTCCCGATAACATCAAACGGCTGCTGGAAGAAAATCACTTTTCACCTATCTGTTTCAGCCAGTTTATTAATTCACCCCAAAGCCAATTTGTTAAACAGTTGAATTTTACCGGTTGCACTAAACCACCTTATTCTGACATTGTGGATCAGCTTAAACCATGGCTTAAAAAAGACAATATTTTTACTAAGGAAACTTATTCTGTTTTTACCAATATTCAATTTCTAAATTATTTGCAAAAAAACAAAATAACTGATTTAACCATTGTAGGGCTGGATACTGATTTTTGTGTTTTGGCTGACTGCTTTAATGCTTTTGATCATGGTTATAAAGTTACAATCATTGTCGACTGTTGTGCTAGTTTTACTTCTGGATCTAAAGGTCATCTGGCTGCTTTAGAAATAATTAATAAAAATTTAGGCACTGTTATCTAAATGTCAGCTAAGAAAAAATTTATTATTTTGGACGGCAATGCGCTCTTGCACCGCGCTTTTCACGCTTTACCGCCTATGACCACCAAAGACGGCACTTTGGTTAATGCTGTTTACGGCTTTACCAATATCCTTTTAAAAATCATCAAGGAATTAAAGCCCGATTACATCTGTTCTGCTTTTGATCGCGCCGGTAAAAGCAAAAGAGCCGAAGAATTTGCCGCTTACAAAGCTCAAAGAGTAAAACAGCCTGATGAACTGTATCATCAAATTCCCATAATTGAAAAAATGCTGGCTGCTTTTAATATCCCGGTTATTGATTCCCAAAAAGATGGTTATGAAGCTGACGATGTCATTGGTTCAGTAGTTACTAAAATTAAAGATAAGCACCCAGACATAAAATCAACTATTGTTACTGGAGATCTGGATGCCTTGCAACTGGCTGATGAAAATATTGAAATCTTTACTTTTAAAAAAGGTATTTCAGAATCTTTGACTTATTCCCCTGCCACTGTTAAGCAACGTTATGATTTAAATCCGGATCAGCTGATTGATTATAAAGCTTTAAGGGGTGATCCTTCTGATAATATTCCCGGGGTTAAAGGAATCGGTGAAAAAACAGCCACTGAATTGATTAAGAAGTTTGACTCTTTGGAAAAACTTTACCAAGCGATTGAAAAAAACGATGAAAAACTTAAGAAATTCAAGGAGCGAATCATTAATTTACTCAAAGAACAGAAAAAAGAAGCTTTTTTAAGTAAAAAATTGGTGACTATTAAAACCAATCTATTAACCAACTTTAAACTGGAGCAAACAAAAATTGAGGGCTTTGATAAAAATAAAATCGTTAAACTATTCACTGAACTGGAATTCAGAAGCTTAATGAATAAAATCCCTTCAGAATTAGCTGGCAGTGAAACAGAAATAACTGAACAAACTCCCGCCTTAAATCAAGGCCAATTAGAATTTATTAATCTGGGTACTAAACCTCCTCATACCAAGCTTAATTATCACTTAATTGACACTGAATCAAAGTTCAAGGTTTTTTTTTCTAAACTGAAAAAACAAAAAGAATTTGCTCTTGATACTGAAACGACCTCTCTTGATGTTTGGCAGGCCAAACTTTTAGGCATTAGTTTTTCTTGGAAAAATAATGAAGCTTATTTTATTTCTTTACGGCTGAATGAACAAA
Organism: Patescibacteria group bacterium; assembly: GCA_018817315.1. Classification (GTDB taxonomy): domain Bacteria; phylum Patescibacteriota; class Patescibacteriia; order UBA1558; family UBA10009; genus JAHITV01. The sequence continues at coordinate 10,783 of JAHITV010000020.1, forward strand.
AAAAAGTTGTTCAATCCCAAGAATGGCTAAAGCAACTTAAACCGATTTTAGAAAACACTCAAGTTAAAAAAATCGGGCACAATCTTAAATACGATTTTGAAATTTTATTAAATTACGGCATTGAAATAAAAGGCATTGAATTTGACTCAATGATTGCTGCTTATCTTTTGGCTTCTAATGAACGAAATTTAAGCTTGGATGATCTGGTTTTTTCCGAACTTGGCTATCAAATGCAGCCGATTAAAGAGTTAATTGGACCAAAGGGTAAAAGTCAGCTTTCTATGGCAGAGGTGGAACTAAACAAGTTATCGTGGTATGCCTGTGAAGATGCTGATTTTACTTTTAAGCTTTACCAAAAGCTTAAACCAGAACTGATTAAAATCAGTGATTATGGCTTGCTGGAAAAAATTGAACTGCCTTTAATTCCGATATTGGCAGAGATGGAAAAAACCGGCATTAAAATTAATTTAAAAAAACTTGCTTCTTTAAATAAGGAATTTTCCCAAAAAATCAAAGCTGTTAAGAAAAAAATTTATAAATTAGCCGGACATAAATTCAACATTGCTTCACCGCTTCAATTAAAAGAAGTTCTTTTTACTAAGCTGAAAATTTCTACGGCTGGCTTGAAAAAAATCAAAACTGGCATTTCCACTGCAGCTATGGAGCTTGATAAAATGGCTGACCGTCATCCGATCATCAAGTTAATCAGCGAATTCAGAGAATATTCCAAACTGCAAAACACTTATTTAAATGCCTTGCCTAAACTGGTTAATCCCAAAACTGGCAGAGTGCACACCAGCTTTAACCAAACTGTCACAGCTACCGGCAGATTTTCTTCATCTAATCCTAATTTACAGAACATCCCCATTAGAACCAAAATTGGCAAGGAAATCCGCAAAGTTTTTATTGCTGAACGTGGCCTTTCTTTGATTTCTGCTGATTATTCGCAAATTGAATTAAGAGTGATTGCTTCTCTGGCTAAAGACAAAAAAATGATTGAGTCATTTAAAAAAGGCGAAGACATTCATAAACGCACTGCCGCCAACATCAACAAAGTGGCTATTGAAAAAGTAAAGCCCGAACAGCGCTATGCTGCCAAAGAAGTCAACTTTGGCGTGATTTACGGACTGGGCCATGTTGGTTTAGCTCAAAGAACCGGCATTTCCCGAGAAGAAGCTAAAATGTTTATTGAAGAATACTTTGCTATTCATCCTGCCATTAAAAAGTGGCTGGATCAAACCAAAAAACTGGCTCATCAAAAAGGTTTTGTGGAAGATTTATTTGGCCGCCGAAGATATTTACCTAACATTAATTCCGGCATACAACTTTTACAGGCAGCAGCTGAACGCATGGCTATTAATATGCCGATTCAGGGTACTGCCGCTGATTTATTAAAGTTAGCCATGATCAAAATCCATAAAGAATTACCAAAAATTTCTAAAACCGCCAAAATGCTTTTAACTGTTCATGATGAATTAGTGTTTGAAGTTAAAGACAGTGAAGTTAAAAAAATTTCCAAATTTGTTAAAGAAATTATGGAAAATATTTATACTTTAAATGTGCCGATTAAAGTGGAAGTGAATAGTGGAAAGAATTGGGGGGAGTGTAAATAATAAATCATCAAATAGCCCTTTAGCCCTCATTGTCATCCTGACCCTGAACGAAGTGAAAGGGAAAGGATCTGTAAACAAGGCTATTACTATACAGATTCTTTCGCTCGCTTACGCTCGCTCAGAATGACGGAAGGGGCAATTGGGCTAAAGGGCGGACTATAAAACAGCAGCCAAATATTCAATAACCGATAACTAACATTTTAACTCCAAATTACCAGTTTAAAAATTAAGATTTTTAATAAAAATATGAAAATACTTGTTTTAGGAATGGATGGCAATGTTCTGGATAATTATCAGATAAAAGCTAATTGCGCAGGTAAAGCATTGCAAAAAAATGCTAAAATATTTTTTAATATTAATAAACCAATTTCATATTTTGCAAATATTTATATTGAAACTAGCGGAATGAATTCGCTAAAACAATTTAAAATTGCATTTCAACGCATTACTAATAAAAAAATTGGATCAAAAGCCCTTGAAGCTACCGAAAAAAATTTTAGAAATTATTTAAAGAAAGGCGAGAGAAAAATCAAGATCTTCAAGGACGCAGAGCAATTTTTTATAAAAAACAAAAATAAATATTTTTTTACTATAACCACAACAGTTGTAATTAAAGATATCCCAAGATTACTATTAACTACACAGCTGGATAAATATGTGAATATTATTTTAGCCAGACATGGTATATGGGAAAATAATAAAATACAAAGTATTAATAAATTTGACAAAGGCCCAAAACACTATAATTACTTAACAAAACGCTTTAAAACATCTAAAAATGATCTAGTTGGAATCAGTTCAACTAAACATGATATTTATAACGCGAAAAAATTTGGAATAATCTCTATAGGAGTAACCCATATCTATAATAAAAATAAATTAATTAAATTTAGGCCAGATTTTATTGTAGAAAATTTTACCGAACTTACTAACTTATTAAAAAAATTACCAACAAATAAATGATTCAATATAAAGATATGTTTCTGGATATCTCAACTATCAGTTATCTACCTGAACCAATCAAAACGAAAATTAAAAAATACCAAAAACAATTCTCAAAAAAATTCAAAACAGTCCAGGCTTTGGATTGGGTTCCGCACCTTACCATTGCCGACAGAGTTTTGATACCAAAAAATAAATTTGATCATATTTGCCAACAATTAAAAACAATCTGTTATAAAACCAAACAATTAAAAGTTACCAGTAAAAATCTGGGTTTTACCACGCAAACCACATCAGTTTCCCAAAAACATTATGTAATATTTATTAAAATAGAAGTTACGCAAGAACTGCAAAAACTCCATGACCTAATCCAAAGAAAAATTTATCAGGGCTTAAAGCGACCAAGTTATGAATCAAATAAATACGCTCCTCATATTACTCTTGCTTACAAAGACTTAACAAAAGAAAATTTCAATAAAGCGAAAAAATTCTTAAAAAAATAC
>JAHITV010000021.1 GCA_018817315.1 Patescibacteria group bacterium
AGGGCTATTTTGTTCGCTCTGTTGGCCCAGGTCTAACCAAAGAACAAGTCGAGAAATATATTGAGGAGCAATCCGAGGAAAGATAATTATTAGGTCAAGCTCCGATGCTTGGCATCGGAGTACTCAAAGGCGCTTGACAAGGAGGGAGAAAAAACTTTTTTATATCTTTTCCTGGCTAATCAAACAAACGAGCACGGGCAGCATATTGTGACCATTGTGGCCAAGAAAAGGGTTGAGATCCTTATTAAGAGGATTGGTACTCTCCAAATTCTCAGGAGAGACTGTCCAAGTCTTTATGGCCTGTTAAAATAATCATCCCGCCTTCATAAGTTCCAAAAAAGAAAAAATACATGGCTTGCTATTACAGCAAGCCTTTTTATTAAATTAAAATTAAATAAAAATCAAAAAATCGCTTGGGCCGAGCCGAGTTTGACTCGGTGAGGATAAGCGATTTTTTGAAAGGAGTAGGTAGACGTAAGGCGAAAAAGACGAGTTTATTCGTATTTGTAGCCTGAAGTCTAACTACGACGTGGTCCGCGCAGAGGGATTTGAACCCCCGACCATCTGCTTAAAAGGCAGTTGCTCTACCGGGCTGAGCTATGCGCGGTTTTTTTTCTACGAAATGACTTTGATTTTTATTTTGATAATTTTACAGATAACGCTGGCTATTATAGCATAGGTTCTTGAATTTGGCAAGGGTTTCATTAGTTAATTTAGCAATTTTTTGGTATAATTAATTTTACTTAAAGTAAAAAATCATGAGTTCCAAAGAAATAATTTGGCATAATTCAAGTTGCGTTCAAACATTACAGGAATTAAAAAGTTCTGAAGATGGATTATTGTTTGATGAAGTAAAGAAAAGACTGATTAAATATGGACGGAATGAACTGCCGAGAAAGAAATCAATAACTAAGCTGGAACTTATTATTGATCAGTTTAAGAGTGTTTTAATTTATGTTTTGTTGTTTGCCGGTTTGTTCAGTTTGCTTTTTGGCGAAATAGTGGATGCTTGGGTAATTTTTGCAGCTATTTTAATGAATGCTATTGTAGGTTTTATTCAGGAAAATAAAGCGCAAAAGGCCTTAAAAAAATTGCGTGAAACTATTTCACCGCAAGCCAAAGTGCTTAGAGAAGGAAAGGGACAGGAAATCCCAACTAAAGATCTTGTGCCTGGCGATATTATTATGATACAGGCTGGTGATAAAGTACCAGCAGATGCCAGGATTTTAGAGGAAAAAGATTTAGAGACCATAGAAGCTTCTTTAACAGGAGAACCTCAAACCATTCAAAAAGATAAAGAGATTTTGGAAAAAGGTACAGTTTTGGCTGAAAGAAAAAATATGCTTTACATGGGCACCATAATCTCCCGTGGCAGAGGCAAGGCAGTGGTGGTGGCGACCGGAATCAATACTCAAATAGGCCAAATTGCTAAATTAGTCAGTGAAATCAAGGAAGAACTCACACCTTTACAAAAAAATCTTAACTCATTCAGTAAAAATTTAAGCTTAATCATCCTTTCTTTATGTTTGGTAATTTTGATTACGGGACTAATCAGAGGCAATGAATTTGCTATTATGTTTAATACAGCGGTGGCAGTGGCGGTATCAGCTATTCCTGAAGGTTTAGCCGTGGCAGTAACAGTTATTTTAGCCATTGGCATGCAACGTATTTTAAAGAAAAAAGCCTTGGTCAGGAAATTATTAGCCGCTGAAACTCTAGGTAGTATTACCTTAATTTGTACTGATAAAACAGGCACTTTAACTATAGGAGAAATGCGGGTAGTAGAAGTTGTTACTTCTTCTTATCAGATTAATGTTATTACCGGCACTCCCAAGATTTCTCAAGCAGGCTTAGAAGAAGGTTTTGATCTGATAAAAATAGGCATGTTATGTAATGATGCTATTGTTCAAGAGGAGAATCAGGATTTGACTGCCACTCAAGTTTTAGGTTCGGGTACGGAAAAAGCTTTAATGTTGGCAGGTATGCAGATAGGGATGAAGCTTTCGGATTTAAATAAACAATATCCGCGTTTGGATGAAATTTTATTTGATTCCGAAAAGAAGTATATGGCTACTTTACATCCTTTAGATAAAGAACATAATCTTATTTATTTTAAAGGAGCGCCGGAATTAATTATTGATTCAGCCACGCATGTTCAGGTAGGTGGTCGGGCAGAGAGAATAACCCAGCAAAAAAGAAAAGAATTATCTCAACGTTTTCAGAAATTAAGCAAGGAGGGATTAAGGGTTTTAGCTTTTGCTTACAGAGAAATCAGTAAGAAAGTGACTGATTTTGAAAGTTTAGAAAAACCTTTGGAAAAAGTCACTTTGGTTGGTTTTATTGGTATCAAAGATCCCTTACGTGATGATGTTAAGGAAACTTTAGTTTTAATTAAGAAAGCAGGTATTAAAATAGTGATTATTACCGGAGATAATAAATTAACTGCTAAAGCCATTGCCCAAGAGCTGGAATTAAACATTAAAGATGAAAATATCTTAGAAGGAAGTCAGATGTCTAAATTAACTGATGAGGAATTAGAAAAGAAAGTTAAAGATATTAAAATTTATGCCCGAGTTACACCCAAAGATAAATTTAGAATTGTTCAGGCCTGGCAAAAATGTGGTGAAGCAGTAGCGATGACTGGTGACGGTATAAATGATGCTCCTGCTTTAAAACAGGCAGATATTGGCGTGGCTTTGGGTTCGGGCAGTGAAGTAGCTAAACAGACGGCTAATTTGGTGCTTTTAGATAATCATATTAAAACTATTGCCGCTGCTATTGAACAAGGCAGAGTAATTTATGACAATATTAAGAAAGTAATATTATATTTGTTGTCAGACAGTTTTTCGGAAGTGATTATTATTTTCGGTAGTCTTTTTTTTGGTTTTCCCCTGCCTTTGTTACCGGCGCAAATTTTATGGATAAATTTGATTACTGATGGTTTTCCCAGTATTGCTTTAACAGTTGAACCGGGCGAGAAGGAATTAATGAGTGAATCTCCGGAAAGGAGAAAAAGACCTATTTTAGATACTGAACGTCGGATTTTGATTATGGTTATCAGTTTGGTAACCGGGCTTTCTTCTTTAGGACTATTTTATTATTACTGGAAGTTTGTTGGTGATATAGACTTAGCTCGTACAGTAGCTTTTACTGTTTTGGGGATAGATTCGTTACTTTATGTTTTTAGTTGTCGCACCCTTAGACATTCTATTTTTCATTCTCATTTTTTTAGAAATAAACCTTTATTGCTGGGAGTGTTAGCTGGAGCTTCTTTACAGCTTATAGCTATTTATTCACCTATTTTTCAGAATATTTTAAGAACAGTTCCTTTGTCACTTAATGAATGGAGTTTAATTTTAATGGTCAGCTTTGCCGTAATTTTGGTGATTGAATTAATAAAGTGGATTTTTATTACTTTAAGGCGATCAAAAACAGATAAATAATATTTTTACAGGGTTATTCAAATCAGTTATAATTAATTTAATTTTTAATTATTATGAAAAAAAGTCAAAAATTCATTCTGTGGTTTAAAGAAACAAGAATCAAGGATATTCCTTATGTAGGAGGAAAAAATGCTTCTTTAGGAGAAATGTACAGTAATTTAATGAATAAAGGTATAAAGGTGCCTAATGGTTTTGCGGTTACTGCTTATGCTTACAGATATTTTTTAAAGAAGACTAAAACTGATAAGAAAATCAAAGAAATTTTAAAGGGTCTGGATACTCATAATATTCAGGATCTAAGCAAAAGAGGCGCTTTGGTAAGAAAAACGATTTTAGCAGCAGATTTACCCCAAGAATTAAAAACTTCCATTGTTAATGACTATAAAAAACTTTCGCAATTTTATAAGAAATCAAATGTTGATGTAGCGGTCCGTTCATCAGCAACAGCAGAAGATTTGCCTGATGCCTCTTTTGCCGGACAACAAGAAACATATCTAAATATTACCGGAGCAGATGATTTATTAGTGGCGGTAAAAAAGTGCATTGCTTCGCTTTTTACCAACAGAGCTATTAGTTATCGCGAGGATAAAGGTTTTGATCATTTTAAAATCGCCCTCTCTGTCAGTATTCAAAAGATGGTTCGTTCAGATTTGGCCTCTTCTGGAGTGATGTTTTCCATTCATACAGAAACCGGTTTTAAGGATGTAGTTTTAATCAATGCCAGTTATGGACTGGGTGAATTTATTGTCAAAGGCGTGGTTACCCCTGATGAATATTTGGTTTTTAAACCAACCTTAAAACAAGGTTTTAGAGCCATTATCAGTAAGAGTCTTGGTGAAAAGAAGGTAAAATTGGTTTATGGACATGGTCAAATTGAAACTGAAGAAGCCAAAGTTTCTAAAAGTGATCATCTTAAATTTGCTTTAACTGATCCAGAAATCATAAAACTGTCTAAATGGGCTTGCCTTATAGAAGAGCATTATAAAAAACCCATGGACATGGAATGGGCTAAAGATGGCCGTGATAATCAATTATATTTAGTCCAGGCGCGTCCAGAAACCGTTGAGGCCTTAAAAGACCCCAATGTTATTGAGGATTATATTTTACAGAAGAAAGGCAAAGTTTTATGCCAGGGCGCAGCCGTAGGTAAAAAGATCGGTCAGGGTCAGGTCAATGTTATTAAAGATGTGTCCCAGATGGTAAAATTTAAGGAAAAGCAAGTGTTAGTTACAGAAATGACTGATCCAGACTGGGAGCCAATTATGAAAAAAGCCGCGGCTATTGTTACAGATGCCGGCGGCAGAACTTGTCATGCAGCCATTGTCAGCCGTGAGTTGGGTATTCCTTGTATTGTGGGTACAGGGGACGCCACTCAAGTTCTAAAGAGTAATCAAAAAGTAACTATTGATGACACTAAAGGAGAAGTCGGCTATGTTTATCAGGGATTATTGCCGTACAAAATCAAAAGATCAAACATTAGGAATTTTAAAAAACCACGCACTCAAATAATGATGAATTTAGGCAATCCAGAAACAGCTTTTAGTGAAAGTTTTATTCCTAATGAAGGTGTAGGATTGGCTCGCGAGGAATTTATTATTGCCAATTACATCAGGATCCATCCTTTGGCTTTGATAAATTATAGGAAAATAAAAAATTCTAAAGATAAAAGACTTATTAATAAGTTAACAGCAGGTTATCAGAATAAAACACAGTTTTTTGTAAATAAATTAGCAGAAGGTATCGCCAAAATTGCTGCTGCTTTTTATCCCAAAGATGTTATTGTGCGGCTTTCGGATTTTAAGTCTAATGAATACGCTAATCTTATTGGTGGGAAAGCTTATGAACCAGAGGAAGATAATCCTATGATTGGCTGGCGAGGAGCCAGTCGCTATTACAGCGAAGAATATTTAGCGGCGTTTAAGTTGGAATGCCTAGCTTTGAAAAAAGTGAGAGAAAAATTTGGACTGATTAATACCAAGATTATGGTTCCTTTTTGCCGAACAATTGTTGAAGGCAAAAAAGTCTTAAAAGTTTTAGAGGAAAATGGTTTAAAGAGGCGTCAAAACGGTTTGGAAGTGTATGTAATGTGTGAAATACCTTCTAATGTGATTTTAGCTGAAGAATTTGCCAAGATATTTGACGGTTTTTCTATTGGCTCCAATGATTTAACGCAATTGACTTTAGGCGTTGATCGCGACTCTGAATTAGTCAGTTATATTTATGATGAAAGAAATACGGCAGTAAAAGAGCTGGTTAGCCAAGTTATTAAAAAAGCTCATGACCATAAACCCAGAAGAAAAGTGGGGATTTGTGGTCAGGCACCTTCTGATTTTCCGGAATTTGCCCAGTTTTTGGTCAAGCAAAAAATTGACAGCATTTCTTTAAATCCGGATACAGTGCTGGCTACCACTTTAAAAATACTTCAACAGGAAAAGAAGCAAAAAAAGCGATAGGGATCAATAATGATATATATTTCAAATAACACCTTGACTAATTAGCCAAGGTGTTGTAATATTCATTGTTGTGTACAAAAACAGGTATTTTTAAAATAGATATAGGGAGAAACACTCCTTATTATTATTCCCTTAACAAGAAGGATGATAGGAGGATGCACACATGTGTAAAACTGTTCGTAGTAAACGAGTGGGGAGAAGATCTCGGTTTGCTCGCGATAGCTGTCCTGGTAGAAAGCAAGATCGGGCAAGAGCTCAAGAACCCATTGGTTCACGGCGAGATCAAGACTTAGCGGTTAACGAGAATTCAATTTCCACCGAAAGAATCATGCCATTATCTTGCCACGAATCGCGTTAACTACTACGAGCAGAGTATCATTAGTGAATTTTTACATGCCTGTCCACTATTTGGACGGGCTTTTTTTATTCGCCGGTAAAAGAGGTCTGACTATAATAATCAAGACCCGCTTCTTTTAATTTTTGACTGCCTTTTAAGTCAGGCAATTCTACAATAAAAGCAAATTCTATAATTTTTCCTCCCAGTTTGCGGATTAATTTAGCGGTTGCTAAAGCAGTGCCGCCAGTCGCTATAAGATCATCAATAATTAAAACTTTTTGTCCTTTTTGAATGGCGTCTTTATGAATTTCTATAACATCAGTGCCGTATTCCAGCTCATATTCTTGACTTTCGGTTGCTGCAGGAAGTTTTCCTTTTTTACGAACCGGCACAAAACCAACTCCTAAAGCATAAGCCAGACAGCCGCCCAGAATAAAGCCCCGTGAATCAATGCCAACTACTACTTCAATATTTTTATCTTTATATCTTTGAATAAAATCATCAAGACAAAATTTTAAGCCCAGAGGGTCTTTTAAAAGAGTGGTTATATCTCTGAACATTACTCCTTTTTTAGGCCAGTTTTCTATGGTTCTGATACGTGATTTAATAGGCATATTTATTTTATTTTAGGAACAACCTTTATTAAAAGTTTGGTTACTTTTTCGGCGTTTTCTTTCATCCTGGCCATGACCATTTCATAAGTCACATCGCTTTCACCCTCTTTCCAGCAGTCATAGTCTGTGCACATGGCAATAGTTTGATAAGGGATTTTTAGTTCATTAGCCAGAATCACTTCGGGGCAGGTGGACATATTAATAATATCCGCACCCCATAACCTGAACATTTTACTTTCAGCTTTAGTGGAAAATCTTGGGCCTTCAATAGTCACTATTGTTACATCTTTATTAAAAGGAAAATTTAATTCCTCACAGGTTTGACACAAAATATCACGAAGTTGTTTGTTATATGGTTGAGCCATGGGCGTGTGCCTTACTTGGTTGTTAAAAAAAGTTAAGTTACGGTGTTTAGTAAAATCTATGAATTGGTCAGGGAAAACCAAATTGCCGGGTTTGATTTCTTCTTGTAATGATCCTACTGCCGTAATAGCTAAAATATGAGTACAGCCCTCTTCTTTTAAAGCTTCAATATTTGCTAAGTAATTGATTTTAGTAGGCGCAATACTATGGTCTTTACCATGCCGTGCTAAAATTACTACCTCAACTTCTTCAATTTTCCCTAAAGTCAAATTAGAAGAAGGATCACCAAATTTAGTTTCAATCTTTTTTTCTTGTGATTCTTTTAAAATTTCCGGATGATCCAAACCAGATCCTCCAATAATGCCGATTTTAGTCATAAAATTATGAATTATTAATTTTTTTAATCATCCCTTTATCAGCGTCAACCTCAACTTTATCGCCATCTTTTAATACTTGAGTTGCGATTTTTGTGCCAATCACACACGGTATTTTTAATTCGCGAGAAATAATAGCGGCATGGGAGGTTAAACCACCTTCGTCAGTTATAATCGCTACTGCTTTTTTTAGAGCTGGCATCAAATTAGGATTTGTTGAAGTGCTTACTAAAATATTATTCTTTTTAAATTTTTTTAAATCAGAAATATTCTGAACCAAAATTACTTTGCCGGTAATTTTACCTGGTTGAGAAGCTATTCCTTTAATAATATTACCTTTTATTTTGGTTTTAGGGTTTATTAGTTTATCTATTTTGGCAACAAAATTTTTATTGGAAATAACACTCTCTTTTCCATCAAAAAAGGTATAAACAAAGTATTTCTTCCTTTTTATTAATTCTTGGCGATTAATATTTCTTTGTTTATGCACTATTTTGGATAATTCTAAAAAAGTAAGCTGTTCAACAAGCTCAATTGGTAAATTATTTTCTTTAGCAAATTTTTTTAAATATGGTTTAATAGCATAATTTTCAAAAGTTCCATAATAATCAGTTAGTCTGAATTTTTCTAGTTTCTTAATCATTTTTTTAAAATATAAGTTCTGTAAATTAAGCCTTTTCTCTGCAACCATCCCTAAATAATAAGGTAGTATCGTTATTCGGCCAAATAACCAACTGTAAAGATCGAGGTTCTTTTGAAAAGCAAGAAAAGTAATTGGTTTTCTTATCTTTTTCTTTGACGAGTATTGTTTTATTTTCCTTAATGCTTTTTCTGATTCCCTTATCAGTTGATCTACCTTTTTATGATCTTTTTTTAATATATGATAAAATTTTTCTTCTACTTTTTTTATACTTATTGTATCTCTATAAATATCAGTAAACCCTTGTTTACTTAGATAAATAAAATTTTTGTAAGTCTCTCCGATAAGAGTTTTGAGTTTTTGATAATAATCGTTAATATGCACGGAGATAAAAAGGGGAGTATAATGACGGGTGAGAAATTTCCTCCACTGGTATTGTTTAATAAGTTTGAGAACCGATTTTTGATTCATACGATTATTTTATTCTGCGGACAACGCCTTTATCAGCATCAACCTCAACTTTATCACCATCTTTAAAAATTTTAGTAGCAATTCTTAATCCAACAATACAAGGAGTGTTTAGTTCACGAGAAACAATGGCAGCATGGGATGTTAAACCGCCTTCGTCAGTTATAATCGCTGCTGCTTTTTTCATGGCTGGTACAATGTTGGGGGTAGTGGCCGTAGAAACCAGAATGTCACCATAATTCATTTTTTTCATATCTTCCGTGAGATTGATGATTTTAACTATACCCTTGGCATGACCCGGGCAGGCACTGGTCCCTGTTAAACTCTTAATTTTTTGGTAACTTTTGCCTGTAGTAGTGCGCCTAACTTGTTTTTTTGAAAAATCTTCTGCTTGTTTACCGATCAAGAGCGAAAATGTACCATTGTCATTAGGTAAACAGGCATGCATCTTGTAAATAGAATTGATTTTTTCCAGGTTTAATTTTCCTTTAAGTCCTTTTTCCAAGATTTCTATGGGAGCAGATCGCGCTTGTTCCAGAGAAATATATAATCTTTTGGCAAATTCCTTCATTAATTTTTCTACATGAAAATAAGATTTGCTTTGCAGATCTTTGCGGTGGGGTTTTGCCCAAATTACTTTGCCGGCTAAGTTGATAATAGTAAGATTAAATTTATCCGGCTTTAATTTTTTGATTAATTCTTGTTTAAGTTTTCTAATTTTTTGTTTTTCTACTTTTAGTTCTTTTAATTTTTTTATTGGATCTACCTTTTTAATCAGATAATCTTTAATAAAATCCAAAAAATTTTGTTCTTTAAAGGCCGGTCCCATATAAACGTAATAAACCCAGCAATATTTTTCGGTGTGTTCTGATAATTTTTTATAAAAGATCGGATACAATTTTTTTAACTTGTTAATATTTTTATTTTTGATGTCATCTCTCCATTTTTTACTTTTATAGAATTTTGACATTAATTTTAATAAAGCTTCTTCCTGATCTTGGCCAAAGGAATTATGAGAAGGTTGAGTAAAAGCGCTGTAATATTTTGCAAAATTTTTTTGACTGACCTTTCTTTTTAAATATTTAGTTAAATTACCTTCTACATAAGAAAAATCCTGAAAATCCAAAATCGGCAGAGCTAAACCATGAGTATAGACATCGCCTTGTTTATCAGTAAATTGTTTATACAGTTTAATTAATTTCTCATTGCTAAGACGGGATAAATCCTGGCGATAAATGTTTTTTTCTGTCCAGTTGTTTATTTTCTCTCCCACTTCATTGGCTTTATCAATTAATTTTTGTACAAAGTTATAATCTTTAGAAATTTTGGCCTGAAGTTCTTTATGGCACTTATCCCAGGTGCTAGAGTCAGCTAAGTATTCAATATTATTATTCTTGGAAATTATAGCTAATCTTACTCTGGAAACGCCCAATAATTTTGGAAATTTAAAAAGAGCTTTTACCCAAAGATGATTCCTTAAATAAGAAGAGTTATAATCATGGGCTACTACTTTCCAATTATATTTTTTATAAGACATTTATAATTCTTTTAGTCGTCCGCCAAAAGTGGACTCCACTACCTTGAGTTATTTTAAAATTTAATCAGATTTTTTGGTTTTTGTGATTTTATATTTTTTTTACAATACCTCGTTCCGCATCAACTTCTACCAAATCCCCATCCTTTAAAATTTTAGTCGCTTTTTGAGTGCCAATGACGCAAGGTGTTTTCAGTTCTCTGGAAACAATAGCGGCATGTGAAGTAATACCGCCAATATCAGTAACAATGGCTGCTGATTTTTTCATGGCTGGCACGATTTCCGGGATAGTGGCAATAGAAACCAAAATATCTCCCTTATTCATTTTAGCCATATCTTTAGTCACGTTAATTATTTTGACTTTGCCCCGAGCTTTGCCTGGACAGGCACAAGCTCCTGTAAATTCAGTCAATTCGCCATGAGTTTCCTTAACCAAGACTTTATCCATGAATTTTTTGGCTGCCAAACCAGTGATAATCACTGGAGTGGTAAGTTTATTATCCTTTAAATAATAAACCATGTGTTTAATTCTTTTATTTAATTCGGTTTTTAGCTTTTGATTTTTAAATAGCAAAGGTATTTCTTTAGTCAGACAATGTCTAATTTGAGTTAAATTATAATTGGTGCGTCTGCTGATTTCTTTAAGCATTTTTTCCATTATTGCCAAAGAATAGGTGAGAGCGTCTTTGCGATAAATTTTAATAAAAATACTTTCTCTAGCACTTATAAAAATTTGTTTTTCTTTGGCAGTCAACTTAAGCTCGGTTATTGTTTTAGAGCGGTTTTTGTCGGTGTTTTGCCGTTCCTTAAGCAATTTTTGTAATCTTTGTTTTGGTTTGGTCTTTAAGTCATCTAAAATTTCTTTAATAAAATCTTTTTCTTTAAGGATTGGTCCTTGATAAGCATAATTTATCCAGAAATATTTTTCGGTGTGCTGTTTGATTAATTTTTGGAACTTTTCTTTAGTTAAATCTTTTTTTGCTTTGATTTGTGAGGCGATTTTTAAACGGTCAATTAATTCGCTTTTAGCGCTGTCTAAATGATTGATTTGAGTTAAGCTTTGAAAATAATTTGCCAATAGTTTTTTTGTTTTAAAATAGGCAAATTTATTATTTAAAAGTTCAGTTAAATAATTATTAAATTGACCAAACGGCACTTCCACAATTGCCGGCAAAATACCGTGATGAGCCATTTTTAAATATAATCGGTCATGTTTATTAATTAACTGGATTATTTGCTGATTGGTCAGTTTGGTTAAAGCTGTTTGTTGGATTTTTTTAGAAAAATTAATAAAAGCATCGGCAGCTTTTTTAGTTTTCTCTTTGACTTGTTTAATATATTTAGGATCATCAATCAGTTTTTTTAAAACTTCCCGCCCGGCTTTTTGGTAAGTTTCTTTATTAGCGCACCATTTAATATGCCCTTCTTTCACTTCCAAAATTATTTGGACTTTGTTTTTTAACTGTTTGTTGACTTTAGGCCAAATTTTGGAAAATTGGCAGATAAATAATAAATTAACACCGTCTTCTTCATTAGCCGGGAAATAATTATGCATAATTTATAGTTATTAATTAAGAATAAATCTGTTATCATTTTACACAAATATTAAAGAAAAACAAAGGGTTATTCTTGACAATTCAGCAAGTTTGCATTATACTTAGCCGTTGACTGTTCTTTGGCAAATTTAGGGGGAAACAAAGGATTTTTTGGCTGCATTTAAGTGTAGAGGGCTAGAGAGATAGTCGTTAGCCCTTAAAGTAACTATCAAATGTATGCGTGGAACATTTTCCTTAGTTGCAGCTTTTGTCCTTTTGAAAATCTTCTTCCCTGGCATTACAGATGTCTTGGTAGAAATTATTCTAAAGGTGCTCAATTCTCTTTTAGAGATAATGAGCACTTCATCAAGTCTGGCCTAGTTTGTCATCCAGCTAAGCTGGATAGGCACATAGATTTTAGAAAAGACCCTTTTTACATGAGGGTCTTTTTCTTTTTTAAAAAAATTACCCTCATTTTAAGGTGAGGGCTCGCTATTTGAATTATAAACAGCTTGCAGGCAAGTATCGCAGCAGAATTCAGCTAGGATACTATTGTTAGCGTCGTAAATAATAATCCCCCGATGTCCATTTTGATGGACATTTTGGGGACAAAGAGGATTATGGCATTTTATGTCTTCAGTTTGCAGTGTTCTTTTGATCCTTATTGCTTGAGGAAAAGTTCTTAGTATCCTTGACCCCCATGGCGATTCAGGATCAATTTTAACTATGACGTCGTGTCTGCCAAAAGGAACAGGTGTGGCAAAAGGTAACCGAGAAAAAGGTATAGAAGATAGTGACATAGAACACCTTTTGATTTTGGAACAATGAGCTTTAAAGTGGAATATTACAGGATATTAGAGAATAAGTCAAGATTGAATTTATTTTGTATATTCTAAAAACAGTTTTTTATCAAATCCGCCTCTGGATTTTTTTCTTTGTTGCCTTATTCTTTCTATTTCTTTTTTATCTAAAGTAAAAACCTTAATTAAATAATTAATAATTTCCAAGACATCACCGATTTCTTTGGTTAGTCCTTTTTTATCTCCTTTAGTTGCCAAAACTTCTTTAGCTTCTTCTACAATTTTCTTTAATAATTCTTTCTTGTATTTTTCATTATTAAGAATTTTAACTTTAGATTTAAGTCCGTTTTTTTCAATTATTTCGGGGATTTTATCACGAATGAGTTTATTGTATTTTTTCATAGTTATTATTTCATATATAAGATAAATCCTGCTAAACCCGAAAGAATAACTAGCCACATAGGATGAATTTTAAAAACTACCACTCCCACAAAAACAATCAGCGCAATAATTACGCCTTTAATATCAAAAATAGCTTTTCCTTGTAAAAGACTGAAGATCGCTGCTGCTATCAATGCTATTACTGCAGGTTTTAAGCCATTTAAAATTGCCTGAATAATTTTATTTGTTCTAAAAGCGTAAAAGAAGGTAGCGATAATTGTTACCAGGATTAATGATGGTAGGACTACGCCGATGGTTGCAATTATTGCTCCGGGAATTCCGCTTACTTTATAACCGACAAAAGTTGCTAAATTGACGGCAATTGGACCAGGAGTGACAGCATCTAAAGCAACAATTTCCAAAAAATCTTTTTTAGTCAACCATTTATTTATTTCCACTGCCTCTTTTTGTATAAAAGGAATCATGGCATATCCACCTCCCACCGTGAATAAACCAATCTTAAAGAAAATAGCAAAAAGTTTTAAAAGAATCATAATTTATTAAGAAGCTTTAGGATTTTATTATGTAATATATCATTAGTTATCAGCATCTTAGTGGAATCAATATTCCATTTACTGCCGTTAAAGTTTGTTACTTTTCCGCCTGCTTCTTTCACTATTAAATTAGCGGCGGCAAAACCCCAAGGGTTGGTGGTTACTTTTATAAAACCATCAGTTCTGCCGCAAGCGACTAAACATGTTTCATAAGCCGCTGAACTGGTAATTCTTAAATTTTTAAGTTTAAAAATAAGATTTTTTATAATATTTATAGTTTTGTATAATTCAGTGGTATAAATCACTGAATTTGATAATTCTTTTTGTGATGACACCTTAATTTTTTGATTATTTAAAAAAGCGCCTTGGCCTTTTTGGGCGGTGAAGAGTTCATTAGTAAGAGGATTATATACTACACCAAGAATTACATCCTTTTTCTTTGCTAAAGCAAGGGAAATTCCATAAAGTTTTATGTCTCGGCAGTAGTTTACAGTTCCGTCAAGAGGATCGATCAGCCAGAGAAAATCCGATGATTTTTGAGATTCTTTTCCTTGTTCTTCTCCTAAGAAGTTATGATCAGGGAAATGTTTTTTAAGAACAGCTTTAATGGCTTTTTCCGCTTTAAGATCAATGTCAGTCACAATTTCTTCTTCTCCTTCTTTATTTTTATAACTAATGTTTTTTTTCTTAGTAAATGCTGGTAATGATATTTTGGCCGCTTCTTTTACAGCTTTGATGGCGATGTTTAACATATTCATTTTAAACATTCCTTAAATAGTTTTCAAAAACCTTGCGAAAATGAAAGCCGTAAATTGAAAAAGTGATTGCCAGGGGGAAAAGTTTTGGCTGTTTAAATAAAGACCAGAAAAAAAGTTTCCAGTAATAACTTCTGCCTTTTTCTTTTATGCCCAGGATTAAGATGGATTTAAAGAATGCTTTAAGGCAGCTAAAATTAAAATGGAACACCCTTTTTTGCAAGGGATTATATTCTTTTAAAAATTTTTTAACTCGTTCGTGGTAATGTTTAGGAGAGTAAATTCTGCTTACAATTTTTTGATAACCTTTAATAAGTGTTTCATGGGTCATTTTAGGAATAAAGTTGATTGAAAGGTCGGTATTGTCACCTGCAAAATTTTTTAGTAATCTACCTTCCTTTTTAAGGCGCTGGTGAAGTCTAGTCCCATGAGGAGCATTTAATAATCCTACCATAGCAGTGACAATTCCACTTTCCTGAATAAAGGCAATAAGTTTTTCAAAAATCGGAGGGGAATCATTATCAAATCCTACAATGAATCCGCCCTGTACCTGTAAACCGAACTTTTGAATTTTTCTTACGCAGGCCACTAAATCACGATTTTTGTTATGAAACTTATTACATTCTGCCAAACTTTCTTCATTTAGTGTCTCAATACCAACAAAGACTGTATCAAATTCTGCCTTGACCATTAATTGCATAAGTTCCTCATCATCAGAAAGATCTATAGATGTTTCAGTGTTAAAAAGGAAAGGATGTTTTTTCTTTTCCATCCATTCAATTATGGCAGGTAAAACTTCCCTTTTTAGTTTTAGTCTGTTTCCGATAAAGTTATCATCAACAAAGAATACTCTATCTTTCCAGCCATGCAAATATAAGTTTTCTAATTCGGCTAATATTTGGTTTTTATTTTTTGTTCGCACTTTATCTCCATAAAGCGCGGAAATATCGCAGAACTCACAATTAAATGGACAGCCCCGGGAATATTGGATATTCATGGCTGAATATTTTTTCATATTAACAAGTTCCCAGAGTGGAATAGGTGTATTTTGCATATCTGTAAATTCTTTGGAAGCATAAATATGTTTAGCGCAGCCTTTTTTTAAATCTTCTAAAAAAGGCGGAAGTGTTATTTCCGCTTCATTAAGTATAAGATAATCCACTTCTTCAAAATCTTCATAATGAGCTGTAAACAGAGGACCGCCGGCAACTGTTTTGACACCCATTTTTTTACACCTGCTGATTACTTCTTTGGCTGAGTCCTTCTGGATAGACATAGCGCTAATAAAAACAAAATCAGCTTCTTGGAGATCCTTTTTCTTTAAGGCGGTTACATTCATGTCTACAAGTTTTCTCTCCCACTTTGTAGGAAGCATTGCCGCTACCGTTAACAATCCCAACGGCGGGTGAGTGGCCTCTTTAGAAATAAATTTTAAAGCATACTTAAAACTCCAAAAAGTGTTGGGATACATCGGATAAACTAAGAGGACTTTCATGTTAATCTCTTTATTTTGTAGTTATCTTAATTCTAACAAAATTCACTATTTATGCAAAACTTTTTAGGTTAAGCTAAAATAAATATGTTATAATAAGTGTAAGAATTAAAGCCATAATTTGTCTTAATTTATGAAGGGCATTTCTAAAAATAAGGAAAGAGAATTACTAAAAGAAGCTAATCAGGGTGATGAGCAGGCGTATGCTCAAATTTATGAAATTTATGCGGCTAAACTTTTTCGTTTTATTAGATTTAAAGTTTCTAGTAGAGAACTTGCTGAAGATATAACTCAAGAAGTGTTTTTTAAAACTTGGCGATATTTAATTGAACCAGAAAATAAGATTAAAAACATCAAAGCTTTTCTTTACCGCACCGCGCGCAATTTGGTGATTGATTTTTATATCCAAAAAAGCAAAGCCACTTTATCTTTAGAGGATGATTTAGTTTCGGTTGATTTAACAGGCACTGATTCTGCTGATCATAAAATAGATGTTGATTTGCAAATCAATGAAATCAAGCTAGTTTTAAAAAAATTATCTGAGCAATATCAGGAAGTAATTATTTTGAGATTCTTAGATGGACTTTCTATTTCAGAAATTAGTCAAATTTTAGATAAAGCAAAAAATTCAGTTTATGTTTTAATCCATCGAGCATTAAAGGTTTTAAAAAAAGAATTAAAATAATTAATATGTTTAACAAAAGAACCATCAACAAAATAAAATTATTAGCTAAAGATAAAGAACTTAGAGCTGATAAAAACTGGCTAAAAAAAACTTTAGGAAATTTGAGGCAATTTATGGTTGAAAATCCCGGTGTAAGAAAAAGAGATGGAAAGAGTCATTATATAGTAGAAAAGGTCAACTTAATTCAATCAAACGCCCGAAAATCGCGAGAATTAACGCTTTTGGGCTTAAAATTAAAACCTATGCCAATAATTACCTCTATTTTAATCATTGCTATTTTAGCTGGTGGTGGAGTAACTACAGTTCAAGCTCAAGACGCTTTACCTGGAGAAACTTTGTATCCAGTTAAATTAGTTACTGAAAAAGCCCAATTGGTTTTTTCAGGTGAAGAAGGTGATGTTAAATTACACGCCAAATTTGCTTTGCGTAGAGCTAAAGAGTTGGAAAGTTTAACTTACCAAATAAAACCAACAGAAACCGATGTAGAATTGATAGAAACTACAGCTACTAAATTAAAGGAGGAAACTGAATTTTCTGAAACAGGATTAACTAAGTTAGTTCAAAGAAACAAAGACATTACTAGATTAGCTTTAAGAGTTGAAGAAGTAACTAATAATCACCTTCAAATATTAGAAGGTTTAACACAAAAAGTGCCGGTTCAAGCTTTGTCTACCATAAAGAAAGCTCAAGAAGCATCTCAAAAAGGACAAATAACTGCCATGGAAGCTATTATTAAAGCTGGAGAAAAAGGATATTCTCAAGAAATAAAACCTTTAATAGAAGAAAGGGTAAAAGTAAGATTAAAACAAACTCAAGGTAAAGCTGAAATAATTAAGGGAAATATAAAATTTTCCCAAGGAGAAGAAGCACTTGAAGAAGATAAAACTAGAGTTAGTGGTGAACCTATTCCTTTTGCACCTAGCGCAAGAGTAAAACAAGCTGATATGTTAATCCGAGAATTAGAAACATCATTAGAAAAAGAAGATTTATCAAAAGCACTGGAAGAAATTAAAAATATAAATGTGATTTTTAATGAGTTAGAAACAGTTTTACCAGGAACATCAAGTGAAGATGATAGTGAACGAGAGACAAATGTTATACCAACGGAGGAGGTAATAATAGTACAACAAGATAGAAGTGGACTTTTGGCAGCAGAATGTGCTGATAAATCTTATATCACCGAGAGAGCAGATTATATAATTGAAGGTTTTGTTGAAAAAGTAACAAATGAAACAGCTTATCCTTTTATGTGGCGTGAGGGACAAAACTATAATTTTATTTATACTGATTTATTAATTGAAAGATATATCAAGGGTATTCCATTTGGAACTAATAGACTTCAGATTGTAACTCCAGATGGTGTAGAAGACCAGCCAATTTTCCATCAAGGCAAAAGAGTGCGGATATATTTCCAGGGAACAAATGGAGAATATACAATAGTTTGCGGTTCATTTGGAATTCAAGAGCTTATTCCTTATGGAGATGATGGTATAGATGTATCTACAAATATACAACCTGGCGAATAAAAATTATTCAAAAACAGGGCCTGGAAGATAGGCCTTGTTTTTTTTGTTGTGAGTTATTAAATTTTTAAATCTGCTTATTCTAAAGAAATTATCTGAATACCTTTTTCTTTTATTTGTTTTTCGGGCCAGAATAATTCATCTATTTTAAATTTCCCAACATGAGTCACTTTCTTTTCCATTGAACGACCAGTGTATGATTCTGTTTTGGGATTCCATTCTTCTAAAATTAAAGTGTCGTTTTCTTTGATTTCAAAATCATTTAATCTTAATTCACTTTTCTTTTTGCCGCAAGCAACAACGTCAAAATATTCAGGCCAGATTTTTTTCTTTATTACAGACATAAAATTATTTGATTAAAGATTAGTTAGCAAGATAATGGGTTTTTGGCGTTCTTTTCCACTTCATTAAAATAATTAGGCCAATCAGCACAAAGACAGTCATAGAACCCATGGCAAGACGATAGCTTGAGCTTTCTGTTCCTAAAACGGCGATAATACCTCCATAAGTTAAAGGACCGAGTAAAGTAGCAAAACGTTCAGCCAGAGTATAGAAGGAAAAACCATAACCAATATTTTCTTTTTTTAAGAGTTCGCTTAAATAAGCCCGCGTTACTGTCCAAACCGAGCCAATTAGTGAACCAACAGTAATGGAAAAAATTGTCAAAATAACCAAGCCTTTTGATAAAGCAATCAAAGGAATCAAGATTATCCAGCCAAGCAAAATGTATTTTAAAGTTTTAAGACTGCCGATTTTATCAGCAATCCAGCCAGAAACCAAACCGCCAACAGCAGACATTAGCAACACAGCCATCAGCAACATATTTTTGGTGGTGTCAGACACGGCAAAAACCCTTTCCATGTAAATGGGATAATTATTGGAAATAGTGATTAGTGCGTCATTAAAGAAAAAGAAAGCCACCAGCATAGGTACAGCAATGGAGACTGAAAGAAAGGCGGCTATTTTTTTGAAATATTCTTTTTCGCCGTCTTTTAGGATTTGAACATTTATTTTTTTTTGTTTGGGCCGGCTATCAGCAAAACCAATCATCATCGGCAATGACAGCAGGATAAACAGAATTAAAGCAGGGAACAGCGGTTGCAATCTAGTGGCAGATAAAGGAATGGCAATAATTAAGCCGCTTACTTGCCCTAAGCTGTTGGAAAATTGGCCAATACCGGAAGCCCTGGACCGGTGCTTGAGATCAGCCACGTCTTCAATCAAGGTGTTGTAAAAGACAAAAGACAGCTGATAAAAATATTGTCCAAGCAAAAAGAAAAGAGTGATAATGAAAATGTATTGCGTGCCTAAATAAGCCAGGCCAGCAGCCAGGCCATAACCCAGAAAAGTGCCAATAGTGGCAAGGTTCAATAAATATTTTCGGCCGCCGTACTTATCGGTAAAAGCAGCTAAAGTCGGAGCAGAAAAAAATAACAATAATGAAGTAATGGCAAAAATGGCATTATACCAAAAATCAGCCAAGCCACCGTCAATCACCAGCCACTGCGAAAAATATAAAAGAAAATTAATAAAAATCAGGGAATTGGCAAAATCATACAAAGACCAGTAAAAAAGTTTCTTTTTGTTCATAATTGTTGGCGGGCTATTATAATAAAATAACCCAAATACTTAAATAGTATAAGGGTTTTTGGATTATTTTTCAAAGGTGGATTTTAGGTACTTGGGTCGTGGTTATTTCAAGTTTTTAGCGGCAAATTTTTTTAATTATACAAATTCCAAAATTTTTTTGATAATTTTCTCTCCGTCCTCTACAGATTTTTTACATAATCCAAGGACGTTTACATCGCTACTCTTAAATAAAAATGATACCCAGTTTTCTACTTTCGTTTCAGCGACATTATTTGGAACTGGCATTTGTGTCGCTGGATCAATCGGGACACCCATAACGCTAACACCTCCACCGAACGTTACGCCTTGTCCCCAAGATACCGAACCACCACCACGAGAAACTGTTACTTTCCTTGTTTCTGTTTTTATTTGTGGTGTTAGTCGTATATGTTTTTCCGAAGAATAGCTTGCTAGATGCTTTAACCACAAATAATTTTGATTGTATGGTTGAACAGAATCTAAAAAGTTATAGAAGCCCTGATTGTTTGTTTCAAGGTCGCTCATTTTTGCCCTGCCCAAAACTGACTTCAAATCTTCCTTCTTAGAAACTATCGGGAAATAAACCTTTGCAGATTTTTTATCTGCTTCGGCAAGATTGGGTAGATAATGTTTTTCAAAAAATTTATAAATTGCCTGGTCTAGCAGATGTTTCACTTTTAGTAAAACCTCTTGTGATAAATTTTTTGTCTTTCCAGAAACATTTTTTGCTTGTAATTCATCATTATAAGCCTTTTCTAATTCTTGTAACAATTCTTTTGCTCTGTCTATTTGTGATTGTGTGTCTTGATCCATATTATTTAACTCTATTTATTGCCATACGATTGCTTTTTCCGAGGTTACACTTCTCGCAAAGAGTTTGTAGGTTTTCAAGTGTATTTTCTCCACCATTTGCAAAAGGCACAACATGATCTATGTGTAATTTGGTACCAATGTCTGTGGCTGGGCTTTTACCACAGAAAACACATCGGAAATTATCTCTGCTTAAAATTTTTACTCTGACACTTAGGGGTATTGTTCTTGATTTTTCTATTTTACGCCTTTTTCGATCTGTTTTTGCCTTGAAAATGCGATTAGTTTCCGTTTCTTCGTTCTCCTCAGTTGTTTCTTCGCTTACAGTAACCTCTCCACCCGATTTATATTCAATAAATTTTAGACACGCATTTGTCCACCCACCAAAACGTCGATAAGCGGTAGCGTAGCTGATTTTAGGATTGATTGCTGTCCACTCATTTTCAGATGGCCGATGACTAAGTAACCTCCATATTCGTTCCATTTCATCAAATATTTCCTGATTCGAGTACTTACTTCTTCTTGAAGTAATTTCAAAATCAATGCCTTTTTCTTTGAGTTTCTTTCGAAGAAATTCTAATGTTTTTTCCCAAGTGCCAAATTCGCGAATAGCGGTATAGTGGTGAATGTTTGCGACATCATTAAACTGATCCTGTGTGAAATCTTTATATCCAAACGATTTTGCTACTTTCTCCAGTTCTTCAAGGATTTTCTCTCTAGGGATTTTACTAGTTTGTCTTCTTTGAAATTCAAATTTAAAGTTATCCATAGTTATTTCAGTTATTTCAATAATTCTTCAATTGAAACATTCAATACTTCAATAATTTTGGCTACGATGTGTACAGTCGGTTTTGTAACGACTCCGCTTTCAATTTTCGTTGCGTTCAAAATTTTAGCGGACACCGTCCACGAGCGACTCCGAGCGAGCATAACGAGCCGAGGAGGAGTCGAGTGGCGGAGAGGGCAGCCCCGCTATTCAGCGGGGTAAAGATTCTTACTATTATGATTACTGGCGGAAGGGGCGAGAAGTAAAAGGGATTAGGGGAAAAGAATTCCCGTCTTGCTCTCGCTTTTTCGCCGTCGCAATTTTTCGTGCCAGCTTTGCTGGCACGCCACCTATTTTTGCATCTATTTTAGAATACAAAGATTTACAAACGAAATCAATAAACTAAAACCGCCAACAATGAACATTATCATCAAAATCGCGAGCGGGTCCCATTCTTCTTTTTTTATTTCTTTAACAGTGAATTGATTCATTAAATCGTTATTTTTTTGAATAAGTTCACTTATTAGCGAATGAGAGATTTTGATATTTATACCTTCTTTAATGTCAGAAACTGCTTTGTCATATATCTTTTTGAAAGTTTCGTAGCGAGTGTTGAAAATAGATTTTACTCGCTCAATTTCTTTATCTATACTTTTGATATTTGACCTGTAAATTTTTTGGGTCCATAACAATCCAACGAATATAGCGCCAAACAATACCGCTTCTCCAAAAATAAAAAGTGGTTGATTTTTTACATAATTGAGCCCAGTAAAACCAAAACCAGCTACTACGCCAATAACTTGGATAAGTTTGGTTGTGGAAGTGAGAACTTCATAAAGGAGTTTCTTTTGATTTTTGCCGTGCTCTCCTAAAATCTTACTTTCTAGTTGGAAAAATTCAGAGCCTTGACTCTCATAAAATTTTTCCTAGTCTTCAAATGTCATTTCAATTCTATCTTCCATAGTTATCTTTTCCAAACAATATGCCCGTTAATGTTATATTTTTCGTAAGTTTCTAAAACATCAGTGCAAAATTTTTTTAGTTCTTCATTCTTCTCCTTTTTAGATAATTCATATAAGCGGATAAACATTTTCTTGCCAGTTTCGGTTTGTTTCAAATTTTTTTTGATAAAATTATGTTGCGAACATAAAGTTTGGCCATTTTCAATTGTAGCTTCGCCACCAAAATCCTTTGGCTTAATATGGTCTACATGCAATTCAATACCATCTTTTTTGCCTCTGCCACAAATCACGCACTTATAGCCATCTCTCTTGAGGATTGCTTCTTTTTGTGCGGCGGTAAAATCTTCCAACTCTTTTTTATATGCTTTGTCGGGGTCGTATTTATAAATCCCTTTTGCAATTTTTATCAAAAATCCACTTTGGGCCAATTGCCGAATTGCTCTATCGGGATCGCGAAAGACTTTTCCCGTTCTTCTTTTGTAAGTTGCTACTACCCAATCAACAACTTCCGGATGTTTTATGTTCCTATTTGGATTTTTCTTAAAAAATTCAATGAGCAAATCTTTTTGAACTAAATTATTATTTCTCTTTTTCATAAAATTATTTAATTAAACTTGGTTGGTTAATTTTTGCTTCTTGTTGTAATCGTCTTATCGCTATATCACAATATTCTTTATCTATATCAATTCCTATTCCTTTTCTATTATTTAAATAAGAAGCAATAAGCGTGGAGCCACTTCCTAAAAATGGATCTAAAACCATATCATCAATAAAGCTAAATAATTTGATACAACGTTTAGGTAATTCAATTGGAAAAGGTACAGGATGACCACCTGCTCCTTTTTTACTTTGACCGGGGAATGTCCAAACTCCGCTTGTCCAATCCATAAACTCTTGTTTTGTAATGTCGTTTTTTCTGCTACCACCTGTTTTTTTCCAGCTATCTTTATATAAAATCAGAATTAATTCCACTGGAGCAATAATATAAGGAGCAGAGGCTGACATATAAGAACCCCAAGCCGTCCGGCGAGAAATATTTCCTTCATTCCAAATAATTGTGGAGTGATATTTCCAGCCAACATCTTTGGCTATTTTTGTAATATCTGCTCCAACTGATTTTTGACCACCTTTATTTTTATCAAGTGGGATATTTAGCAAAAATCGCCCTTCCTTTTTTGCCAAATCAAAACATTTTTTAATCCATTTTTGGGTAAATTCCAAATAATCATCATAAGTTAAATTATCAACGTGAGAATTGTAATGAATATCAACGTTATATGGAGGTGAGGTAATAATCAAGTCAACATAATTATTCGGCAGAGTATTGAATTTTAAAATATCATCTTTGTAAATTACAATATTGTCAGCCCTAAAATAAGCCTTATCGTTTTGTTGTTTTTTAGTTGTTGAGCTTTTAACTACCATAATTTAAGTATATCATAAATGGGGTTTAAATATTGCAAATTCAAAAGGTCCGAAATTAGACATCTAGTGGGGAGTGAGGCCTCGCTATTCAGCGGGGTAAAGATTCTCATCATTAAACCTCTGGCGGAGAGTGAGGGATTCGAACCCTCGAACGGCTTGCACCGTTAGTTGCTCTCCAAGCAACCGCACTAGGCCACTATGCGAACTCTCCTTATAAATTAAAATAATTACTGGGCTAATATTACTATAAACTAGGGCTTTTATCAAGATTTGCGTAAAAAGAAAATCTCTCACCATTGATTGTTGGTGAGAGATCTCTTTAAAGTTTGGCTTCTTTCCATCAAGGAGATAGATTGAAGCACTACTTGTTTCCTATTGGGCTGACGTGGGGGAACTCCGAAGGAACCGGTGATGGTGTGGTACCATTGCTCGTTGGATTCTCAGACGCCTGAAGTTCGTTCAGCCAGATAATTTCCTTGGTGGTGGCATAGCCAACGCCATTACAGTTGGCTTTCAACCAAGTTTTATCCACCTTTGCGTAGATTATGAAGCTGGGTGTACTTCCGTCGTAGAAGTAGTAGAAATTTTTTGAGTCAAGGTTCTCTGGCGGCAGCGTCATGTTGAGATATGCAGCCAATTCATACATTGACACCGCGTCGCGGCAAGCCCCAATGCTTGGCATTGGGGAAGGATAGCGACCCGTAATCTTTCGCAAAAGCTC